>NZ_JBQEMZ010000012.1:2949-148414 GCF_052044445.1 Cellulosimicrobium sp. 22598
CCCTCCCCCCCCCCCCCCCCCCCCCGCCCCGGTCGCCGCGCGGCGCCCCCCGCGCGGCGGCCGTTGGGCCCAGCGAGCCGAGATCGCGGTGCTCGCCGGGCCCGCGCTCGTCGTCTTCCTGACCTTCGTCATCGTCCCCGTGGTGATGGCGGCGTACTACGGGTTCTTCAAGTGGAAGGGCTTCGGCCCGCCGACGGACTTCGTCGGGCTGGAGAACTACCTCATCATCTTCCGCGACCCCGAGTTCCTCGCGGCGCTGCGGCACAACGCGTTCATCGTCGTGATGTCGCTCGTGCTGCAGGGCCCGGTCGCCGTGGTCGTGGCGCTCATGCTCAACCGGCGCATCCGCGGCCGCTCGGTGATCCGGGTGCTCGTGTTCGTGCCGTACGTGGTGTCCGAGGTGATCGTCGGGACGGGCTTCAGCCTCATGCTCGCGACCACGGGCGCCGTGAACGACCTGCTCGACAAGATCGGACTCGGGTTCCTCTCGGTCGACTGGCTCGCCGACCCCGACGTCGCGATCTGGACCCTCCTGCTCATCATCACGTGGAAGTACATCGGCTTCGCCGTGATCCTCTTCCTCGCGGGCCTGCAGGGCATCCCCGACGAGCTGGGCGAGGCCGCGGCGATCGACGGCGCGTCGTACTGGAAGACGCAGCGCTACGTCACCCTCCCGCTGCTCGGCCCGACCGTCCGCATCTGGGCGTTCCTGTCGATCATCGGCTCGCTCCAGCTCTTCGACCTCGTCTACATCATCTGGGGCCAGTACGTGGCCTCGACGGCGGGGACGTCGACCATGGCGACCTACATGGTGGCGAACGGCCGCAACGCGGGGAACTACGGGTTCGGCAGCGCGGTCGCCGTGGTGCTGTTCCTCATCTCCCTCGCGGTGGCGCTCGTCTACCAGCGGTACGTCCTGCGCCGTGACACCGCGGGCGCGATCACGGAAGGGAAGAAGTGATGGCCACCGTCACCGCCGCACCCGCGCCCGAGCGTGCCGCCGGCGTCCAGACCCCGAAGGAGCCGCGCGGCTCCGGCATCGGCCGGGGCGGCCCCCTGACCTACGTGGTGGCGTGGCTGCTCGTGGGCGTCTGCCTCGCCCCGATCGCGTACATCGTGGTGGGCGGGTTCCGCACGAACGCGCAGATCACGGCCGACCCGTCGGGCCTGCCCGACCCGTGGCAGATCGAGAACTACGTCGGGGTCCTGACGAGCTCGCTGTTCTGGCAGCAGCTCGGGAACTCGCTCGTGGCCGGGCTCCTCACGACCCTCGGGGTCGTCGTCCTCGGTCTCATGGCGAGCTACGTCATCGCGCGCTACTCGTTCGTGGGGCGCGGGGCGCTGTACGCGCTGTTCGCGGCGGGGCTCATGTTCCCCATGACCGTCGCGATCACCCCGCTGTACATCATGATCCGCTCGCTCGGGCTGATGAACTCCGTGGGCGGGCTCGTGCTCCCGCAGATCGCGTTCGCGCTCCCGACGACCGTCATCATCCTCGTCCCGTTCCTGCGCGCGATCCCGCGCGAGATCGAGGAGGCGGCGTCGATCGACGGGGCGAGCCGGCTGGGCTTCTTCTTCCGCATGGTCGTGCCGCTGTCGCTGCCGGGCGTCATCACCGTGGGGATCCTCGCGTTCGTCGCGAGCTGGAACAGCTACATGCTCCCGCTCTTCATCCTCAACGACGAGACGTCGTACACGCTCCCGCTGGGCGTGCAGGCGTTCGCGTCGCAGTACTCCGTGGACACCGCCCGTGTGCTCGCCTTCACCTCCCTGTCGATGATCCCCGCGCTCGTCTTCTTCTCGCTGTTCGAGCGGCGCATCGTCGGGGGCCTCACCGGCGCCGTGAAGGGCTGACCACCGCCCGTCCGCACCCCGCCCCGTCCCGCGCCGCGCGCGGGACGGGGCCACCACCGAAGGAGAACGGTCCCGTGACCGACGTCGTCCCTGCCGTCCCGACGGCACCCCTCGGCAGCCCGGACCCGGGCGCCGCCGCCGCGCCGACCCCACGCCCGGCACCCCCGCAGATGCCTACCGTCTCCGAGCGCGTGCGTGCGCTCCACGCGCGCATGACCCTCGACGAGAAGCTCGCCCAGCTCGTGGGCTACTGGCTCGACCAGAACGGCACCGTCGCCCCGATGCAGTCGGAGATGACGGCGGGCCAGGCGGACGGCGGCCGGCTCGCGGAGATCACGCGGCACGGCATGGGGCACTACACGCGCGTCTACGGCACGCGGCCCGTCGAGCCCGCGGAGCGCGCGGCGTGGCTGTGGGCGGAGCAGCGCCGCCTCAAGGAGGAGACCCGGCTGGGCATCCCCGCGATCGTGCACGAGGAGTGCCTCACGGGCCTCGCCGCGTGGCGGGCCGCGACGTACCCGACGCCCCTCGCGTGGGGAGCGTCGTTCGACCCGGCGCTGGTCGAGGAGATGGCGCGCGAGGTCGGGGAGTCGATGCGCGCGCTCGGCGTGCACCAGGGCCTCGCGCCCGTGCTCGACGTCGTGCGCGACCCGCGCTGGGGCCGCGTCGACGAGTGCGTGGGCGAGGACCCGTACCTCGTGGGCACCGTCGGCACGGCGTACGTGCGCGGCCTCCAGGACGCAGGCGTGCACGCGACGCTCAAGCACTTCGTCGGGTACTCGGGCTCGCGCGCCGGGCGCAACCACGCGCCGGTGAGCGCGGGACCGCGCGAGCTCGCCGACGTCTACCTCCCGCCGTTCGAGATGGCCGTGCGCGACGGCGGCGCCCGGTCGGTCATGGCGTCCTACGTCGACGTCGACGGCGTGCCGCTGCACGGCAGCTCGGAGTACCTCACCGAGATCCTGCGCGAGCGCTGGGGGTTCGACGGCGTCGTCGTCGCCGACTACTTCGGCGTCGCGTTCCTGGAGGTCATGCACCGCGTCGCGGCGGACCGCGGCGAGGCCGCCGCGCAGGCGCTCGAGGCGGGCCTCGACGTCGAGCTCCCCACGGGCGACGCCTACCTCGCCCCGCTCGCCGAGCGCGTGCGGTCCGGCGCGCTCGACGAGGCGTGGGTCGACCGCGCGGTGCTGCGTGTGCTCGACCAGAAGGAGGAGCTGGGTCTCCTGGACCCGGCCGCCTACGCCGACGAGCCGCCGACGACCGTCGACCTCGACACCCCGCGGCAGCGCGCGACCGCACGCCGCCTCGCGCAGGAGTCGCTCGTGCTGCTCGCGAACGACGGCGTGCTGCCGCTCGCGCGCCGCGACAGCGCTGACGGTGCGACGACCGCCCCGGGGCGCGTCGCCGTCGTCGGGCCGAACGCGGACTCGTCCGAGGCGCTCATGGGCTGCTACTCGTTCGTCAACCACGTGCTCGCGCACCACCCCGGCACCCCGGCGGGCATCGCGCTGCCGACGGTCCTGGAGTCGCTGCGCGACGCCCTCCCCGGCACCGACGTGACGCACGCCGTCGGCTGCACGGTGGACGGTCTCGACACCTCGGGGATCGCGGAGGCGGTCGCCGTCGCGCGGGACGCGGACGTCGCGGTCGTCGTCGTGGGCGACGAGGCCGGACTGTTCGGGCGCGGCACGGTCGGCGAGGGCAACGACGTCGAGTCGCTCGAGCTCCCGGGCGTGCAGCGGCGGCTCGTCGAGGAGGTCGTCGCGACGGGCATCCCCGTCGTGCTCGTGCTGCTCACGGGCCGCCCGTACGCGATCGGCTGGGCGTTCGGGGACCACGCGGGGACGGACGGTGCGGCGTCCGGCCACCCGGCCGCCGTCGTGCAGGGCTTCTTCCCGGGCGAGGAGGGCGGCCGCGCCGTGGCCGACGTGCTCGTGGGCGCCGTGAACCCCTCGGGCCGCCTGCCCGTGTCGCTGCCGCGTGCGGGCGGCGCGGAGCCGTTCTCCTACCTGCACCCCGTGCTCGGCGGGCCGTCGGACGTGACGTCCGCGGACCCGACGCCCGTGCGGCCGTTCGGGTTCGGGCTGTCGTACACGCAGTTCGCGTACGCGGACCTGGCCGTCGACACGAGCGTCGCCGCGGGCGGGACGTTCGCGGCCTCGGTGACCGTGACGAACGCCGGCGCCGTCGCGGGGACGGACGTCGTGCAGCTCTACGCGCGCGACGTCGTCGGGTCGGTCCCGCGGCCCGTCGCGCAGCTCCTCGGGTACGCGCGCGTCGACCTCGCCGCGGGCGAGTCGCGCCGCGTGACGTTCCGCGTCCCGACGACGCGGCTCGCGTTCTCCGACCGCCGCCTCGTGCGCGTGGTCGAGCCGGGCGACGTCGAGGTGTGGGTCGGCGCGCACGCCGGCGCGGTCGACGCCGCCCCCGGCACCGGGGACCTCGGCTCGACGACCGGGGGCGCGATCGTCAACGAGTCCGCGCCGGCCGAGCGTCGGGTCGTGCCCGGCGCGGCGACGCCGCGCGCGACGCTCGCCGTGACCGGGACCGTGCACGAGGTCACGGCCGCGGACGAGCGGCTCGTCGCCGTCGAGGTCTCCGGACCGGTCGAGGCGGGGGAGGGCGCATGACGCGCGTCCCGAACCCGATCCTGCCCGGGTGCTTCCCCGACCCGTCGGTCTGCCGCGTCGGCGACGACTTCTACCTCGTCACGTCCACGTTCGAGTACCTGCCCGGCCTGCCGGTGCTGCGCAGCCGCGACCTCGCGACGTGGGAGCACGTGGGGGACGTCGTCGACCGGTCGGGTCAGCTCGACTACGACGGCATCCGGTCGTCGGGCGGCCTGTTCGCCCCGACACTGCGTCACCACGACGGCACGTTCTGGCTCGTGTGCACGCTCGTGGACCCGGACGACGACTCCCGTGGCGGCAACTTCGTCATGACGGCGACCGACCCGGCCGGGCCGTGGTCCGACCCGGTGTGGCTGCGCGACGAGGACGGCGAGCGGGTCGCGGGGATCGACCCGTCGATCTTCTTCGACGACGACGGCCGCGTCTGGCTGCACGGCACGCGGCTCGCGCCCGAGCCGGAGTGGTTCCACCAGACCGAGGTCTGGGTGCGCGAGCTCGACCCCGCGACGTGCACGCTCGTGGGTCCCGAGCACGTCGTGTGGACGGGGGCCGTGCGCGGCGCCGTGTGGGCCGAGGGCCCGCACCTGTACAAGGTCGACGGCACCTACTACCTGCTCGCGGCCGAGGGCGGGACGGACTTCCACCACGCGGTGTCCGTCGCACGGGCGTCGTCGGTCACCGGGCCGTACGAGGGCAACAAGGCCAACCCCGTGCTCACGCACAGGCACCTCGGGCGCGGCGTGGACGTCGTCGGAGTGGGCCACGCCGACCTCGTCGAGGCGCCCGACGGCTCGTGGTGGGCCGTGCTGCTCGCCATGCGCGTCGACGGCGGCTACCACTACCCGCTCGGCCGCGAGACGTTCCTCGTCCCCGTCGTGTGGGAGGACGGCTGGCCCGTCCTCGCGCCCGGCGAGGGCCGCGTGCCAGACGCCGTCGAGGTCCCGTTCGCGAGCCCGGCGCCCCGGACGGCGGTCCAGGGCGGGGCGAGCGGCGTCGTCCGCCCCGACGACCCGCGCTGGACGGCGGTGCGCGCCCTGCCGCGCGACGTCGCGACCCCGGCGGGCGAGGGCTGGGACCTCCCCGTGCGCCCGACGACGCTCGCCGAGCCGGGCGCGCCCGCGTTCCTCGGCGTGCGCCAGCAGCACCGCGACGTCGACGTGACGGTCACCGTGCAGGTCCCGGCCGTGGCGGGGGAGCGCGCGGGCGTCGTCGTGCGCCAGTCCGAGGACGACCACGTGCGGCTCCTCGTCGACGGCGGTCCGGGGGACGAGCGGCGCGTCGTCGCGGTGCACCGGCGCGGCGGCGCGGACGCGGTGGTCGGGGAGACGACGGTGGCCGCCGCCCCCGGGGAGCCGGTCGTCGTCGGGCTGCGCGTGCGCGGGCAGGACTACGGGCTCGTCGTCGGCCCGGCGGGTGCACCCGAGCCGCTCGCGACCGTGGACGGCCGCACCCTCGACAGCGCCGCGACCGGAGGGTTCCTCGGGCTGTGGCTGGGCGTGCACGCGACGAGCGAGGGACGGCCCTCGACCTCCGTCGTCCGGGTCGAGCGGTTCGTCTACGCACCGGTCGGCTGAGGGGTCCGCTCCGCGCGCGGCGTCCCGGCGGGCGATACCGTCGGGGCATGTCGAGCGCACGGACACGGGTCGAGGAGGACCTGCTGGGACCCCTCGAGGTCCCGGCGGACGCGTACTACGGGGTCCACACCGTCCGGGCCGTGGAGAACTTCCGCATCTCGGGGACGACCGTCAGCGACGTCCCCGAGATGGTCCGCGGCATGGTGATGGTCAAGAAGGCGTCGGCGCTCGCGAACCGCGAGCTGCGCACGATCCAGCGCGACGTCGCGGACGCGATCGTCGCCGCGTGCGACGCGATCCTCGACGACGGGCGGTGCCTCGACCAGTTCCCGGTGGACGTGTTCCAGGGCGGCGCGGGCACGAGCGTCAACATGAACACCAACGAGGTCGTGGCCAACCTCGCGCTCGAGCTCTCCGGGTTCGAGAAGGGCCGCTACGACGTCATCAACCCGAACGACCACGTGAACCGCTCGCAGTCGACCAACGACGCGTACCCCACGGGGTTCCGCCTCGCCGTGCACCAGCTGGTCCGGCGGCTGCAGGACGAGGTGCTGCTGCTCGAGCGCGCGTTCGACGAGAAGGCGTCCGAGTTCGCCGACGTCCTCAAGATGGGCCGCACGCAGCTCCAGGACGCGGTGCCCATGAGCCTCGGCCAGGAGTTCGCGGGGTTCGCCGTGAACGTGGGCGAGGAGGTCCGGCGTCTCGAGGTCGCGGGCGAGCTGCTGCTCGAGGTCAACCTCGGCGCGACCGCGATCGGGACCGGGCTCAACACCCCGCCCGGATACCCCAAGGTCGCGACGCGCCGCCTCGCCGAGGTGAGCGGGCTGCCCACGGTGCCGGCCGAGAACCTCGTGGAGGCGACGTACGACAACGGCGCCTACCTCGCCGTGCACTCCGCGCTCAAGCGGCTCGCGGCCAAGCTCTCGAAGATCTGCAACGACCTCCGCCTGCTGTCGTCCGGGCCGCGCGCCGGCCTCGGGGAGATCAACCTGCCCGAGCTCCAGGCCGGGTCGTCGATCATGCCCGCCAAGGTGAACCCGGTGATCCCCGAGGTCGTCAACCAGGTGTGCTTCAAGGTCATGGGCAACGACGTGACGATCACCCACGCGGCCGAGGCCGGGCAGCTCCAGCTCAACGTCATGGAGCCCGGGCTCGCGCAGTCGATGTTCGAGTCGCTGCACCTGCTGACCAACGCGTGCGTCGCGCTGCGCACCAAGTGCGTCACGGGCATCACGGCGAACGTCGAGGTGTGCCGTCGCCACGTGCTGGACTCGATCGGGATCGTCACCTACCTCAACGAGATCATCGGGCACCGCAACGGCGACCTCGTGGGTGCCGAGGCCGCCCGGACCGGCGCCTCGGTGCGCGACGTCGTCGTGGCGCGCGGCCTGCTCACGCCGGAGGAGGTGGACGCGGTGCTCACGACCGAGAACTTCCTCCGCCCGCGCTACACCGGCCGCTACTACGCCCCCGACGAGCGCGGCCTGCCGGCCGTGGGCGAGGAGGGCGAGTCGTCGCGCGTCGTGGAATCGGACGACGCACTGGGCGCCCCGTCCGACCCGGAACCCGAAGACTGACGCCGAGGTCGACCCGTCCGGCGCCAGGTCGACCTCCTGAGGGTCGATCTCGGACGCTCGGGTCGATCTCGGGGCGGAGCGGCCTCATCCCCGGACGAGACGGGCGATCTCCGCGCCGTCCGGGCCGACGAGCACCAGCCGGCCGCCGTCCAGGGCGGCACGGGCGGCCGCGGCGACGTAGCCCGGGACGCTCTCTCCCTCGCACCACATCAGGGTCTGGAGGCCGGAGGTGGCGAGCAGCCGACCGCCGTCGTCCAGGGCCCACGCGCCCCCGCTGCCGTTGCACCCGTCGGAGCCCGACCACGTCCCGTCCTCGTGGAAGACGACGTGGGGGTCGGTGGCGGCGCGTGCGACCGGCTCCCAGCGCCCGACGACGTCCCGGACGGAGGCGGGTTCGAGGGCGTCGGGCAGCGGTGCGGGCGGCTCGAACGCCGCGCGCACGTCGTCGGTCACGTCCGGCGCCTGCGCGAGCTGCTCCGCGGCGTCGGGGATCGGCGCCGGGGCGCCGTCGACCCGCAGGCCGGCGACGACGTCGCCGTCCGCGTCGAGGAGCCGCCAGCCCTCGCCGTCGGGCTCGTACGCGACCACCGAGCGGAGCCACGGCGCCTCGGGGATCCCGCCCGTGCCGCACGCCCCGGCGGCGGCGTACGGGTCGGAGGCGACGAAGGTCCGGCCGGCCGCGTCCCAGTCGCCCTCCACGTACGCACCGCAGTCGCCCCACAGCGTGTACCGCCCGGCATCGAGCCGCAGCCACGTGTCGGGGCCCTCGCCGTCCGCCCCCGAGACCCGCCACATCCCGACGAGCCCGACCGGGTCCGGACCGACCTCGCCGTCACCCGGGCTGCCGACGGTCCCGTCGTCGGGGACGGTGCAGGCCGCGGCGAGGACGGACACCAGGAACGTCAGGACGACGGCGCGCGGCACCCGTGGGCGCCCGGGCTCGTGTCCGTCCATGCCCCGATCCTGTCTCCGGCGCCGGGTTTCTTGCAGCCGGTGCGGCATCCCCGGGCCGGCGCCGTCACGACGCCGCGAGCGCGCGCACCGTGCGCTCGATCGCGGGGCGCAGGTCGAGGCCGGGGTCGACGGTGAGGCGGTGCAGGAGCAGCCCGTCGCCGAGGGCCATGAGCGCCCGGGTCGCCGGGACGGGGTCGGCGATGCCGACGGCGGCCACGATCCGCTCGGTCCACCGCTCGAACGTGCGGCGCTGGCGTCGGAGGGGCTCACCGAGCTCGGGGTCGTCGGCGAGCTCGAGGAAGAGGGCGTAGCGCGCCCGGGTGCGCGACGCGAACGGACCGGACTGTGCCTCGGTCATGGCGCACAGACCGTCGACCAGGTCGTCGACGCTCGTGATCTGCGGCATCGCGGTCACGTCGAGGTCGGCGCGCTCCTGCTCGGCGATCCGGTCGACCACGCCGGCGAGGAGCGCGCGCCGGGTGCGGAACCAGTTCGACGTCGACCCCGGCGGGAGACCGGCCCGCTGGTCGACCCGCGCGTGGCTCAGCGCGCGCACGCCGTCCGCACCGAGCACCTCCACGGCCGCGTCGAGCGCTCGTTCCCGGGTGGCTGCGGCCATGGACTCCCTCTCTCGACCGATCTACTATGAACATAGTAGTCGCTCGCCCGAAGGAGCTCGCCATGACTACGCCTCAGCCCCGCACCACCCGCCCCGCCGACGTCCGGGCATGGTCCCCGCCGCTCCCGGAGGCGCCGGGCTTCGACCACCTCGTCGTGGAGACGCCCGGCCTGCGCACCCACGTCGCGACCGTCGGCACCGGCGACCCGGTCGTGCTGCTGCACGGCTTCCCCGAGCACTGGTGGCAGTGGCGCGACGTCGCGCCCGTCCTCGCCGCCGCGGGCTACCGCGTCCTGTGTCCCGACCTGCGCGGCGCGGGCTGGACCACGGCCGACGACGCGCACGTCGAGCGCCAGACCCGGCTCCGCGACCTGCTCGCCCTCCTCGACGCGCTCGACGTCGACCGAGCCCACCTCGTCTCGCACGACATGGGCGCGATCACGGCGATGCAGCTCTGCTACGAGCACCCCGACCGGGTCCGCGCGGCCGTCGAGCTCTCGGTGCCACCGGGCTTCATGCGTCCCAGCCCTCGACTGCTCCCCGGGTTCCGGCACCTGCCCGCCCTGGTCTGGCACCGTCGGGGCGCGTCGCTGCGGGGGATCTTCTCCAGCGCGTACGTCGCCCACCCGTTGTCGGAGGACGACGTCGACGCCCACCTCGCCCCGATGGGTCGGACGGAGGTCGACGCCGCCGTGCGTCCGCTCGTGCGGCACATGGTGCTGCCCGAGGCCACGCGCATGATGCGGGGCGTCTACCGTCGCCGTCGGCTCACGGTGCCGACCCTCTTCGTCTTCGGCCGCCGCGACCGGCCGTGGACCGAGGAGCTCATGGGACAGGTCTGCCGCGCGCCGGAGCGGCACGCGGACCGGGCCGAGCTCGCCTACGTCGACGACGCCGCGCACTTCATCACCGACGACGCGCCCGCCGCCGTGGCCGCCCTCTCGCGCGACTGGTTCGACCGCGCGGCGTGACGTCGACGCCGTCGGTCTCGCCAGATCGACCTGTGCGTCCGAGATCGACCCTCGGGAGGTCGATCTCGCGACGGGCGGGCCGATCTCGCGGTCATGAGCGGACGCGTACCGCGCGGAGGGTGATGCCTGTCGCCAGCACCAGCGCTCCCGCGGCGACGCTCGGGAGGGGGAGCGTGGCGACCAGCGCGACGCAGCCGAGCGCGCCGAGCACCTGGAGCGCGCGCGGGTACAGCCGGTGCGGGGCGGTCTGGCGCAGCGCCGAGAGGTTCGCCACGAGGTAGTAGACGAGCACCCCGAACGACGAGAACCCGATCGCGCCCCGCAGGTCCGTCGTCAGCACGAGCACCACGACGACCGCTCCGACCGCGAGCTCGGCCCGGTGCGGCACCCGGTGCACGGGGTGCACGGCCGCGAACCACCCGGGCAGGTCGCCCGTGCGCGCCATCGCGAGGCCCGTCCGGCTCACGCCGGCGAGCAGGGCGAGGAGGGCGCCGGCGCTCGCGGCGACGGCGCCGACGCTCACGACCGGGCCCGCCCACGTCCACGACCCGGCGGCGACCGCGTCGGCGAGCGGCGCCGCGGAGGCCGCGAGCCCGTCCGGGCCGAGCACCGCGAGCAGGACCACCGCGACGACCGCGTAGAGCACGACGACGGCCCCGAGCGACACGAGGACCGCGCGCGGGATCGTGCGGCGCGGGTCGCGCACCTCCTCGCCGAGGGTCGCGACGCGCGCGTACCCCGCGAACGCGAAGAACAGCAGGCCCGCGGACTGGAGGACGCCGTACCAGCCGCCGTGCGCGCCGTCGGGGTCGAGCACGGCCGACCAGCGCGGCGCGGTGCCCGCGAGGCTCGCGACGACGGCCGTCGCGATCGCGAGGAGCGCCACCGCGACGATCGCCCGGGCGAGGCGCGCCGTCCGCGTCACGCCCCGGTAGCCTACGGCCGTGAGCAGCACGACGGCCGCGGCGGCGACGGGCCGCTCCCACCCGGGAGGGGCCGCGTAGGCGGCGAGCACGAGCGCCATGGCCGCGCAGCTCGCCGTCTTCCCGACGACGAACCCCCACCCGGCGAGGTAGCCCCACCACGGGCCGAGGTGCTCGCGCCCGTACACGTACGTGCCGCCCGACGTGGGGTGCTGCGCCGCGAGCTGCGCGGACGACGTCGCGTTCGCGTACGCGACGACCGCCGCCAGCGCCAGCCCGACGAGCAGCCCCGTCCCCGCGGCGGCGGCCGCGGGGGCGAACGCGGAGAACACGCCCGCCCCCACCATGGACGCGAGCCCGACGACGACGGCGTCCGTCGTGCCGAGGCGGCGCGCGAGCGAGGGCTGGCCGGGTGCGGTGGTCACCCGGACAGCGTGCCAGGGCAAGGTGTCCGGCAGGTGTCGGAGCCGGCCCCGGGGAGTGGTCGGAGCGGCGTCCGCGAGCGGGTACAGTTCCCGCCGGTGTCCCGTTCCCGGTCGTCGTCGACCGGCCCCGTCGCACGGGGAGACGGGCTGTCCGCTACGGCGAGGACGGCGGTGCAGGGGTGGTCGCAGGGCGGGTGCGTCGCGCGCGGTGGACGGCGCGCGCGGGGTCGGGGGTCGCGCTCGTGTGCGCGGTCCTCCTCGGCGTTCCGACGGTCGCGACCGCGGACCCGGGCGACGGGCTGTCGGAGACGTCCCGCACGCGGTACGAGGTCGACGGGTCGGGCCCGGTCCGCGTGACGGTCACGACGACGATCCGCAACGAGCAGCCCGCCAGCGGGATGTACGTCTACTACTGGGACGCGTACGGGATCCCCGTGCCGGCGAGCGCGACCGACGTCACCGCCACGAGCGGCGGGACCACGCTCCCGGTCACCTTCGAGCCGACCGAGGACCCGTCGACCCGCATCGCCGGGGTGTCGTTCTCCCCGCTGAACTACGGTCGCGAGCGGACCGTCGAGTGGTCCTACACGATCCCAGGCGAGCCGATCCGCTCGGAGGGGTACACGCGCGTCGGGCCCGGCTACGCGACGTTCGCCGTGAACGCGGCCGGCGACCCGGGGCAGGTCACGGTCGAGATCGCCACGCCGACGTCGATGGACTTCGACAGCACGTGGGACGGGTTCACGCCGATCCTCGACGGGGAGACCCGCACCCACCGCGCGACCGAGAGCACGGACGACTACGGCACCTGGGCCTTCGTCTCGCTGCGCGACCCCGAGCAGGCGGACGAGACCAGCGTCGACGTCGGCGGGAACGAGCTCGTGCTGGAGAGCTTCCCGGGCGACACCGAGTGGAGCGGCTTCGTCGAGGAGCAGGTGGTGGCCGGCATGCCCGTGCTGGAGCGCGCGGTGGGCATGCCGTGGCCGGGCAGCCTGGAGCGGATCCGCGAGGACGTGTCGCCCGGCGTGCTCGGGTACGCGTGGTTCGACTCGGCCTCCTGGGAGATCGTCATCCCCGAGGACCTGGACGCGGGGCTCCTGTTCCACGAGCTCTCGCACGCGTGGCTCGCGGGGGACCGGTTCGCGGACCGGTGGGTGTACGAGGGCCTGGCCGAGGTCGTCGGGCAGCGCGTCGCCGCCGAGACCGGCGGCCCCGCGGAGCAGCGCCCCGCGCCCGCGCGCGACGCGGCGGACGCCCTGCCGCTCGCCGCGTGGCAGGAGGTCGACCTCGACGACGGCGGGGGTGCCGCCGAGGAGTACGCCTACGCCGCCGCGTGGACCGCGATGTCGGAGCTCGTCGGCGGCCTGGACGAGGACGCCCTCGGCGGGCTCGTCGCGGCGGCGTACGCGGGCGAGAGCGCCTACGACGAGCCCGGCGCCCTCGACCACCCGGGCGTGACCGACGGCCGTCGTCTCCTCGACCTCGTCGAGGTGCGCGGCGGCGTGACGGGCGCCGAGGCGACGTACCGGACGTGGGTCGCCGACGACGCCGAGGCCGCCCTGCTCGACGCGCGGGCCCCCGCCCGCGAGGCGTACGCCGTCCTCGACGAGGCGGACGGCGCGTGGTCGCCGCCCTCCGGCCTGCGCGCGGCGATGACCGACTGGGCCTTCGACGACGCCGAGGCGG
Organism: Cellulosimicrobium sp. 22598; assembly: GCF_052044445.1. Taxonomy (NCBI): domain Bacteria; kingdom Bacillati; phylum Actinomycetota; class Actinomycetes; order Micrococcales; family Promicromonosporaceae; genus Cellulosimicrobium; species Cellulosimicrobium sp. 22598. Next base: position 16,163 of record NZ_JBQEMZ010000012.1, read on the forward strand.
CTCGCGCCGCGATCGGCACCGACGCGGCGGCGGCCGCCGGGCAGGTGCAGGAGGCCGCCCGCGCCGCGGGCCTGCCCGACCCGGCCGCCGTGCGCGAGCAGTACGAGGGCGCGGCGTCCGCCGAGGAGTACGCGGTGCTCGCGACCGTGCTGCCGCGCACGGTCGAGGTCGTGGGGTCCGTCGGCGACGCGGTCGCCGCCGCCTCGGGCGGTGGCCCGCTCGCGGACCTCGGGCGCCTGCTCCTGGACGTCGACGGCTCCGTCGCCGACGCCCGCGCCGCCCTCGACGCCGGTCGGCTGGACGACGCCGCGACCGCGGCCGACGACGCGTCGTCCCGGGCGGCCGCCGCGCCCTGGCTCGGGACCGGCAGCGTGCTCCTCGTCCTCGTGGCGCTCGCCGGCGTGGTCGTCCTGCTCGTCCGGCGCCGCGCGCGACGTCGCACGCAGCCCGAGGGCGTGCCCGCCGTCGACGGCGCCCGGCCGGACGACGGGACGCCCGCCGTCGACGGCGCCCGGCCGGACGGCGGGACGCCCGCCGCTGACGGGTCGCCCGTCGCCGACGTGACGCCTGCCGAGGGCGCGCCGACCGGGGGCGACGAGCCGACGTCGGGCGAGGAGGGGTCGCCGGGTCAGCGGCCGAGCGCGCCGTCGGAGCGCGCGACGAGCGTGCCGTCCACGTAGGCCAGGACGGGCTGGGGGCGGAACCCCGCGAAGAGCACCTCGCGGTGCTTCTCGATGTGCACGTGGTGGCGTTCGTGCGTGCCGACCCAGAACTCGTAGACCTTGACGCGCGAGACGGAGAACATCCGCACCTGGTCCACGACGCTCCATCCGTCGACCGTGATCGTCAGGCGACCCCAGAACTGGTCCCACGAGAAGACGACGAGATGGCGCTCGTGCTGTCCGACGGCGAACGTCATCTGCATGCCTGGATGCTAGCGACTCGCCGCATCGTGCCGGTGACGGGCCGAGGCGTGAGAAGTGGCCCCCCGGGTCGCGCTCCGAGGGGCCACGTCTCACGTCTCGTCCGAGGACGGTGCGGCTACGGCATGCTCGCCAGGTGGGCGTCCACCGAGGTCGCGAAGGCGTACCCGTTGCTCGCGTCCCAGTTGATCGACCAGGTCATCGCCCCACGGATGTCCGGCCAGCGCGCGGGCGGCACGAAGCTCCCGCAGCGGGTGCCCGCGGCGAGGCAGCTCAGCGCGTCGTTCACGACCGACGGGTTCACGTACCCGCCGCCCGCCGCCTGGGTGGTGGCCGGCAGGCCGAGCGCGACCTGGTCGGGCCGCAGCGCGCTCTGGAGCTGGATGCACGACAGCGCGGTGAGGAAGTTCACCGTGCCCTGCCCGTACGCCTGCATCTGGTCGCAGCCGAGCATGGTGCCCGAGTTGTAGTACTGCGTGTGGACGATCGTGAGGATGTCCTTGATGTCGAGCGCGAGCCGGAAGTAGGAGCTGCCCGTCGACTGCATGTCGATGGTCTGCGGCGCCATCGTGATGATGAGGTCCGGCCCGACGGCCGCCCGGACCTGGCGCAGCGCCTGCCCCATGTACGTCGGGTCGACCCCGTTCTCGAGGTCGATGTCGACGCCGTCGAACCCGTAGGCGTCGATGAGCCCGATCACGCTGGTCGCGAAGGCCGACGCCGCGGCCGCGCTGCCGACCGACACCGTGCCCTTCTCGCCGCCCACGGACAGGATCACGTGCTGGCCGCGGGAGTGCAGCGTCGCGACGTCGGCCTTGAGCTGGTCGTTCGTGTAGCCGCCCAGCGCGGCGGACAGGCCGGGGTCGACGCCGAACGTGACGGCGCCGGGCGTGCTCGGGACGGCGTCCGCGAACGCGACCGCGACGAGGTCGTAGGACGTCGGGACCGCCGACAGCCGCAGCGGCGTGGCCCCGTTGACGAAGTTCTGCCAGTAGCCCGTGAGCAGGTGCTTCGGCAGGGCGCCGGTCTGGCAGCCGCTCGTCGAGCCCGTCACGGTGGCGGCCGGGGACTCGCCCGTCGCGTTGTAGGCGCGGACCGTGTAGGTGTGGCTCGAGCAGGCCGCGAGGCCGGTCAGCGTCGCGCTCGTCCCGGTGACGGTCGCCCGCAGGGCCGTCCCCTCGTAGACGCGGTACCCCGTGACGCTCCCGGTCGAGGCCGTCCAGGCGAGGCCGAGCGAGGTGTCGGCGGTCGTCGCGACGCGCAGCCCGGTGGGCGCGCCGGGGACGCCGGTCCCGCACCCGGCGGTCGTGACCGTGACGCTCCCGGAGCGGGGCGACTCGCCCGCCGTGTTGTAGGCCGCGACCGAGTACGTGTGCGGGGTGCACGCGGCGAGCCCGGACACGGTGGCCGACGTGCCCGTGGCCGTCGCCACGACCGTGCTGCCCTCGTAGACGCGGTAGCCCGTCACGGTGCCGGACGACGCGCCCCACGAGAGGGCGGCCGACGTCGAGGTGACCGTCCCGGCGACGGGGGTGCCCGGCGTGCCCGGGACGACGGGCGGCGGGCCGCCCGCGCCCTGGAGCGAGACGTCGTCCGCCTGGTAGGCGCCCGTGCCGTACCAGCCGTGCAGGTAGACCTGCGTCGTGCTGCCCGCGGCGGTGAACGTGACCGTGAGGCGGGTCCAGTCGGTCGCGCTCGGGGTCCAGGTCGAGGTGCCGCCGTCGACCCCGAGGTAGACGTAGCTGCCGCGCACCCAGGCGGAGAGGGTGTACTGGGTGCCGGCGACGGTCGGCACGGACTGCGTGCAGCGCGCGTTGTCGAGACCCGAGGGGGTCCCCTGCAGCGCCCTGGTCCCCGTGCGCACGGGGGTGGAGACGACGGCCCCGGACGAACCCGAGCAGGTCCAGGGGCTGAGCGTGCCCGACTCGAAGCCCCCGTTGACCAGCACCTCCTCGGCGGAGGCGGGGGCGGCGGTCAGGGCGACGCTGGTGACGAGGGCCACGGCCAGTGCCGCGGCGGCGGTGCGAAGTCTGTTCATGTCTGCTCCGTTGCAGGTCGAATCAAACTCTCAGGGAACTTAACGATGCACTCCTTATGAACCCGCACCGGGCGGCGGTTCGTCAAGGGCGGCGCGCGGTGGGGCGCCGAGACCTGGGGGACAATGGGTGGCAGCACTGCCTGCCAAGACGAGGAGTACTCCGTGCCCCAGGGAACTGTCCGATGGTTCGACGCCGACCGAGGGTTCGGCTTCATCGACCTCGGGAACGAGGCGGAGGACCTGTTCGTCCACGCGTCCGAGATCGTCGGCGACGACGGACCGAAGCAGCTCCGCGAGGGGCAGGCCGTCGAGTTCGAGGTGGGCGAGGGCGACCGCGGCCCGCAGGCGCGCCGCGTCCGTGTCACGGGTGACCGGGCTGTCGACGCACCCCTGGGCGTGCTCGGCACCGTCGCGTGGTACGAGCCGAGCAAGGGGTACGGCTTCGTGACGCCCGACGGCGGCAGCGCCGAGATCTTCCTCCACAGCTCCGCGATCGTCGGGGGCGGCGTGGTCTCGGAGGGGCAGCGGGTCGCGTTCCTCGTCGTCGAGGGGGAGAAGGGTCCGCAGGCCGACCACCTGCTGCCGCTCGGGGCGGAGGCCGCGCGTCCGGCGTCCGACGGCGCGGACGGCACCGTGTCCTGGTACGACGACGTCAAGGGCTTCGGATTCGTCGTCCCCGACGGCGGTGGCGACGACGTCTTCGTCCACGTCAGCGCGCTCGGCCACGGCCTGTCCGAGCTCGCCGAGGGCGCGCGCGTGACGTACGACGTCGTCGCGGGGGACAAGGGGCCCAACGCCCGCAACGTGCAGCTCGTGCGCGGCTCCGGCGGCGCGCGCCCGTCCGCCGACCGCGGTCGACCCGGCCGCGTGGACCGCTCCGGTCGCCCGAGCGGGTCCGGCAGGCCGGTGCGCGGGGGCGAGGGCACCGTCGCGCGCTACGACGCGGACCGTGGCTTCGGGTTCATCACGCCCGACGCCGGGGGCGAGGACCTGTTCGTGCACGTGTCGGTCGTCCGGGGCGACGAGGTCCTGGAGGAGGGCGACCGCGTCCGGTTCGCGGTGCGCCAGAGCGACCGGGGCCCGCAGGCCGACCGCGTCGAGCTGCTGTGAGCGCGGGTGGGGTCGGTGCCCGCGCGCCGACCCCACCCCGTCCGGCGGCCGGCGTCGGGCCTGACCGGCCCGAGCGGCCTCGTCGCGCGAGAGCCGTCGCCCGTCGTCGACGATATGCCCTGGAAGACCGCGGACGCCGTCCCTAGGGTCGTCGGATGAACGCCCAGGAGATCCGCGCGGCCTATCTCGAGTTCTTCGCCTCCCGGGGGCACGCCGTGATCGAGCGAGCGCCCCTGGTGCTCCGCGACGACCCGACGACGCTGTTCACGGGCGCCGGGATGCAGCCGCTGATGCCCTACCTGCTGGGCGTGCGGGAGCACGACGCGGGGCGTCTCCTGGTCGACTCGCAGCCGTGCGTGCGGGCGCAGGACATCGACGAGGTCGGGGACCGGCGGCACACGACGTTCTTCGAGATGCTGGGCAACTGGAGCCTGGGGTCTGCCGACGTGGAGCAGCAGATCCGGTGGTTCGCCGACTTCCTCGCGCAGGTCGGCGTCGACCTCGAGCGGCTGTACGTCACGTGCTTCCGAGGGGCGCCGGAGCACGGGATCCCGCGTGACGACGCGGCGGCTCGCGCCTGGGTCACGGTGTTCGCCGAGCACGGGATCGAGGCGCCGCTCGTGGACGTGGGTTCCCGCGCGGACGGCGACCGCGACGGGACGCGCGGCGGTCGCGTCTTCTTCTACGACGCCGAGGAGAACTGGTGGAGCCGGGGAGGCGGCCTGGAGGGCACGCCGGTGGGAGACCCGTGCGGGCCCGACTCGGAGGTCTTCTACGACCTCGGCCCCGAGCACCACGACCCGGCGGCCGGTGAGCCCCATCCCGCGAGCGACGGGGGCCGGTTCGTCGAGATCGGCAACCAGGTGTTCATGCGCTACCGCCGGACCACCGAGGGCTTCGTCCCCCTCGACGACCCGAGCATCGACTTCGGGGGCGGGCTCGAGCGCATCGCCGCGGCCGCCCTGGCGACCGCCGACGTGTTCGACGTGAGCCTCCTGCGCCCGCTGGTGGACCGGCTCGAGTCGCTCAGCGGTCGCGCGTACGAGGACGACCCGCGCCCGTTCCGCGTGATCGCCGACCACGTCCGGGCCGCGACGTTCCTCGCCGCCGACGGGGTGCGCCCGAGCAACAAGGCGCACGGGTACGTCCTGCGGCGGCTCGTCCGCCGGGCGGTCGTGCACGCCCTCCACCTCGGCCTGGACGAGCGGTTCGCCGACGACCTCGTCGCCGTCGTGGCCGAGACGTACGGCGACGGCTACCCGGGCCTGGTCGCGCAGCGCGAGGAGCTGAGCACGGTCCTGCGCGACGAGGAGTCGCGCTTCCGTCGCACGGTGCACCGCGGGCTCCGGGAGCTCGAGAAGCTCGGGGGCGCGACGGTCACCGGGGACGACCTGTTCGTGCTGGCGGACACCTGGGGCTTCCCCGTCGAGCTGTCGGTCGACGAGGTCCGGCGCCGTGGCATGGCCCTCGCCCCGGACTGGCGGGAGGGCTACGCGCTGCAGCGGGAGCGCCAGCGGGCGCGCTCGCGGGCGGCCGCGACGAGCGGGGAATAGTTCGCCCTGGGTGAAGGTTGAGCCTGATGGACTCAAGTTCTGGTGATCGGGCTTGCGCGCGAGTGCACCCGGTGCCTACCTTGAGTGAAGCAGACTCAACCCGGTGTGCCCGGGCGCGCGTGCGCCGTCGGGCACCCCATCCACAACGGAGGCAGCACACATGGCACGAGCAGTCGGGATCGACCTCGGCACCACCAACTCGGTGGTGGCCGTCCTCGAGGGCGGAGAGCCCACCGTCATCGCGAACGCCGAGGGGTCGCGCACGACGCCGTCGGTGGTCGCCTTCTCCAAGACCGGCGAGGTCCTCGTCGGCGAGGTCGCCAAGCGTCAGGCGGTCACGAACGTCGACCGCACCATCAGCTCGGTGAAGCGCCACATGGGCACCGACTGGTCGGTGGAGATCGACGACAAGAAGTACACCGCGCAGGAGATCTCCGCGCGCATCCTGGGCAAGCTCAAGCGCGACGCCGAGGAGTACCTGGGCGAGCCCGTCACGGACGCGGTCGTCACCGTCCCGGCGTACTTCAACGACGCCGAGCGCCAGGCGACCAAGGACGCCGGGCAGATCGCAGGCCTCAACGTGACCCGCATCGTCAACGAGCCCACCGCGGCCGCGCTCGCGTACGGGCTGGAGAAGGGCAAGGAGGACGAGCTCATCCTCGTCTTCGACCTGGGCGGCGGCACGTTCGACGTCTCGCTCCTCGAGGTCGGCAAGGACGAGGACGACTTCTCCACGATCCAGGTCCGCGCGACCTCGGGCGACAACCGCCTGGGTGGCGACGACTGGGACAACCGCATCGTCGAGCACCTCATCAAGCAGGTGAAGAACAGCTCGGGCGTCGACCTGTCCAAGGACAAGATCGCGCTCCAGCGTCTGCGCGAGGCCGCCGAGCAGGCGAAGAAGGAGCTCTCGTCCGCGACGAGCACCACCATCTCGATGCAGTACCTCTCGATGAGCGAGAACGGCCCCATCCACCTGGACGAGAAGCTCACGCGCGCCCAGTTCCAGCAGATGACGCAGGACCTCCTCGACCGGACGAAGGCCCCGTTCCACAAGGTCATCTCCGACGCGGGCGTCTCCGTCTCCGACATCGACCACGTCGTGCTCGTGGGTGGCTCCACCCGCATGCCCGCCGTGACGGACGTCGTCAAGGAGCTCACGGGCGGCAAGGAGCCCAACAAGGGCGTCAACCCGGACGAGGTCGTCGCCGTGGGCGCGGCCCTGCAGGCCGGCGTCATCTCCGGCGACCGCAAGGACGTCCTGCTCATCGACGTCACCCCGCTGTCCCTCGGCATCGAGACCAAGGGCGGCGTGATGACCAAGCTCATCGAGCGCAACACGGCCATCCCGACCAAGCGCAGCGAGATCTTCTCGACGGCCGAGGACAACCAGCCGTCGGTGCTCATCCAGGTGTTCCAGGGCGAGCGCGAGTTCGCGCGCGACAACAAGCCGCTCGGCACGTTCGAGCTGACCGGCATCGCGCCGGCCCCGCGCGGCGTGCCGCAGATCGAGGTCACCTTCGACATCGACGCGAACGGCATCGTCCACGTCGGCGCCAAGGACCGCGGCACCGGCAAGGAGCAGAAGATGACCATCACGGGCGGCTCGGCGCTGCCCAAGGAGGACATCGACCGCATGGTCAAGGAGGCCGAGGAGCACGCGGCCGAGGACAAGAAGCGTCGCGAGGAGGCGGAGACCCGCAACCAGGCCGAGGCGTTCGTCTACTCGACCGAGAAGCTCGTCTCCGAGAACAAGGAGAAGCTCCCGGCCGACGTCGTCACCGAGGTCGAGGCCGACATCGCGTCGGTGAAGTCCGCGCTCGAGGGCGAGGACGCCGACGCCGTGAAGACCGCGCACGAGAAGCTCGTCGCGTCCTCGCAGAAGATCGGCCAGGCGCTCTACGCCTCGGCCGAGCAGGAGCAGGCCGCCGGCAACCCCGGCGCCGCGCAGGACGACGCCACCGCGGCCGCGGGTGCGACGTCCGCTCCGGACGAGGACGTCGTCGACGCCGAGATCGTGGACGACGAGGACGACAAGAAGTGACGTCCCCCGAGGACCGGGGCCCCGAGGAGCAGGCCGGGCGCGAGCCCGGTCAGGGCCCCGAGGACAAGCCGTTCCAGTTCACCGACAAGCGCAAGGTCGACCCGGAGACCGGCCGCCCGCGCGCGGGCGCCGGCTCCGCCGGTGGCTCGGCCGGGGACGACGCGGAGACGGACCCGCTCGCGGGCCTCGACTTCGAGCCGTCCGACGAGGCCGAGGTCGACGCGGCCGTCCTGGCCGCCAAGGCCGAGGCCGCGGAGCACCTCGACGCGCTCCAGCGCGAGCGGGCGAGCTTCACGAACTACCGCAACCGGTCGCTGCGCGACCAGGAGGCCGCGCGCACGAAGGGGATCGAGGACGTGCTCACCGCCCTCCTCCCGGTCCTCGACGACATCGACCGCGCGCGGCAGCACGGCGAGCTGACGGGGCCGTTCGCGGCCATCTCCGACAAGCTCGACGCGTCGCTCGAGAAGTTCGGGATCGAGCGCTACGGCGCGGTCGGGGACGAGTTCGACCCCACCGTCCACGAGGCGCTCATGCACCAGCCCGACCCCGATGCCACCGCCACCACGGTGAACCTCGTCATCGAGCCGGGCTACCGGATCGGGGACCGTGTCGTGCGCGCCGCGCGCGTCTCGGTCGTCGGCCCCCAGTAGGCGGGACCACCGGCGTCCCCCGCGTGCCCGACGGCGCGGGCGCACCTCCCGCGCGGAGGTGCGCCCCGCCGTCGGGCACGCGAGGATCACGAGCAGCAGCATCGACAGCAGGCACGACACGAAGGACCAGGACCACGACCACCGACAGGAGGGAGGCGCCGTGACCGGACAGGACTGGATGGAGAAGGACTTCTACGCCGCGCTCGGCGTCCCCAAGGACGCCGACGACGCCACGATCAAGAAGGCCTACCGCAAGCTCGCGCGCAAGTACCACCCCGACCAGAACCAGGGTGACGCGGGCGCCGAGGCGAAGTTCAAGGAGATCGGCGAGGCGTACGCCGTGCTGTCGGACGCCAAGGAGCGCGAGCAGTACGACGCGATCCGGGCGATGGCCGGCGGCGGTGCCCGCTTCTCCGCGGGCCCCGGCGGCGCCGGGGGCGCCGGGTTCGAGGACGTGTTCGGCGGCATGTTCGGCGGCGGCGGCCCGGGCGGCACCCGGGTCCGCTACTCGACCGGCGGCCAGGGCGCGGGCGGCTTCGAGGACATCCTCGGCTCGATGTTCGGTGGCGCGGGAGCGCAGCAGTTCGGCGGCGGGCCCCGCCCGCGGGCCGGGGCGGACGTGGCCGCGGCCACGACCCTCCCGTTCCGCCAGGCGGTCGAGGGGTCCACCGTCACCTTCACGGTCGACGGTCGTAACGTCACCACCCGCATCCCGCCGGGCGTGCGCGACGGCCAGAAGATCCGGCTGCGCGGCAAGGGCCGCCCGGGCATGGCCGGCGGTCCCGACGGCGACCTCGTCGTCACCGTCCACGTCACCCCGCACCCGGTGTTCTCGCTCGACGGGAACAACCTGCGGGCGACCGTCCCGGTGACGTTCGCCGAGGCCGCGCTCGGGGCGACGATCAGCGTGCCCACGCTCGACGGCGCGTCGGTCAAGGTCAAGGTCCCGGCCGGGACGCCGTCCGGTCGCACGCTGCGCGTCAAGGGCCGCGGCGTGAAGACGGCGAAGGCGACCGGCGACCTGCTCGTCACCGTGCAGGTCGCGGTGCCGCAGAAGCTCTCGAAGGCGGCGCGCGAGGCGGTCGAGACGTTCGCGGCCGAGACGGACGGCCAGGACGTGCGGGCCGACCTGGTCCGCCAGGCCGCGGAGTAGGAGGGCCGTGATGGCCCACCGGAAGACTCAGAGCTTCTCGGTCGGCGAGGACTCACCACGGGGCGTCGGACGGGCTCCGGCGAGCGACGTCGACCAGGACGCGCCCGTCCTCGTCATCTCCCAGGCTGCGACGCTCGCGGGGATGCACCCGCAGACGCTGCGCCAGTACGACCGCCTCGGCCTCGTCGTGCCGCGCCGGACCGCGGGCCGCGGCCGGCGCTACTCGCTGCGCGACGTCGCGAAGCTGCTCGAGGTACAGCGGCTCAGCCACGACGAGGGCATCAACCTCGCGGGCATCCAGCGCATCCTCGCGCTCGAGTCGCAGGTCGAGCGGCTGGAGCGCCGCATCGAGGCGCTCTCCGCGCGGGTCGAGCCCGGCGGCCGGGTGTTCGCGGCGGCGGCGAGCGGCGACGTCGTCGTGGTGCCGCGCGGGCGCAGCGTGCGCCGCGGGGTCGAGGAGGCGCTGCGCGAGACGCTCGTCGAGCACGGCGAGGCACGCGCGCTCGTCATCTGGCGGCCCCGGCCCGACGACGCGGGGTCCTGACCTCGGCCGTTCCGCCCAGGTCTCAGCTCCGGCGCGCCTCGCGCGCGACGAGCGCCGCGGCGGCCGGGACGAGCGCGGCCTCCGAGGGGTCGAGGCCGGGGTCCGCGGCGCGGGTCCGCGCGGCGGCGTCGAGGTGCCGCAGGAGCGCCGGGTCGGCCAGGTGGAGGAACGCGTCCAGCAGGACCCGTGCGCCGGGCGCGAGCTCGTCGTCCTCGTCGGCGGCGACCTCCGCGAGGACGACGGCGGTCACGGCGAGGTCGAGTCCGGGCGGTCCGAGCCGGGCGTTCGTCCAGTGCAGGACGGCGGGGCCGTCGGCGGTGAGCACGACGTGCGCCGGGTGCAGGTCGAGGTGCACGACGCACGACCGCCCGGCGGCGGGCTCGTCGAGGGCCGCGGGCGACGGCGCGGTGAGCGCGGCGTACGCGGGTCCGCCCCGCGCCGGGGGCGGGACGGCGTGCAGCGCGTCGTGCAGCGCGACGAGGGTCCGGGCCGCCGCGGCGAGCGACGTCCGGCCGCCGAGGATCGACTGCAGGAGCGTCGGGCCCCGCAGGAGCTCCATGGTGAGGTCGCCGTCCGACGCGGCGTCGACGCGCGGGGCCGGGAAGCCCGCGGCGCGCACGTGCCGCATCACCTCCGCGGTGCCGACCGAGTCGGCCCCCGAGCGCGAGCGTCGCAGGACGCGGTCGGCGCCGACCGCGTACAGGTCGGCGTCGGCGCCCGAGAACAGCGGCGCGCCGAGCGAGGGGGCCATGAGAACGACGCTACGCCTCTCCTGCCCTCCTGACGAGGGCCGCGGCATCAGCCCTGGTCAGGCATTTCCGCAAGAATGCCGTGCGCTAATTGATGGATATTTCTGCATTTCTTAGCAAGGCCTTCCTTGCTATACACCGCAGAATTCCGGGAATACCGTGGACGTGGAAGCCCGGCCCGCCACGGGTCCTCGGAGAACAGGAGATCGCGATGAGCAGCCTCACGGAGATGCCCCAGGTCGTCGAGTGTTCCATCGACGGCTGCGGCTACAACCACGACCACGGGTGCCACGCCGGCGCGGTGACCATCGCCGGTCACGCGGGCGACGCCGAGTGCGCGACCTTCATCCCGCTGGGGACCAAGGGCGGCCTCGAGAAGGTGCTCGCGCACGTCGGGGCGTGCCAGCGCACCGAGTGCGTCCACAACTCCTCGCTCGAGTGCTCGGCCCCGTCGATCCGCGTGGGCGCCGGCGCGTCCGGCGAGGACAAGGCCGACTGCCTCACCTTCACCCCGCGCTGACGCGCGACCTCGACCTCCTCGGAGGCGGCCGGTCACCCACCGGCCGCAGACGCCCCCGGACGCCCCGTCCGCGCGCTCGCCCGCGCGGCCGGGGCGTCGTCGTGCCTCAGCGCTGGAGCGCGTCGAGCAGCTGGACGGCAGCGGCGTGGGTGCGGGGGAGCGGCTCGGCCCAGACGCGCGGCGGTCGCCGCAGGATCGCCGTGACGCCCAGCGCGAGCCCCGTGCGCTCGATGTTGTGGCGGAGCACGGTGCGCAGCGCGTCGTCGTCGGCGCCGCGCTCCCCGAGCACGACGAAGAGCCCGTTGCCGAGCGAGGCCATGGGGTGGCCGTCGCCGAACGTGTGGGTGAGCGCGCGACCCATCGCCGCCGACCGCGCGAAGCGCTGCCACCCGGTCAGGTGGTCGAGCGCGACGTCCACGACGAGCAGGCCGTGCGTCGCGGCGGCGTCGACCCCGGCGCGCTGGGCGACGCCGTACGTCTCCCGGAGCCGCTGGACCAGGTACTGGGACGTCGCGAGGCCGGACTCGGGGTCCATGACCTCGGGCGTCACGGGGGTCGCCTCGTAGCCGTCGGACCACCCGACCGCGACCGCGCGGAGCAGGTCGGTCCCCGGCTCGCGGTCGTGCGCCCGGTACAGGCACACCACGTCGTCGATGGCCTCGCCGATCCCGACCCCCGCCTCGGCCCGCACCCGGCCGAGCCGTTCGGCGGCCGGCGTCCCGTCCCGCTCCTCGCACAGCGCCTCGGCGAGGGCGTCGACGGCAGGGTGGTACCAGTCGCCCGGTCGCAGCCAGACGCTCTCGGCGCTCGCGCGACGCCAGCGCTCGCGTACCGCGTCGGGAGCGGGCACGGTGTACCCGTGGAGGTGGTCCATGTCGATGAGACGGACGAGCGGCCGATCCATGACGCGAGTCGGCGAAGAAGTTTCCGGGACGCGGGGTCCGAGGTGAAATCGGGCGAACGGGGAGGACTCCGGCCGTTACCGTTCCGTCGCCGGACGCCCTCTGCCCCGAAGTTGGACGGGCGTCTACTATGGCCACCGTACGCCTCGGATCGGGGCGGTCTCCGGGGCGGGTGACATGACGCAGGCGCAGGAACGGGTGTGGAGCGAGGCCTTCAGCGACGCCGAGCTCATCTCCGCCGTGCGCGAGGGCGACACCAGCGCCTACGGCGCGCTGTACGAGCGCCACGCCGCCGCGGCCCGGACGGTCGCGCGCCAGTACGTCCGCTCGACCGCCGACGCCGACGACGTCGTCTCCGACGCGTTCGCCCGCACGCTCTCCGTCCTGCAGGGCGGGGGCGGGCCCGACGTCACCTTCCGCGCCTACCTCTTCACCGTCGTCCGACGCCTCTCCTACGACCTCGTCAACGGCGCGCGGCGCACCCAGCCGACGGACGACGAGCGCACGTTCGAGACGGCGTTCGGTCCCATGGCGTCCACCGAGGACCCGACCCTCGAGGGGTTCGAGCGCTCGACGGTCACGCGCGCCTACCAGGACCTCCCCGAGCGGTGGCGCGCCGTGCTCTGGTACACGGAGGTCGAGAACCTCTCCCCGGCCGAGATCGCGCCGATCCTGGGTCTCACCGCGAACGGCGTCTCCGCGCTCGCCTACCGCGCGCGCGAGGGGCTGCGGCAGGCGTACCTCCAGCAGCACCTGACGTCCGTGCCCGCCGAGGAGTGCCGCACGGTCAACGCGCTCCTCGGGTCGTACGTGCGCGGCGGGCTCGCCAAGCGCGAGACGGCGCGCGTGGAGTCGCACCTCGACGGCTGCGGCGAGTGCCGCGCGCTCGTGCTGGAGCTGGGCGACGTGTCGCACGGCATGCGCGCCGTCATCGCCCCCCTGGTCCTCGGCGTCGGCGCGCTCGGCCTCGTCGGGACGGCGCTCCCGACGGTCGGCGGCGCGGCCGTCGCCGGCGGTGTCGGTGCCGCCCTGCAGGGCTCGTCGAGCGGTGGCGCGGGATCGGCCGGCGGGTCCGGTGCGGCCGGCGGGTCCGGCGGTGCGGGCGCGGGCGCCGGTGGTGGCGCGGCGGGCACCGGTGCCGTCGGGGGCGCGGGAGCGGCCGCGAGCGCGGCCGGTGGTTCCGGCGCCGCGGTCGGGGCCGGCGCGGCGTCCGTCGGCGGGGCGGCAGCGGCGGCCGGAGGCGCCGCCGCGGGCAGCGGCGCGCTCGCCGCCGCGGGTGCCGGTGGGCTCGTCGCGCTCGTCACGTCCGCGCCGCTCGCCGCGGCCGCCGTCACGGTCGGCGTGCTCACGGTCGCCGGGCTCGGCGTCGCGGGCGCGCTCGGCGCGTTCTCGTCGGACCCGGCCCCCACCCCGACCTCGCAGTCCTCCCCGTCCCCGTCCGCGTCACCGACCACGGGGACCACGACGACGCCGGACCCCACCACCGACCCGACGTCGCCCACGAACATCCCGCCCGCCCCGACCGACCAGACCACCGCCGGGTCGGGCGACACGACCGGGACCGGTAGCGGGTCCACCGACGGCTCCACGCCCGTCGGGTCGACGCCGGGCACGACGACGCCGGGCGGGTCCACCGGCCCCGGCACGCCTGCGCCCACCGATCCCGGGACGGGCACGCCCGGGCCGACCGACCCGGGCACGGGAACGCCCGAGCCCGCGCCGGCGGCCCTCGAGCTGTCGCTCGCCCCGGTCACGCTCGCGGCGCGCGTCCCCGCGGACCTCGTCATCACCGCCTCGAACACCGGCGGTCGAGCGGCGGAGGAGGTCTTCGTCGACCTCACGCTCCCGGCGGGCGTGACGACCCCGGGCTCGTCGCTCGTCGCGCGCGGGACCGTCGTCGGCAGCCCCCTGTCCGCGGCCTCGCTCCCGTGCGGCAGCGCGGTGCCCCAGCCGGACGGGACGAGCCTGGTCACGTGCTCGGTCGGCATCCTCGACCCCGGAGAGAGCCAGGAGCTCGTCGTCCGCGTCGAGGCCGAGTCCGGGGGCGACTACCCGCCCTTCGCCGCGTCCGTGCGCGCCACCGGCATCCCGGCGAAGCCGTGGACCTTCCCGTCGGCGCCCGTCCGGTACTACGGGCCCGAGGTCCGCGTCGTGGCGCCGTCCGACGGACTGCGCCTGGACAACCCGGGAGAGGGAGTCCTGCGCGTCGTGGTGCGCAACAGCGGTGACCAGCCGCTCGTCGAGCCGCGCCTCGCCGTCGACCTCCCGTCCGGCGTCACCCTCGCCGGCGGGTCCGCCGGGGTCTGGACGTGCGCCACGGACGAGGGTCGGAGCGTGACGTGTGCCGCCCCCTCCGGCACGAGCCTCGCACCCGGCGCCGCGTCCACGGTCCCGCTGACGCTCGTCGCGGACCGTGACCGGGCGGTCGAGAAGGCCGTGGTCCGCCTGCGCGGGACGGCCCCGGACGCGCGAGCCGGGAGCGCGGACGCCTCGGTCGACGTGGCCCGGCCGTGGGACGGCGCGGCGTCGGGGGTCGACGGGGACGGCCTGCGCGTGCAGTGCAGCGCCCGTGGTGAGGCCGGTGCCGCATCGGTGACGGTCCCCTTCACGAATCGCACGGCCTACGGCGATCTCCGGGCAGCCCTCGTGGTCGCCGGCACCGCCCAGGACGCCGTTCCGGTCGCCCCGGGACGGAGCGTCGACCTGCGCGGCGGGACCGGGGGCTGGCTGCCCGCCGGGGACGCCCGGGTCGTCCTCTCGACCACGGTGGCGGGGCAGCAGTTCACCCACGAGATCGTCGCCGGCGAGCACCCGGCGATCGACTGCTTCGACTGGAAGCCGGTCACGGGCGCGGCGCGCGCGACGGCGGCCTGGGCGGTGCCGTCCGGTGCCGGGGTCGGGACATCCGTCGTGACGGGCACGTTCCACAACCCGTACTCGACGACCACTCTCCGCGTCGGGATGTCGACGCCGCACGGTGACGCCGCACCGGTCGACGTGGCCCCGGGCGCGGACGCGACGTTCACCGTGGACGCGAAGGCGCTGTCCGTCCCGGCCGGGACGGCGACGTTCACGGTCGAGCGCGCGGCGCCTGCGGGCCCGGCGCCGACGACGGTCGAGGCCCGCTACGCCGCCGTGACGTACGACCCGCGGTGGGCGACCTCGGCGACGGTCGACGCCGGCTGGCAGGACGGGTCGGTGAAGATCGTCGGCACGCTGACCAACGACTCGCCCGAGACGATCGACGTCGTCATGTCGGCCGCGGGCTACGGGGACTCGGCTCCCGCGCAGCAGGTCGCGCCCGGCGCGACCGTGACCCTCACCGTGGACACGCGAGCGCTCGACGTGAAGGCCGGCGCCGTCACGTTCCGCCAGTCGCGCACCGTGCTCGGCACGCCCTTCGCGGACGCGCGCCTCACCGCGCGGTACCAGGGTGCCGGCTACCAGCCTGACTGGTCGGCCACCCCGACGGTGTCCGCGCAGTGCGCCCCGGGGGCGGGCGGGGTCGTGCTCTCCGTCGGGCTGCGCAACGACTCGACCGAGGCGATGCACGTCGTCGCGCGCACGCCGTTCGGCGACCGTGACCTGGGCGACGTCGCCCCCGGGGCGAGCACGGGCGCCGACCTCGCGACGGGCGCGCTCGCGGTCAAGGCCGGCAAGGTCGAGCTCGTGCTGTCGCGCACGGTCCTCGGGGTGCCCTTCACCGAGACGCTCCCGGTGCGCTTCGACGCGGTCGACTGCGCCGTCGAGCAGCCGGCGGCGAGCCTCGTCCTCGGCGACCCGTACTACGACGCGAGGCGCGGCCACTCGTACCGCGCGGTGTCGGTGCTGCTCGACAACTCCGGGTCGAACGTCCCGGTGACGTTCCGGGTGACGGGGCACGCCAAGGGCGAGTGGACCGTCGGAGCCGGGGAGCGGCGCACCGAGAGCCTGGGCGAGGCGCCCTGGTCCGGCGCGACGTACGTCGTCCACACGCGCTCGTGGACCGAGCAGCTCAAGGTCGAGGGCTTCACCGCCGTGGCCGAGTGCGCCCCGGAGTGGCAGGCGGGCGTCTGGTACGACCACGACGCCGAGGTCTCCTACGACGGCTGGAACTACACGGCGCGCAACGGCAGCGCCTTCGTGCGACCGGACCGCGACCTGATCGGGCTCTTCTGGGAGCGCGGGGAGCGCTGCGGCGAGGGCTGACGAGCGTCGGTCGCCCCGAGCGGCGACGCGACGGGTGAGCGGGTCCGCCCTACGGCAGGACGCCTTCGAGGGCGTCGTCGACGGGCGTGTCGCCGCCGACGAGGTCGAGGACGAGCCCGGCGGACCGCGGCTCGTGGAGCACCGCGGCGAGGACGAGCGCGACGTCGTCGCGCGTCACGTCCGAGCGCTCCCCGACGGCTGCGCCGGGCTTGCGGCGCTTGCCGCGCGGCTTGTCCGTGTCCCCGACGGGCGCGAGCGCGACGAGGCCGACTCCCGGGTCGTCGGTGAGGTGGCCGGGCCGCACGATGGTCCAGGCGAGGCCGTCGCGGGCGCGCAGGTCGTCCTCGGCCGCCGCCTTGGCGCGCAGGTAGGCCCAGAACACGTCGTCGACGTCGTCGGGACGCTCGTCGGCATGCGCCGCCTCGACGCCGCGGGAGGAGACGAGGACGTAGCGCCCGACGCCCGCGCGCTCGGCGGCGTCGGCGAGCAGGGCCGCGCCCGCCCGGTCGACCGCGTCCTTGCGCGGTGCTCCGCTCCCGGGACCGGCGCCGGCCGCGAACACGACCGCGTCCACGCCCTCCAGCTCGAACGACACCGCGACGGCGTCGTCCTTCTCGAGGTCGATGAGCGCGACGTGCGCGCCCAGCTCGGTGAGGTCCGTGATCTGCGCGGCTGACCGCACGAAGGCGACGACGTCGTCGCCCCGCTCCACGAGGGTCCGGGCCAGGCGACGGCCGACCTGGCCGTGACCTCCCGCGATGACTGTGCGCATGGGCCGAACGTATCGCCGTGCGGGCGTCCGCGCCCGGTGAAGCGACGTCGTCCCGGGGCATCTGGGCAGGGACGCCGGGCGCTCCCAGGGCGGGGGTTGCGCTGCCGGGCGCGCGGTCCCCCACGTACCCCCACGTCGACCGTGGCCCGGCAGCGCGGGTCCTCAGGCGGCGTCCCCCGTGCCGCCGAGGACGACGGGGGTCTGCGGGTCGAACCGGTAGCCGAGCCCGCGGACCGTGGTGATGACGTGCTCCAGCCCGAGCTTCTCGCGCAGGCGTCGCACGTGGACGTCGATGGTGCGGCTGCCCGCGGCGACCTCGTGGTCGGCCCACACGGTCTCGAGCAGCTCGGCCCGCGTCACGACGCGGTGCGCCGTGCGGGCGAGGTACGACAGGAGCTCGAGCTCCCGGAACGTCAGGCGCGCCGACCTGCCCTCGACCGTGACCGTGCGGCCCGCGGGGTCGATGACGACGCGCGGCACGGGCGACAGGGTCGCGAGCCGCTCGCGGAACGCCGCGATGTCCTGCACGGGCGACGACGTCGTGGTCGTGGGCTCGGCGAGCGCGAGGGCCGTGTACGTCTCGGCGCTCGGCAGCCAGTCGCGGGCGAGCTCGCCGAGCGCCTCGGCGAGCTCGACGAGCTGGGCCTGCGGCTGCTCGCCCGGCGCCGCGTCGACGCCGACGTAGAGGACGAATCCCGGGTTGCGGCGCGGCGTGGCCGGGTCGGTGGCGGCCGGGCGGGCCGGCGCGAGCGCGGTGCGCGGCGCGGCGGGGTGCTGCGGACCGAGGGCCCGGGGCGCGGCGGCGCGGGACGAGGTGCGGCGGGCGGGACGGGTAGCGGTGAGCGTCATGGGTGGCTCCGGGTGCGTCGGGCCGACGGCATCGCCGGGAGACCGGCGGGTCGGCAGGGGTCGAGGGCTGAACCGAGGTGCGGGAGAGGGTTCAGGCCTGACAACAGACGCACATGACCGCGCCCGGGAGCGCGCCGGACGGCGCGCTGGCGGGACGGGTCGAGGTGCTCACGGGAGCGAGCATGGCAGTGCACCGCGCGGTACGCCAAGAGGAGCCCGGCAACTTCTCATCATGCGGACGGGCGGAGTCTCGCGTTCCGGGCGCGGGCGGTGGCGGGGCCGTCGCGACCGGGGGCTCGGTCGCGCGCGTCCGCCCAGGTGGGAGGGGTCAGACGACGCCGTAGAGGCGGTCCCCGGCGTCGCCGAGGCCCGGGACGATGTACGCCTTCTCGTTGAGGCGCTCGTCGACCGCGGCGACCACGAGCTGGACGTCCACGCGGTCGCCGACCGCGTTCTCCAGCACCTGGATCCCCTCGGGCGCCGCGAGCAGGCAGACCGCCGTGACGTCCCGCGCACCGCGCGCGAACACGTAGTCGATCGCGGCCACGAGCGTGCCGCCCGTCGCGAGCATCGGGTCCAGGAGGAACACGTGCCGACCCGTCAGGTCGTCGGGCAGGCGGTTCGCGTACGTGACCGCCTCGAGCGTCTCCTCGTCGCGCTGCATGCCGAGGAACCCGACCTCGGCCGTCGGCAGGAGGCGCGTCATGCCCTCGAGCATCCCCAGGCCCGCCCGCAGGATGGGGACGACCAGGGGACGCGGCTCCGCGAGGCGCACGCCGATCGTCGTCGTCACCGGCGTCTCGATCTCGTGCGGCTCGACCCGCACGTCGCGCGTGGCCTCGTAGGCGAGCAGCGTGACCAGCTCGTCGACGAGGAGCCGGAACGTCGGGGACGCCGTCTCCTTGTTCCGCAGGACGGTCAGCTTGTGGGCCACGAGCGGGTGGTCGGCGACGTGCAGGCGCATGGCGACAACGGTATCCGACCGCGAGCCCTCCCGTACCGCCCGGTAACCACCCGCCGTGCGCGAGTTGTCAGCGCCACACCGGTCTATAGCCTGGTGAGACGCTGACAGCTCTCCGTGCCACCGAGGTGTCAGCCTCTCGTCGCAGCACGCCGCGACGTGCCGCTGACACACCGGAGGTCCCGTGCCCGACGACGTCGCTCGCCCCGGCGACCCCGCCCACCCGGGCGCGGGGACGGCGTCGGGCACCGAAGGGCCGACGGGCACGACGGCGGTCGGCGGCACGCCGGAGCCGCGCGGGCTCGACCTGCCGTGGGCGGACGGGACGTTCCCGCCCGGGACCGTCGCGGGGCGCCGCCAGGTCTGGGACGCGCTCATGGGGCTCGCGCTGCACGAGGCGACCCACGCGCTCGCCAGCGACGACGTGCCCGTGGGGGCGCTCGTCGTCGGGCCGGACGGGCGGCTGCTGGGCGTGGGGCGCAACCGGCGCGAGGAGACCGGCGACCCGACCGCGCACGCCGAGGTGCTCGCGCTGCGGCAGGCCGCCGCGACGCACGGGGAGTGGCGGCTCGAGGGCTGCACGCTCGTCGTCACGCTCGAGCCGTGCGTCATGTGCGCCGGGGCGCTCGTCCTCGCGCGCGTCGAACGGCTCGTGCTCGGCGCGTGGGACCCCAAGGCCGGCGCGACCGGCTCCGTCTGGGACCTCGTGCGCGACCAGCGCGCCAACCACGCCGTCGAGGTGGTCGGCGGCGTCCGCGAGGACGAGTGCGCCCGCCTCCTGCGCGCCTTCTTCGCGACCCAGCGCTGACGCTGACCCCCGCCGAACACGACATGAGGGTCGTGATCGAGCGGATGACGACCCTCATGTCGTGCTCGACGCGGGCTCGTGTCGTGCTCGGCGTCAGCGGGGGAGGGCCGCGGCGAGCGTCGTGAGGGTCTCGGTGGTGCCGGCGTCGACCTTGAGCGTCGCGAGCGGGTCGCCGCGCGTCCAGCCGCGGTTGACGATCACGACCGGCTTGCCCGCCTTCGCCGCGTGCCGCACGAACCGCAGCCCGCTCATCACCGTCAGCGACGACCCCGCCACGAGCAGCGCGTCCCCCTCGTCGACCATCGCGTACGCCCGCTCCACCCGCTCGCGCGGGACGTTCTCCCCGAAGTACACGATCTCCGGCTTGAGCACCCCGCCGCAGAACTCGCACGGCGCGGGCCGGAAGTGCGACGTCTGCTCGATCACCGCGTCCGCGTCCGGCGCGATCTCCACGTCCGCGACGTCGCCGATGCTCTCGATGAACCCCGGGTTGAGCGCCGTCAGCCGGTCCGCGAGGTGCTCGCGCGAGATGACGCGCCCGCACTGGAGGCAGATCACGCGGTCGTACCGGCCGTGCAGGTCGATGACGTTCCGGCTGCCCGCGTCCTCGTGCAGCAGGTCCACGTTCTGCGTGATCAGCCCCACGAGCACGCCCGCGTCCTCCAGCCGGGCCAGCGCACGGTGGCCCGCGTTCGGCTGCGTGCGGTGCACGTGCTGCCAGCCCACGTGGTTGCGCGCCCAGTAGTGGCGCCGGAACGCCTCGTCCTGCACGAACTGCTGGTACGTCATCGGGTTGCGCGGCGGCGAGTCCGGACCGCGGTAGTCCGGGATGCCCGAGTCCGTGGACAGGCCCGCGCCCGTCAGCGCCGTCACCCGCAGCCCGCGCAGGAGCCGCACCGCGTCCTCCGCCGTCCCCAGCGGCGGCTCCGGCTCCGTGCCCGACGGCGGCGGCTGGCTCGGGCGCCACGCGAGCCGCGGCGTCAGGGTCGGGACGGTCGACCGCGGCAGGTCCGCCGACGACGTCGCCACGTGCGCGGGGGAGGTGGGGGAGGGGTCGGTCGAGCGCGGGGGAGTCGGGTCGGTGGGCACGCCTCCCACGGTACGACGGCCCGCGATGTAGAGCCGTGGTTCTTGTGTTCGACGGCGGTCTGGTCACCTTGGGTGGCGGGGTGGGTGGTGGTGCCGCGTCTACCCTCCGCCGCTCGTTCCTCGCGGCTCCCGCCAGGCCCGCCACGACGCGGCACCACCACCCACCCCGCCCGGCGTCATCTCGCCCTGGTCTTCGATCACCATTGGCGACCGCCCGCGGTGCGAGGCTTGTCCTCGCCTCGCCTCGCCTCGCCTCCGCCGAAGGCTGCCGCAGTTCTGGCCGCGCCCGTCGGTCACGCCGTCGTGCGAGACGACGAGCTGACCGTGGTGGGCGATTGACCGTCGTCGTGCACGCGCCTGGCTGCGCTGGACCCAAGCACGGCACGACTGCTCGACCAGGGGTCTACCTCACGCAACCGAGGCTCTATCTCGCGCAACCAGGGTTCTACCGCGCATCCGGGGCTCTACCTCGCGCGACCAGGGCTCTACCTCGGCGGGCGGTGTGCTGCCCGGTGGCCGTGGTGGCCACCGGGCATGGCGGTCGGGTCCGGACGGCGTCGGGTCAGGACTCGGTGGTGCTGTCCTGGGTCGTGGCGCCGTCCTGGGTTCCCGGGCGGCCACCGGGGCGCCCGGCCATGCCGCTGCCTGTCCACTCGCCTGCGACGGCGGTCGTCGAGCCTGCAGGAGTCGTCACCGTGTAGGTCTCGCCGGTCGTCACGTCGGGCGAGGAGACGACGACGTTCGCGGTGTCCTTGGTGACCGCGTACTCCGTGAGGACGGTTCCGTCGGCGGCCGTGACGGTGACGGTGTCGCCGGCGCTCGCGGACACGTCCGCCGCGATCCAGCCCTGCTCCGAGTCGGTCGACGGCACGACGACCATGCCCGCGCTGCCCGCCGCGACGAGCGAGCCGCCGCTGATCGTGAACGTGCCGTTGACGTCCAGCGCGCCGTTGCCGTCGTTCGTCGGTCCCTGGACGACGATCTCGCCGCCCGTGACGGTGAGCGACCCGTTCGAGTCGATCCCGTCGCCGCCGGCGTCGACGGTGAGGGTGCCGCCGGAGATGGTGAGCGTCGAGCCGTCGTCGGCGTCCATCCCGCCACCCATGCCGCCGCCCGCGCCTCCGGGGCCGCCCTGGGGCATCTCGGCGCCGTCGGGGAGCTCGCCGCCCTGCGGGGGCTCCGGCATCTGGCCGTCTGCCGGCATCTCCGGCGGGGTGCCGGCGGCCGCGGCGCCGTCCGCAGGTTCGGGCATCGTGCCGTCCGCGGACGATCCGGGCGCGGTCCCGTCGGGCACCGAGCCGGCCGCGGGCTCGCCACCTGTCGCGCTGTCGGGACTCGTCGCGTCGTCGGTCCCGGTCGCCGTGTCGTCGGCGGTCGAGCCGACGGTCGCGTTGAGGCCGTCGTCGCTCGCCGTCACGTCGACGTCGCCGCCCGAGATCGTGATGGCCGCGCCCTCGATCCCCTCGACGGACGTCGTGACGGCGAGGTCGCCGCCCGAGACGGTGACGTCGCCGTCGGCGTGGACGCCGTCGTCGCCGGACGACAGCTCGACCGTCCCGCCCGAGACGGACACGGAGCCGTTCGAGTGCAGCGCGTCGTCGGCGGAGTCGACCGTGACCGTCGCGTCGTCGCCGAGCACGACGCCGACGTCCCCCTTGAGGCCCTTCGCGGAGGCGTCCTCGGCGACGGCCGCGCCCGCACCGCCCGCGGCGGTCACGGACAGCGTCCCGCCGGAGACGACGACGTCGGTGACGGCCTGCACGCCGTCGTCGCCCGACGCGATGGTGATCGACCCGCCGCGCACGTCGACGAACCCGAGGGTCTCGTCGCCGTCCTCGGTCGACTTGAGCCCGTCCTTCGCGGCGGTGACGTCGAGCGTGCCGCCCGTGACGACCAGGTAGTCCTTGCCGCGGAGCCCGTCGTCGCCTGCGTCGACCGTCAGCTCGCCGCCTGCGACGACGAGGCCGTCCTTGGAGACGATGCCGTCGTTCGCGTGCGACGTCACGGTGAGCGCCCCGTCGCCGCCGATCACGAGGTCGGCCGTCGAGAACAGCGCGCCGTCGGGCTCGCCGTCGGCGTCCTGGGCGGAGTACGTCTCGGCGTCGGTGAGGCTGCTGGTGGAGCCGTCGGCGAGGATCACGGCGACCTTCTCCGCGTCCTGCACGGTCACGGCGGCGTTCGTCGTCGCGGTGATGTCCGCGCCGTCGAGGACGAGCTGGACGAGCCCGTCCTCCGCGGTGTCCACGACGACCTGCCCCTCCAGCGTGCCGCTGAGCACGTACGTGCCGGGGGCGGTGATCGTGACTGTCGAGCCGTCGACGGTCACGCCGTCGCCGTCCGCCGTGGCGGTGTCGCCGTCCAGCGCGACGGTCACCGCGGAGGACTCGTCGTACGCGAGGTCGGCGTCGTCCACCGTCACCTCGGCGTTGTCGGCGCGGGCCTCGTCGGGGGTCAGCCCGGCGACGGCGTCCGAGACGACGCTCGCGGTGGTCGTCGCGTTCGTGTCGGTCGAGGCGGTGTCGGTGGTCGCGCCGCTCCCCAGCACGGAGCAGCTCGCGAGGACGGCGGCCGCCGCGGCGGCGGCCAGGGTGGTCAGGGGTCGGCGGATGCGCATCAGAGGCTCCTGTCGTCGTGCCCGGGGGTGCGGGCGGGAGGGGTCGTGGTCCCCGCGGGCGCGGTCGCGTCGGGGGAGGGGGTGAGGTGGCGGCGGATCACGCGGCGCCACGGGCCGTCGGGAAGGTCGGGGCGCAGGAGCGCCAGACCGGTGCCGTACTTGGAGATCCGCTCGGGCCGGTGGCCGTGCCGCCACAGCAGGCGGTCGAGGTCGGACGGCGTGGAGCCGCCCTTGGTCTCGACGACCACCAGGTGCGGGACCGTCCACGTGAGCGGCGCGTGCGCGCCCGGCTGGTCGAGCTCCCACGTGAGGGCCGTGTCGACGGTGGCGCGCGCGGCGCCGTCGGCCCGGGGGAGCAGGAGCGTCGTGCGGCGGTACCGCGACACGAGGCCGGGCGCGAGCGCGTGCTCCGGCACGCCCTCGATGCCCTCGGCCGCGAGCGTCCGGCCCACGAACGTGCGGTCGGCGCCGAGCGCCGTCGGGCACCCGTCGTGCGCGACGCGCTGCTTGAGCGTCGTGCCGCGCGCGGCGCGGGTCTTGACCTCGAGGAAGCTCGCGCCCGAGTCCAGGTAGGTGCGGGTGCGGACCTTGAACCGCCGACGGCGGCGCGTCGCGGTGAGCCGGAACGACGCGAGGTCGGGGGTGTCGAAGTACACCGACTCGTACGCCGAGCTGCGCGCGCCGTCGATCTCGAGGACGCGAGCGGGGGTGGTCCGGGCGAGCGCGTCGAGCACCGTCACCGCGTCGTCGACCGGCAGGACGTACTTGCGGTCGACCCGGGTGAGCAGCGCGGCCGCGTCGACGAGCTCGTCCAGGCCGACGCCGTCGAGCGGGTAGAGGACGGCGCGGACGCGGTCGTCGGCCGTCACGGTCCGGGGGCTCACGCGCGCGCCTCGGTCCGCTCGGGCCGGGCTGCCGGGCCGGGCGTCGTGGCCCCTGCCGGGGTCGGAGGCGTCGGCGCGATCGCCTGGGCGACCGGCGCGAAGGGCGCGGCCTCGCGCGGGGCCGGGAGCACGGCGTCGGGCACGAGGAGGGGCGCGGCGGCCGCCGGGGCAGGAGCCGGCGTCGCACGACGGCCGGCGCGCGGCTCGGTGTAGCGGACGTCCACCCAGGTGGTGTCGTTGACGAGGTCGAGGCGCTGGACGCTCACCCCGCGGACCTCGGCGCCGAGCAGCTCCTCCAGGTGGCGGGTGAGCTCGGCGCGGTCGGTGAGGGCGCGGTCGACGACGACGCTCTGGCTCTGCGCGCGGCGCAGGACCCGCGGGTGGTCGACGACGGCCATCACGCCGACGACGAGCGCCGTGCCCGCGAGGGACAGCCAACCGGTCGTCGCGCCGAGGCCGCCGAGGAGGCCCAGCGCGAGAGCAGCGAAGTAGTAGGCGACCTCGGTCTGGGACAGCTCGGTCGAGCGGAGCCGGATGATCGACAGGACCCCGAAGAGCCCGAGCCCCAGCCCGGCGCCCACGCTGCTCGTCGCGAGAGTCGCCGCGACCGCGAGCACCCCCACGTTGACGCCGAGGTACGCGACCACGAGGTCGCGTCGCCGGTGACGCGGGAAGTAGAGGCCGAACGCGAGGACGGTGACCGCGACGAGGTCGACGAGGTACAGGACGGGCTGGGACACGAGGCCTCCGGGTGCCGGGGCGCTGGGCGCCGTGGTCGAGGACGTTCCCATTCCGCCGGAGGAGCCTGTGCGGTCGCTGTGGAGGGCACAGGCCGCGTGTATGAGTCCCGTTCCGCGGGGCATCGCGTCGAGGTCACGCGGGCCGCCGCGGCGCTCGCGGCCTCGTGACCGGGGTCACGGCGAGGGCACGAGCCGTGATGTTAGCCTCACCTAAGTCACCGACGAGAGGTTGTCATGTCGACCACCACCGCGCCCGCGCCGCGGCGCGCCCGCCCCCAGACCGTCCTCGAGGTCCTCGAGACCGCGTGGCTCTCCCCGCACCTCGTGCGGGTCGTGGCAGGGGGCGAGGGGTTCGCCGCGTTCACCACGAACGAGCACACCGACAAGTACGTCAAGATCATCCTCGCCAAGCCCGAGCTCGGGCTGGAGCCGCCCTACGACGTCGCGGCGCTGCGCGAGACGCTCGCGCCCGAGGACCTGCCCGTGACCCGCACATACACGGTGCGCTGGGTCGACGAGGCGGCGCAGCGCCTCGCGATCGACTTCGTCGTGCACGGCGACGAGGGCCTCGCCGGGCCGTGGGCCGCGCGCGCGAAGCCCGGCGACCGCATCGTCCTCTCCGGCCCCGGCGGCGGGTACGCGCCCGACCCCGACGCCGACTGGCACCTGCTCGCGGGCGACGACTCCGCGCTCCCCGCGATCGCCGCCGCGCTCGAGGCCATGCCGCGCGACGCCGTCGGGCACGCCGTGCTGGAGGTCGGCACCGAGGCGGACCGGCTCCCGCTCGAGGCGCCCGACGGCGTCGAGGTCACCTGGGTGCTGCGCGGCGACGCGCCCGCCGGGACGACGACGCTCCTGCCCGACGCCGTCGCCGACCTCGCGTGGCGCGAGGGCCGCGTGCACGTCTTCGCGCACGGCGAGCGCGAGGCCATGAAGGCCCTGCGCCGCGTGTTCGCCGAGCGCGGCGTCCCCCGCGCCGACCTGTCGCTCTCCGGCTACTGGGCCTACGGCCGCGCGGAGGACCGCTTCCAGGCGGAGAAGCGCGAGCCCGTCGGCCAGATCTTCGAGGACTGAGGAGTCCCATGCACCGCACCACCCTGCGCCGCGCGCTCGCGGCGACGTCCGCGCTCGCCGTCCTCGCGCTCGCCGCGTGCTCGTCCGGGGACGACTCGGGCGACGCCGCGCCGTCGGGCAGCCCGAGCGCCGACGGCGCCGCGGACGCCTTCCCCGTGACGATCCCCACCGCGTTCGGGGACGTCGAGGTCCCCGAGGAGCCGGAGCGCGTCGTCGCCCTCGGCTGGGGCGACGCCGAGACGGCGCTCGCGCTCGGCGTCCAGCCCGTCGGGGCGAGCGACTGGCTCGCGTTCGGCGGCGACGGCGTCGGCCCGTGGCTCGACGGCGCGTACGACGAGTCGCCCGAGATCATCGGGACGCTCGAACCCTCGTACGAGCAGATCGCCGTGCTCGACCCCGACGTCATCCTCGACGTGAAGTCGTCGGGCGACCCCGAGCGGTACCAGCGGCTCTCCGAGATCGCCCCGACCGTCGCGATCCCCGAGGGCGGCGAGGCGTACCTCACGCCCATGGAGGACCAGGTCGGCATGATCGCCGCCGCGCTCGGGCGCAGCGAGGCCGGCGACGAGCTGCTCGCCGAGGTCGACGACGCGTTCGCCGCCGCGCGCGACGAGCACCCCGAGTTCGCGGGCAAGACCGCCGTCATCGGGTCGTACTGGGCCGAGGGCTTCGGCGCCTACGTCTCGACGTCCAGCCGCGGCGAGTTCATGCAGGGCCTCGGGTTCGAGACCAAGCCCGAGATCGACGAGGCCGCCGGCGAGGAGTTCTCCGCGAACCTCGGTACCGAGAACGTCGACCTGCTCGACGCCGACCTCACCGTCATCCAGCCCATCGGCTTCACCGCCGCCGATGTCGAGGCCCTGCCGATCTTCCAGACCGTGCCCTCCGTCGCCGACGGTCGCTACGTCGTGTTCGACGACAAGGACCTCTCCAACGCCTTCTCGCTCGGCACGCCCACGGCCGTGATCTACGCGATCGACAACGTCACGCCGCTGTTCGCGGACGCGCTCGGCGGGTCGTGATGGTGGGCTCCCGGGCGTCAGATCGGGCGGCGTGACCGGCCGATTCGGTGTCCGGGGGTCTGACCAGGTATCCTTCCTGGGCCGGGTTTCCCGGCGAAGGTAGCGTGTCCGAGCGGCCTAAGGAGCACGCCTCGAAAGCGTGTGTGGGTGAAAGTCCACCGTGGGTTCAAATCCCACCGCTACCGCCACCCGAAGAGCCTCATCCGCGGAATTTTGCGGCTGGGGCTCTTCGTTCGTCCCGGCCTCGCGTGAACGGTGAGGACTTCCCCGCCGGAGCCGGTGAGTGTCCTCAGAGCCCGACCTGCCTCGCTGCGGCGCGCAGCGCGTCGGCGGACTGGTGCAGCGCGGTGAGCTCGGCGTCGGACAAGGGTGTCGGCAGCAGGGTCCCGGCGCCGTCGTGGCTGACCATGGTCGGGACGGAGAGGCACACGTCGTCGAGGCCTCGGTAACCGTTCAGGAGCGAGGAGACCGGCATGACGCGGTGCTCGTCGTTGGTGATCGCCTCGACGACGCGGGAGGCGGCGAGGCCGATCGCGTAGGCGGTGGCGCCCTTGCCGGCGATGATGTCGTAGGCGGAGTGGACGACGTCGTGCGCGATGGCCCGGCGCACCTCCTCGGTCAGCGGCTCCCGGCCGTCGAACGGGTCGAGGTCCAGGAGCGGCACGCCGCCGATCGTCGCGGACGACCACAGGGGCACGGCGGTGTCACCGTGCTCGCCGGCGACGTAGGCGTGCACGTTCTGCACGGCCACGCCGACGTGGTCGGCGACGAGATACCGGAACCGTGACGAGTCCAGCACCGCGCCGGAGCCGAGGACCTGCGCGCGCGGCAGTCCGGAGTACTTCAGGGCGGCGTAGGTGACGACGTCCACGGGGTTGGTGACCATGAGGTAGACGGCGTGGGGAGCTACCTCGACGAGCTGGGGCATGAGCGTGCGCGCCAGGCCGACGGTCCGGGCGGCGAGGTCGATGCGCGTCTGCCCGGGTTGCTGCTTGGCCCCCGCGGTGACGACGACGACGTCCGCGTCCGCGCAGACCGCGACGTCGTCGGAGCCCTCGACGCGCGCCATGGGCATGAACTGGATGCCGTGGGCGAGGTCGAGCGCCTGGGCGCGGACCTTGGCCGTGTCGACGTCGTACAGGACCACCTCCCGCGCCGCCCCACGGATCAGGACGGCGTACGCGAGGGTCGCGCCCACCGACCCGGCGCCCACCACCGCGACCTTCGCGGTCGTGCCCGTCGGGACCGCGCCAGCCCCTGCTCTCGTCTCGCCGGTCTGGATGTCGCTCCGCTCCTGCCTCACCGCAGTCACTCCCTCGTCGCGTGCGTCGCATGAGAAGTACGGGCCGCTTCCAGGCTAGGACGTCTCGGCGGACGGCGACGGGGGAGCGTGCGACCGGCCCCGCGCGGAGCCGGCACACGCCTGCTCCTGGACGGGCGTCCACGGGCCGCGGGTCGACCGTCCGACAGAAACGCCCACGAGCGGGCGATTTTCGTTCGGACCCTGGCGTAAACACCTCCTGTCCAGGTAAGTTGCAGGAGACCGAACAAATCCCGGGATCCCCAGCCCGGGCCGAAGAGCAACGAGGCCTTCATGAACGATCGATCGACACCCAGCGCGGCCTCCTCGGGCCGCTCGCTCGCCAAGACCTCGCCCGCACCGACCGCCCGCTCGCGCGTGGTCGCCGCCACCGCCGTCGTCGGGGCGCTCGCCCTGACCGTGGCCACCTTCGCGTCGCCCGCGGTGGCGGCGTCGCAGCCCACGGCGAAGCCGGCGGCCTCCGTCGCCGGGCCGTCGGACATCAACGGGTTCCGCAGCGTCGGCTACGTCATGGCCGACTCGCGCGTGACCCGCGACTTCCACGTGGCCGACCTCGTCCGCACCGGCGCGATCGAGGACCTCACGCACATCAACTACGCCTTCGGCAACGTCACGACCGACCTCGTGTGCGACATCGCCGACGTCCCCGGCGAGGGCGACCCCCTCAACGACTTCGTCGCGGAGGTCGCGGCCAAGGACTCCGTCGACGGCAAGGCCGACAAGCCCGGCCAGAAGCTCGCCGGCAACTTCAACCAGCTCAAGAAGCTGAAGGCCGTCAGCCCCGACACCAAGATCCTCATCTCGCTCGGCGGCTGGACCTGGTCCGACAACTTCTCCGAGGCGGCGTCCACGGCCGAGGGCCGCACCGCGCTCGTCGACTCGTGCCTCGACCTGTACATCGACGGCAACCTGCCGGTCGTCGACGGCAAGGGCGGCCCGGGCGCCGCGGCCGGCATCTTCGACGGCATCGACATCGACTGGGAGTGGCCGGTCACGGGCGGGGAGACGGCGAACGCCCGCCCCGAGGACAAGGAGAACTTCCTGCTCCTCATGGAGGAGTTCCGCACCGCGCTCGACGCGCGCGGCGCGGCGAACGGCGAGGACTACCTCCTCACGGCGTTCGCGCCGGCGGGTGGCTGGAACGCGGGCCAGGGCGGCTGGCTCGACCCGCGCCTGTTCGCCGTCGTGGACTTCCTCAACGTCCAGGGCTACGACTTCCACGGCGGCTGGGTGCCGAACCAGACGGGCCACCAGGGCAACCTGCACCCCGACGGCACGCAGAACTGGGGTCTCGGGCTCGACGGCGCGCTCGGCATGTACGTCAACGCGGGCGCCGACCCGTCGCAGGTCAACGCGGGCCTCGCGGCGTACGGCCACGGCTGGTACGGCGTCGAGGACGGCTCGCAGGGCTGGCAGCCCGCCGCGGGCTACGTCGGTACCAAGACGTACGCCGAGCTGCGGTCGTTCGACGGCGAGCAGTACTTCGACCCGGAGATCGGCGCGAGCTGGCTCTACGACGGCGACCAGTGGTGGAGCTACGACGACCCGGCGTCCGTGACGGCGAAGGCCGAGTTCGTCGCGACGCAGGGCTACGGCGGCGCGATGTGGTGGGACCTCTCGGGCGACTACCGCAACGAGCTGGGTGACGCGCTGGGCTCGACGTTCCGCGCGGCGACCCCCGGTCCCGGCGTGGCCGACGAGTGCGCGGTGCCCTGGTACGGCACGGGCGTCTACACCGGTGGCGAGGTCGTCTCGCACGAGGGCTCGGAGTACAAGGCCCAGTGGTGGACCCGTAACCAGGAGCCGGGCGCGTCCAACGTCTGGAAGAAGATCGGTCCCTGCGGCACGGCGCCCGAGGTCGAGGTCGCGGACTGCGCCCCGGCATGGTCGCGCGAGGCCGTCTACACCGGCGGGCAGACCGTGTCCCGCGCCGGGGTCAACTACACGGCCCAGTGGTGGACCCAGCGCGAGCTGCCCGGGTCCGTGACGTGGGGCTCGTGGGACCCGGTGGGTCTCTGCGCGTGATCTGACGGGTCGTCCGGGCGCGCGCATCGCCCGGACGACCACCGCACGACGACGGCGGGCCCGGTCTCAGGACCGGGCCCGCCGTCGTCGTTCGGAGACAGGCGCACCGACCAGGCCGCTACCTCGCGGGACCATGCCTCTACCTCGGCCGACCATGCCTCTACCTCGCGGACCAGCCCTCTACCTCGGGCGACCGGGCCTCTACCTCGGGCGACCGGGCCTCTACTTCGCGCGACCAGGCGTCTACCTCGTCTGGCCAGGCCTCTACCTCGCGCGGTGGGCGTCGCCCTCAGCGCTGCGCGCGGGCGTCGCGGCGCAGGTAGTTCCAGGCGAGGATGCAGCAGACGATGCCGTTGATCAGGCCCACCACCACGTCGGCTGGGCCGTGAGCGCCGCGGTAGAGGCGGGACAGGCCCACCGCGAGCGGCACGAGGCAGCACAAGATCGTGACGACGACGCGCAGGACGGGGTGGGCGATGCGCTGCGCGAGCAGGGCGAGGGTCAGGTAGAACGCCGCGGACGCGCCGGTGTGGCCGGAGGGGAAGCTCGACGTGGGCGGCGCCTCGTCGAGCCGCGAGACGTCGGGGCGC
Organism: Cellulosimicrobium sp. 22598; assembly: GCF_052044445.1. Taxonomy (NCBI): domain Bacteria; kingdom Bacillati; phylum Actinomycetota; class Actinomycetes; order Micrococcales; family Promicromonosporaceae; genus Cellulosimicrobium; species Cellulosimicrobium sp. 22598. Next base: position 47,289 of record NZ_JBQEMZ010000012.1, read on the forward strand.
TCGCGCCCGACGACGATCGACGACGTGAGGAAGATCAGCGCCTGGAGCGCGACGGCGAGCGCGGGCACGACGGCGAACCACCACTGCCGCGTGCGCCACCAGACGAGCGCGATGGTGAGCACCGTCCCGCCGATGATGAACTCGGTGGTCCCGATCAGCGAGAACAGGTCGGTCACGGTGTCCCAGAAGGGCGTGCGCCGCTGCTCGAGCCACCGGTTCACCCCGACCTCGCCGGGCAGGTCGCCCAGCGGACCGGTCACGAGGAAACCGGTCGCGACGATGAGGACCCACAGGACCGCGCCGGGGAGGAAGGCCCGGAGCCCGACGTCGCGCAGCACCTCCTTCGCGGTGGGTCGGGTCGTGTCGAGCTCGTAGCGGTGCACGAAGGGATGCATCAGACCTCGTTCCTGGGAGCGGAGCCGGAAGAGCGGGCGGACCGGGCGGACGTCCACCCGTGGTAGCCGACGGCGGACGCCCCCGCGACGGCGCCGCCGAAGAGGATGCCGCCGACGACGTCGGACGGGTAGTGCGCGCCGAGCAGCACGCGGTCGGCCGCGGTGACGAGCGCCAGCGCGGTCGCACCGCCGACGACGGCGACGCGGCCACGACGGCCGAGCAGCGGCCAGACGAGCACCGTGAGGCTCACCCCGACGGCGGCTGCGTTCATCGCGTGCCCGGAGGGGAAGCTGGACCCGGGCACGACGGTCACCGCGTCCTCGACGACGGGACGCGCGCGATCGACGAGCTCCTTCGCGCCGAGCCCGAGCGCCCACGCGCCCCAGATCGTCCCGGCCGCCCAGGCTGCCCGCGTCCCGAGGCCGTGGCGTCGCCACGCCCAGAGGCACACGCCCATCGCGGCGAGGTTCATCCACCGCGCGGCGAGCACCTCCTGCCCCACGAGCAGGGTGCGCTCGAACGCGGGCCGCTCGCCGGTGAACCCGGTCGCCGCGGCGACGGCGGCGCGGTCGGCCCCGACGACGAGCCCCGACTCCGCGCGCACGAGCCACGCGAGCACGAGCACCGGGACGGAGGCCGCGATCCCGTACGCCGCGGCTCTCCCCAGCGCGCGCCTCCTGGCACGCCCGAGCGAGCGGCGCAGGGCAGGGTCGGCGGGCACCCCCGGACGGTAGCCGGGGCTACGGCCGTACGCCCGTGGAGAGGGGGGCGGTCCGTACCGACGGCCCGATCGTCGGCGGGGCTATTGCCGCACGCCCGTGGAGAGGGGTGTCAGCCCGAGCGGCTCAGGCGGGCAGGGCCGCGACCGCCTCGATCTCGACGAGAGCACCGGGCCGGCCGATCCCCACCCGGAGGACCGTCACCGCCGCGGGGTGCGGACCCCAGACCTCGCCGACGGCGGCGAAGCCCGCCATGAGGTCGGCCTCGGGGTCGAGGTAGACGGCGAGCCGCGCGACGTCCTGCGGCCCCGCGCCCGCTTCCGCCAGCACGGCGAGGACGTTGCGCAGCGCCTGCGCGGTCTGGGCCGCGATGCCGCCCTCGACGATCGCGCCCTCGGCGTCGGTCCCGTTCTGGCCGCCGACGTAGAGCGTGCGGCCGGTCTCGACGATCGTGCCCTGGGAGAAGGCCGGGTTGCGGTGCAGCCCGGCTGGGTTGAGGTGCGTGACGCTCGGCGTGGTCATGGTCGTCCCTCCTGCGGTCTGGTCCTGAGGCGACCGACGCTACGCGCGGCCACCCACAGGCCCGCGGCGGGCAAGGAGCCCGGCCCTCGCCTCCACCCAGGACCACGCCGGGCAAGGAGCCCGATCCGCCCCCACCCAGGACCACGACCCGCCCCCACCCAGGACCACGACCCGCCCACGATGAAACCCGGGGCACGGCCCCGACGGGCCGTCCCGCCGTCGGCTGTGTAGGAAGGAGGGGTGAAGCAGTCAGCAGGGCTCGTGCTCTACCGGTTCCGTGACGACGTCGTCGAGGTGCTCCTCGGGCACATGGGCGGACCGCTGTGGGCGCGCAAGGACGCGGGCGGCTGGACGATCCCCAAGGGCGAGGTGGAGCCCGGCGAGGACGGTCACGCCGCGGCGCTGCGCGAGTTCGCGGAGGAGCTCGGCGTCCCGGCCCCGGCGGCGGAGTCGCCCGACCTCGACCTCGGCACCGTGCGTCAGCGTGCGGGGAAGCTCGTCGCGGCGTGGGCACGCGAGGCGGACCTCGACGTCGCGGCGATCTCCAGCAACACGTTCGCGCTGGAGTGGCCGCCGCGCTCCGGGCGGATGCAGGAGTTCCCCGAGCTCGACCGGGCCGGCTGGTTCCCGCTCGCACGGGCTCGCGGCCTCGTCGTCGCGGGCCAGGTCCCGCTGCTCGACCGCCTCGAGGAGCGGCTGGCGGACGCTCACGACCCTGCCGTCGAGCCGTAGGCTCCGGGCGTGGCGCTGTATCACTACGGGCTCTCGAAGCCGCCGCGCGACCAGCGACGACGCCGCTGGTGGGCCGTCGCGGTGCTGGTGCTGTGCGCTCTGGTCGGCCCCTTCGTCGTGGCGGGCGCGGTCCAGGCCTGGCTCGCGGGCGACGTCGCCGAGGCCCTGATGCTGACCCTGGTCTCGATCCTCTGCCTCAATGGGGTCGGGAGCGCGGTCTGGGGGTTCGTCGACTCGTTCCGCGGCGAGCGCCCGCCGGACGGCGGTCCGGGTCAGCCCAGCAGGTAGGGCGCCGCGGCGAAACCGGCGACGAGGCCGACGAGCACGACGGCGGCGGCGGACAGGTGCGAGTGCCGCGCGCGGCTCGCGGTGCGGCGGGCTGCCTCGGTCACGGTGGTCATGGCGGTCCTCTCGTCGGGGTGGTTCCAGGGAGAGAGACCGCGCGCGACGCGATCCATGACGCGGTTCCGGCCGACCTCGGCGCGATCTGCGTCACACCGCGGCGACCGGAACGCGCCGACCCTGGTGCAGCATCGTGCACCAGGGTCGGGTGGTTCGCTCGGGCAAGCGCGTGCGGCGGGGTCTTGCGTGCCCGACGAGGGCGTCAGGCGCGCAAGATCAGCGCGTCGCCCTGACCGCCGCCACCGCACAGCGCCGCCGCGCCGACGCCGCCGCCACGGCGCTTCAGCGCGAGCGCGAGGTGCAGCGCGAGGCGGGCGCCGGATGCGCCGACGGGGTGGCCGAGCGCGATGGCGCCGCCGTCGGCGTTGACGACGTCCGCGTCGATGCCGAGGTCGGCGACCGACTGCAGCGCGACCGCGGCGAACGCCTCGTTGATCTCCACGAGGTCGAGGTCCGCCGCGGCGACGCCCTCGCGCTGCACGGCCGCCTCGATGGCGCGCGCGGGCTGGGAGTGCAGCGAGTTGTCGGGCCCGGCGACCTGGCCGGCGGCCCCGATCTCGGCGAGCCAGGGCAGCCCGTTGCGCTTCGCGAAGGCGCGGCTCGCGACGACGACCGCCGCCGCGCCGTCGGACAGCGGCGAGCTCGACCCGGCGGTGATGGTCCCGTCCTGCACGAAGGCCGGGCGCAGCCGCTCCAGGGCCTCGAGCGTCGTGTCGGCGCGCACGCCCTCGTCGTGCTCGACGACGACCGGCTCGCCCCGCCGCTGCGGCACCTCGACGGGGGCGATCTCCTCGGCGAGCCGCCCGGCGTCGCGCGCCACGGCGGCCCGCTGGTGCGAGCGCAGCGCGAACGCGTCCTGCTCGGGGCGGCCGATGCCGCGCGTCGCGCAGCCGCGGTCGGTGAGCTCGCCCATGACCTCGCCGCTGAACGGGTCGTTGAGGCCGTCGTGCGTGAGGGAGTCGGCCATCGTCACGTCCCCGAACGCGAACCCGGCGCGCGACCCGACGACGAGGTGCGGGGCGTTCGTCATGGACTCCTGGCCGCCCGCGACGACGACGCTCGCCTCGCCCGTGCGGACCAGCCGGGCCGCGTCGATGATCGCGGTGAGGCCCGAGAGGCACAGCTTGTTGATCGTCACGGTGGGCACGTCCCAGCCGAGGCCCGCGAGGATCGCGGCCTGGCGCGCGGGGCCCTGCTTGGCGCCCGCCTGCACGACCTGCCCGACGATCACCGTGTCGACCTGTTCGGGCGCGACGCCCGCGGCCGCGAGCGCGCCCCGGATCGCGTGCGCGCCGAGCTCGGCGGCCGAGAGCGAGGCGAGCGCACCGCGGAAGCGCGCGAACGGGGTGCGCGCGCCGTGCAGGAGGACCGGGGTGACCTCGTCCTCGGGGGTGACGGCGGCGACGTCGGGCAGGGGGCTGACGGCGGTGCTCATGGGACTCCGATCCGGGGAGGGCGAGGAGACGGGGCGAACAGGAAGGAGCCCCGGCGCCGCGAGGAGGGGCGAGCGGCGCCGGGGAGCAGGGGGAGGGCGTGCGCCCTCGGGACCGTCAGACGAACGCGGAGACGCCCGTGATGTCGCGCCCGACGATGAGCGCCTGGACTGACTCGGTGCCCTCGTACGTGTGCAGGGCCTCGATGTCGGCGAAGTGCCGCGCGACGCGGTTCTGGAGCAGGATCCCGTTGCCGCCGAGGAGGTCGCGCGCGCTCGCCGCGACCTCACGGGCCCCGCGCGTGCACGTGTACTTGGCGAGCGACGCCTGCGGGCCGGTGAGCGTCCCCGCCTCGTCGAGGCGCGTCATCTGCGCGACGAGGAGCTGGAGCTGCGTGATCGTCGAGAGCATCTTGGTGAGGCGCTCCTGGACCATCTGGTTCGCGGCGAGCGGGCGCCCGAACTGGACGCGCTGCGTCGCGTACGCGACCGCGGCCTCGTAGCAGGCCACCGCGTGCCCGACGGCGGCCCACGCCACCCCGAGGCGTGTCGCGAAGAGCACGCGCGAGGTGTCCTTGAACGACCGCGCGCCCGGCAGGGCGTTCTCGGCGGGGACGAACACGTCGTCGAGCACGACGTGCGCCTGCCAGATCGCGCGGAGCGACACCTTGCCGGTGATGGTCGTGCCCGTGTAGCCGGGGGTGTCCTGCGGCACGACGAACCCGTGGACCTGGTTGTCGGCTCCGTCCTCGGCGTCGCCGACCAGCCGCGCCCACACGACCGTGATGTGCCCCGACGACCCGTTGCCGATCCACTTCTTCTCGCCGTTCAGCACGTAGCCCTCGACGCCGTCGCGCGTCTCCTTGCGCGCCGTCGTCTCGAGCGAGACGGAGTCCGAGCCGTGGGTGGGCTCGGTGAGCGCGAACGCGCCGAGGATCTCCCCGCGCGCCATGGGCTCGGCGTACCTCGCCCGCTGCTCGCCGGAGCCGAGCATCTGGATGCTGCGCAGCGCGAGACCGCCCTGGACGCCGCAGATCGTCGCGACGGAGCCGTCGCCGCGCGACATCTCCATCGCGGCGAGGCCCGCGCCGAGCAGGCTCACGCGCGGGCGGCCCTCGACGTCGACGCCGTCGCGCAGGAGGTCGAGCTCGCCCATGCGCTTGACGAGGTCGAACGGGACCTCGGCGCGCTCCCAGTAGTCGTCGATAACCGGGAGCACCTCGTCCTGGACGAACTGCCGGACGCGCTGCTGGTGGGCGCGGTCCTCCTCGGTCGCGTCGGCGAACGCGCCGGCGTAGTCGAGGTCGAGCGGGGTCGCGAGGTCGTAGGTGGGCTCGGTGACTCCGGGCATGATCGGGGTGGTGGGCATCGGTGCTCCCCTGGGAGGGCGGCTGGGGTCGGTCGTGCGCGACCGGCTCCGGCGCGGGTTCCCGGGTGCGGGCCCGGCGTCGGCGGCGGTCTCTCCCATAGTGCAGCGATACCCGGTATCAGTCAATCTGAGACGGCGTATCGCACCGGATCCACGGCGCCGTGCGATCTCGCGACCTCCGTCCTACCGTCGAGAGATGGCACTCGACCTGTTCGTGACGATGCACGTGCGCGACCACGACCCCGCGCGCGACTGGTACGTGCGCCTGCTCGGGTCGGACCCGACGTTCGTCGCGACGCCCACCGAGTCCGTGTGGGAGCTCGCCGAGCACCGGTGGCTCGTCGTCGAGCAGGTGCCCGAGCACGCCGGCCACGGCGTCGTCACGGTGTTCCGCGACGACGTCGACGCGTTCCTCGCCGCGGCGTCGGGCCGGGGCATCGAGCCGGACCGCCGCGAGACCTACGACGGCGGGGTCGTGAAGACCGTGTTCCGCGACCCCGACGGCAACGAGATCGGGCTCAGCGGCGCGCTCCCGTCGTCGTAGGGTGCGCGCGTGACGACGACGGCCGACCGGGTGACCTGGGACGACGACGCCTCCGCGGGCGCGTGGATCGCGCCGCGCCTCGGGGAGTTCGGCCCGCGCGTCGACGGCACGGTCCCGCGCGGCTACGCGGCGTACGCGTGCGTCCCGCACCCGGGCTGGGACGACGACGTCACGCTCGCGACGCGGACCGACGCCCTGGCCGCGGCGCTCGCACCCTTCACGGGCGACCAGGCGGTGCACCTCGCCCTGTGGACGGGCCACGCGTTCCTCTACGACCACGGCACCGACCCGCGCGCGAGCTCGGGCGTCGCGCCGCTCGTCGGGTGGCCCGAGGACGAGCCGCGGCCGACCCCCGAGGAGATCGAGCGCGCGGTCGCCGAGGCGTGGGAGCACCTCGCGCCGACGCTCGTCGAGCGCCCGGCCGCGCCGATGCTCCTGCTCCCGCACCGCGAGTACCACCTGTGGACGGGCACCCTCGCCGACGTCGGCGCGTTCCGCGACCACGAGCAGCCGCCCAACCTGTGGTGGCCCGAGGACCGGTCGTGGTTCGTCGGGACCGAGATCGACGCCGCCGCGACCTACGTGGGCGGGAGCGACGCGCTCGTCGAGGCGCTGTGCACGGACCCGGCGCTGCGCGCGAGCCGCGCCGCGCCGTCGGACCGGATGCTGTTCGAGGACTGACCCGCGGCTGCCCCGGCCGCAGGCACCCGGGTCAGGCGGGCGCGCCTGCCGCCTCGGCCTCGGCCGTCGCGCGCCGGTTGACGCGCCACCACACGAAGAACCCGACGAGCGTGAACGCGCCGTAGAACACGTACATGAACGCGGACGCGTAGAACCCGGCCGAGACGAGCAGCGGCACGCCCACGACGTCCACCGCGACCCAGATCAGCCAGAACTCGACCCAACCCTTGGCCATGCCGTACGTCGCGAGCAGCGAGCCCATGAAGATCCACGCGTCGGCCCAGACGGGCTCGTACGACTCGAGCGCCCGGAACAGGGGCGTGAGCAGCGCCGTCCCGCCGACGAGCGCGACGAGGAGGAACGCGCGCTGGCGCCACGACGCCCAGCGCGGCACGACGGCGACGCCGTGGCTGTCGGCGTCGGTCTCGCCGAGCCGGGCCTGGGTCCGGCGCCACTGCACCCACCCGTACACCGACACGACGACGAACATGACCTGCCGCCCGGCCTGGCCGAGCAGGTTGACGGGGTTGGGCGTCGCGAAGACCGCGCCGAGGAACACCGTGAGCAGCAGCAGGTTGCCGACGATGCCCACCGGCCACGCCCACACCTTGCGCCGCATGCCGCCCAGCGCCGACGCCAGGCCGAACCCGTTGCCCACGATCTCGCGCCACAGCAGGTGCTGGTCGCCGATCGTCAGCTGCGCGTCGAACAGCGCGTGGATCAGGTCCATCGGATGTCCTCGTCCTCCCGGGCACGCGTGCTCCGGGGTGAGGGGGCGGCGGGGCCGGACCACGAGGGCCCGACGACGTCGCTCACCACGGCGAGGCCGCGCCCCGTCGCGCGGGCTCGCGAGAGCCCGGCCGAGGAAGGCCGCGCCGCACGTGCTTCCTCCCATCCGGACTGTCACCGTCGGTCCTGGAGTTCCACCAGGTCAACCGCGCGTGGGCGCGGGTCGCGGACTGTCACCGCCGGCTCGGAATTGCACCGACCCCGGAGCACGTTCGTGCGTACTGCGTTCTGCAACCGCTGATGCTACCGGCGCATTCCCCGACGCCGCGCCGACCGGTCACTCGATACGCGACATCGGCACATCCGACCGAGGTCGGCAGTCGCGATGACCGAACTCGGCAGAAGCTGCCGATCTCAGCCGGTCACGCGAGCGCGTCGCGGACGGCGCGCGCGACGTCGTCCGCGACGCCCTGCGCGTCCGCGTCGGCGTCCACCACGGTCACGACGACGCGGCGCGCCGTGGGCGTGCCGTCCCCGCTGCGCTCCTGGGCGGCGCCGTCGGGCGCGGCGTACCGGCCGACGGCGGCGCGGCGCAGGTCCGCGAACGCCTCCTCGAGCTGGGGGCGCAGGTCCTGGTCGGGGGAGCGCAGCCACCGGCGCAGGAGCGCGTTGTGGACGGCGACGACCGACGCGGCGAACGCGATGGACGCGGTCGACCGGCGCTCGTCCGGCGGGAGCGCGTCGCGCAGGTACGCGGTGAAGGCGCGCTCGTAGCGGTGCGTCGTGACGAGCTCGCGGTCGCGCAGCGCCGGCACCTGCTGGAGGAGCTGCCACCGCGCGAGCGACGTCTCCCGCTGCCCGACGTGGTGGTCGAACACGAGCCGCGCCGCGCGGCAGACCTCGACGTACGGGTCGACGGCGGGGTCCGGCGTGAGCCGGCCCTCCGCGTCGGGCACGGGCCGCGTCGCGGCGAGCATGACGACGACCTCGTCGAGCAGGAGCTCGTGGTCCGCGAAGACCACGTCCTCCTTGGAGCCGTAGCGGCGGAAGAAGGTGGCGCGGCTGACCTGGGCGGCGTCGGCGATCTCCTCGACGGTCGTCTGCTCGTACCCCTTGCGGGTGAAGAGCTCGATCGCTGCGTCGACGGCCTGGGCGTGGGTGCGGCTGCGGACGTCGGTCATGCACCGGACGGTACACCGGTCCCGCTCGCGCGCCCCTTCCGGCCGAGCGCCGACGCTCCCTGCGGTCGTCCCCCGGGCCCGAAGGCCCGCACTCGGCCGTGGCGACCCCGTGCGGCCGCCGGCTGGACGTTGGCCGGGCGCGTGCCGTGGGCAGCGGCGCCCGTGGTTCGACGGTAGACCTCCGAAGCGCCCGCGTCGATGGGCGGAGGGGCTGAAAACGGTGGCCGTCCACAGGCTGCGTGGCCGTCCACAATCCCGGTGCCCTGCCCGGCGTCGGATGACACCATGGCGCCCATGCTCGTGACCCTCGCCGCGACGGCGTCCCCGGGGACGCTCGACGACGCCACCGACCTCGGGTTCCTGCTCCACAAGCACCCGGACCGCGCCCAGGTGTTCGACCTGCCCGTGGGCCGCGCGCACGTGTTCTACCCCGAGGCGACGGCGGCGCGGTGCGAGGTCGCGCTGCTGCTCGAGGTCGACCCGGTCGGGATCGTGCGGAACAAGCGCTTCGGTGGCGGCGACGCCTTCGCCCTCGCGCAGTACGTCAACGACCGGCCCTACGCCGCGTCGTCGATGGTCGCGGTCGCGCTCGGCAAGGTGTTCGCGACGGCGATGGCGGGCCGGTGCGACGCCCGGCCCGGGCTGCCCGACGTCCAGCTCCCGCTGGACGTGCACGTCCCCGCGCTGCCGTGCCGGGGCGGGGCCGACCTCGCGCGGCGGCTGTTCGAGCCGCTGGGCTGGCGCGTCACCGCGACCGCGGAGCCGCTCGACCCGGCCGTCCCGGCGTGGGGCGCCTCGCGGTACGTCGACCTGCGCCTGCGCGGCACGCGACGGCTCGCCGACGCGCTCGCGCAGCTCTACGTGCTGCTGCCCGTGCTCGACGACGCGAAGCACTACTGGGTGTCCACGGACGAGGTGGACAAGCTCGTGCGCGCGGGCGGCGGCTGGCTCGCCGACCACCCCGAGCGCGCGCGGATCCTGCGCCGCTACCTCGCGCACCAGCGCCGCTACGTCGAGGACGCGACGGCGCGCCTCGCCGCGCTCGACGGCGCCGCGCCCGCGGACGTGGCCGAGCCCGACGGCGAGGTCTCGCCCGACGGCGCGACGTCACCCGGGGCGGACGTGCCGGAGCCGCCGCTCGCCCGGCAGCGCGCGGACGCGGTGCTCGGGGTGCTGCACGAGGTCGGCGCGAGGACCGTCGTCGACCTCGGCTGCGGCGAGGGCATGCTCCTGCGCCGGCTCGCCGCCGACCGGACGTTCACGCGCGTCCTCGGCACCGACGTCTCCGCGCGCGAGCTCGAGCGCGCGGCCGCCCGGCTGCGCCTGCACGACGCGAGCGACGCCGAGCGCGAGCGCGTGCGCCTGCTCCAGTCGTCCCTCACGTACACCGACGACCGGCTCACGGGGTTCGACGCCGCGGTCCTCATGGAGGTCGTCGAGCACGTGGACCCGTCGCGCCTCGACGCGCTGGCGCACGCGGTGCTGGGGCACGCGCGGCCGCGCACCGTCGTCGTGACGACGCCCAACGCGGAGTACAACGTGCACTACCCGAACCTGCTCGACGGGCCGGGCGGGAGCCGGGTGCGGCACCCCGACCACCGGTTCGAGTGGACGCGCGCCGAGCTGCGCGCGTGGGCGGGCGCCGCCGCGGAGCGGTACGGGTACGCGGTCGAGCACCGCGACGTCGGACCGCTCGCGCCGGACGTCGGGGCGCCCACGCAGCTGGTGGTCCTCACGCTCGTGCCGGAGGGGGCCGTCGTGCACGACGTGCCGACCGCGGCAGGAGCCGACACGCGCGAGGGGGAGGAGGCCCGATGAGCGAGCGGACGACATCGCGGACGAGCGAGCCCGCGGCCGAGAACACGACGGAGCACGCGGCCGAGAGCGCGGGACCGACGCGCGACCTGCGCGTCCCCGCGTCGAGCCTCGTGGTGCTCGTCGGCGTCTCCGGCTCGGGGAAGTCGACGTTCGCGCGCGAGCACTTCGGCCCGTACGAGACGGTGTCGTCGGACGTGTGCCGCGGCCTCGTGTCGAACGACGAGAACGACCAGGCGGCCACGAAGGCCGCCTTCGAGGTGCTCGAGACCATCGTGTCGAAGCGGCTCGAGGCGAACCTGCTCACCGTCGTCGACGCGACGAACGTGCAGCGCGAGGCCCGCAAGACCCTCGTCGCCCTCGCGCGCGCCCACGACGTGCTGCCCGTCGCGATCGTCCTCGACGTGCCCGAGAAGGTCGCGATCGAGCGCAACGCGGCACGTGCGGACCGCGGGTTCGGCGCGCACGTCGTGACGCGGCAGCGCGCGGCGCTGCGGTCGTCGCTCAAGAGCCTGCAGCGCGAGGGGTTCCGCACCGTGCACGTGCTGCGCGGGGAGGAGGAGGTCGCGGCCGCGCGGGTCGTGCGCACGCCGCTGCTCACCGACCGTCGCGACGAGCACGGCCCGTTCGACGCGATCGGCGACGTGCACGGCTGTCTCGACGAGCTCGTGGCGCTCCTCGGCGAGCTGGGGTACGCCGTCGTGCGCGACGACGCGGGCCGGCCCGTCGACGCCGCGCACCCCGCGGGCCGTCGCGCGATCTTCCTCGGGGACCTCGTCGACCGCGGCCCCGACTCCCCGGGCGTGCTGCGCCTCGCGATGGGCATGGTCCGGGCGGGCCACGCGCTCGGGGTGCCGGGCAACCACGAGCACAAGCTCGTGCGCGCGCTCGGCGGGCGCGACGTCAAGGTCTCCCACGGCCTCGAGACGACGCTCGCGCAGCTCGCCGAGGAGCCCGAGGAGTTCCGGCGCGAGGTCGCGGAGTTCTGCCGCGACCTCGTCTCCCACCTCGTGCTCGACGACGGGCGCCTCGTGGTCGCGCACGCGGGACTCAAGGAGTCCTACCAGGGCCGGGCGTCCGGGCGGGTGCGGAGCTTCGCGCTCTACGGCGACACCACGGGCGAGACCGACGAGTTCGGCCTGCCCGTGCGCTACCCGTGGGCGGACGACTACCGCGGCCACGCCATGGTCCTGTACGGGCACACGCCGACGCCCGAGGCCGAGTGGGTCAACAACACGATGTGCCTCGACACGGGGTGCGTGTTCGGGGGGAGGCTGTCCGCGCTGCGCTACCCGGAGAAGGAGGTCGTGCAGGTGCCGGCCGCGCGCGAGTACTACGCGCCGGCGCGCCCGTTCCTGCCGGAGCGCTCGGACGGCGCGCCGGTGCGCGGGCCCGACCTGCTCTCCGTCGCCGACGTGCTCGGGCGGCGCGCCGTCGAGACCGCGACGCACGGGCGCGTGACCGTCGGCGAGGAGCAGGCGGCGGGGGCGCTGGAGGTCATGAGCCGGTTCGCCGTCGACCCGCGGCTGCTGCTGTACCTGCCGCCGACCATGAGCCCGGTCGCGACCTCGACCCTGCCCGGCCTGCTCGAGCACCCCGAGGGCGCGTTCGCCGCGTACGCGCGCGACGGCGTCGACCGGGTCGTGTGCGAGGAGAAGCACATGGGGTCGCGCGCGGTGCTGCTCGTCGCGCGCGACTCGGGGACGGCGGACGGGTCGCGCGTCGTCGCGGAGCGGTTCGGGATCGACGCGCCCGGCGCGGTGCACACCCGCACCGGGCGGTCGTTCTTCGACGAGCCGACGACGGCGCTGCTGCTCGGGCGCGTCGCCGCGGCCCTCGACGCGGCCGGGACGTGGGACGCTCTCGGCGCAGACTGGGTGCTGCTCGACGCCGAGGTGCTGCCGTGGTCGCTCAAGGCCGACCAGCTCCTGCGCGACCAGTACGCGAGCGTCGGGGCGGCCGCACGGGCGGTCATGCCCGCGGCCCTGGCGGCCCTCGCCGCGGCGGAGGCGCGGGGCGTCGACGTGGGCGACCTCCGGCGTCGGACCGCGCGGCGGTCGACCGACGCCGAGCTGTTCGTCGAGGCGTACCGGCGCTACCGCTGGGACACGGGCGCGGCCGTGGACGGCGACGCCGCGCCCGACCCGCTGCGCGGCGTGCAGGTCGCGCCGTTCCAGGTGCTCGCGAGCGGGACGTCCGCGCGAGCCGGGTCCGCGGAGTCGCCCGGCACGACGTACGCCGAGCGAGACCACCTGTGGCACCTCGACGTCGCGGACCGGCTCGTCGCGGCGGACCCGGCGCTGTTCCGCACGACGCGGCGCGTCGTCGTCGACCTCGCCGACGACGCGTCGCGCACCGAGGGGACGGCCTGGTGGGAGGAGCTCACGGCGGCCGGCGGCGAGGGCATGGTGGTCAAGCCGGTCGCCAACCTCGTGCGGCGCCGGGGCGCTCCCGGGAAGGGCGGCGGGCTCGTGCAGCCGGGGCTCAAGGTCCGCGGCCGGGAGTACCTGCGCATCATCTACGGCCCCGAGTACACCGAGGAGCGCAACCTCGAACGGCTGCGCGAGCGGTCGCTCGGTCGCAAGCGGTCCCTCGCGCTGCGGGAGTACGCGCTCGGCCTCGAGGCGCTGGACCGGGTGGCGCGCGGCGAGCCGACCTGGCGCGTCCACGAGCCGGTGTTCGCGGTGCTGGCGCTGGAGTCGGAGCCCGTCGACCCGCGACTGTGACGGCGACGACGGCGGGAGGCGTGCGGGGCGTCAGCCGCCCATGAAGGCGTTCATCGCGAGGACGGAGAAGAGGACCGCGGCGCCGAGCACCGCGACCGCGACGAGCCAGCCGTTCGCCCGCTCGACCGGCGGGACGGCCGGGCGCTGCGCGGGGTCGGCCTCGCGCCGTCGGGCACCGCGACGCGCCGTGAAGCGCAGGCCGCGCGCGGCCGCACGGGCGGAGGACTGCTGGGGGGACGGCTCGGGGAGCTGCTCGCGGGACGCAGCGTCCCGGGCTGGAGTCGGGGTCGTCACGGGCGGAGCACCTCCGGAGGTCTCCGGCGCCGCTGCCCGACGCCGTGCCGCCAGTCTTCCCGTCGACCCGTCCCTGGCGCGTCGCCCGTCCGGTGGATCCTGCGGTCCACCGGGGTGCGACCTCCGGATGACCCGCCTACTCGGAGAACCGCTCCGAGGCGCCGTCCGGCGGGTCCAGGTGCGCGGGGAGCGCCTGGATGTCGTCGAGATCGAGGGGCGCGTGGTCGGGGAGGGACGGGATGCTCCCCGGAGGCACTCGTGCCGGCAGGGACTGGATACCGTCGAGGTCCGGGGGCACGGGGGCGCGGTCGGGCAGGGAGCGGACGGGACCGATGCCGTCGGGCACCGGCGCGGGCAGCGCCACGATGTCGTCGAGGTCCGGCCGAGCGAGAGGCTGGGGAGAAGGACCCTTGTCGGGGTCGAAGGGTGCGCAGACCTCGAGCTCGAACGGGGATGCAAAGCCGACGCGAAGGATCGACGGGAGCGCCCACCCGTCCGAGGGGCCGGTCGGTGCGCTCGAGGACTCCTGCTGGGCGGCGTTGTGGCGAAGGGTCGTCGAGAGGTGGTCGACGACGAGCGCCGCGGCGCTCAGGCGGGGTGCGAGCTCCTCAGCCCACGACGTGCGGAAGGCGTCGCCGTCCGGACCCGACCAGGACGTGGCGCGCACGGCCGTGTCGAGCACGTGGCGGGCGTCCTCGAGCAGTCCGCGGGCGTCTGTCGCGCGCGCGGCGAGGTTGCGCAGCTCGGCGGGACTGCTTCCCCAGAATCCTGACATCGGGCGTCCTTCGTCGTGTCCTCGAGCGAGCGTGGTCGCCGTCGACGCTAGCCGGACCGGCGAGCACGCACGATGGGGAGACCTCCCCCCGTGCCTGAGCCCACCGAGGTCCGGGACCGGTCCGGAGTCGGCTCGCACACGGCTCGGACCTCAGCGCGGCGCGTTCTCCTGGTAGCGGGGTCGGCCGCCGCGTGCGGCGCGCTGGAGGTAGCGGACCTCGCGCAGCGCGACGGCGGCGGCGACGAGGAGCGGGAACCACGCCCAGACGCGGCCGCGCAGCACGAGGACGAGGCACACGAGCGCGACGGCGATCCCGCCGAAGACCGTCCCCACGCTCGCCCAGCGCACGCCCGTGCGCACCTCGTCGGCACGCTGCCACCAGCGCCGCAGGCGCTCGCCGAGGCCGGGTCGCGGGGTCGGGGCCGTGCTCACGGGCGGGCCTCGCGGGCGAGCGCCACGCCCTCGATGCTGCGCACGGCCATGCGCAGCGCGTCGGCCCGCGTCGCCTCGCCCTCGTCGTGCATCGCCCACGCGTTGAAGAGCATCCACCAGAGCGTGCGGACGAGCCACGCGACGCTGAGCTGGTCGTCGAACACGCCGTCCGCCTGGCCGCGGCGCAGGAGGTCGCGCACCGGCTCCTCCACCGCGTCGGACTCCGCCCAGAACTCGGGCTCGCCGCCGGACAGCTCGTTGAACAGCACCATGTACCAGGGGCCGAGGTCGAAGTACTCGAACGCGAGGCGGCGCAGCGCGGACGCGGGGGCGCCGTCGTCGAGGCGGGCCGCGGTGATCGCGGCGCGCGTGCGCTCGACGGCCTCGGTCCCGATCGCCTCGACGAGGTCGGCCCGCTCGGGGAAGTAGCGGTGCAGCGTCGTGCGCCCCACCTGCGCGGCCTGGGCGACGTCGCCGAGCGACGCGGACTTGTCCGTGCTGAGCACGGCGACCGCGGCGTCGAGGATCGCGCGCCGCGTGCGCGCGCGGGTGCCGCTCTCCGCGGGCGCGCCGTCGCGCGCCGCTGCGAGGGCCGGCGCGGTGGTGGCGTCCCGCGCGCTGGTTCGTGCCGTCACGCGGCCCACGATAGCCCTCCGCGCAGTGGAACACCTCTTGCCACTAGTGGAACAGGAATGTTCCACTAGTGGGCACGCCCGTTCCGCTGCTGTGTTTCGCCCGCGTCAACCACAGTTGACACGAGAGAGGATGTCAACCATGGTTGACGCCATGCCCACGACTGACGCCACCGGCTCGCCGACCACGACGCCCGCCACGCCCGACACGCCCACCGGCCCGTTCCTCCCGCGGCTCAAGGTGCTCGGGGAGTTCGTCCGACCGCACCGCCGCACGCTCCTGCTCGGCCTCGTCCTGGGGCTGGGCACCACCGCCGCGGCGCTCGCGACGCCGATGGTCACCAAGTGGGTGCTCGACACCCTCGGGACGGGAGAGTCGCTGACCCCGGCCGTCCTCACGCTCGTCGGGCTGCTCGTCGTGGGCCTCGTGCTCGGGCTGTGGCAGTGGATCCTGCTCGGCACGCTCGCCGAGCGGGTCGTGCTCGACGCGCGGTCGTCCATGGTCCGGCGCTACTTCCGCGCGCGGATCGGTGCGCTCACCGGGCGCCCGACCGGCGAGCTCGTCACGCGCGTCACGTCCGACACCGTGCTGCTGCGGGAGGCCGCGTCGTCGAGCATCGTCAACCTCGTCAACTTCGCCGTGTCCCTCGTCGGGACGATCGTCCTCATGGGCGTGCTCGACATCGTGCTGCTCGGCACGACGCTCGGCGCGATCGTCGTCATCGCGGTGCTCGTCGGCGCGCTCATGCCGCGGATCGCGAAGGCGCAGGAGAAGGCGCAGGAGTCGCTCGGCAGCCTCGGCGGCACGCTCGAGGGCGGCCTCCGCGCGATCCGCACCATCAAGGCCAGCCGCGCCGAGGGGCGCCAGATCGAGCGGGTGCTCGACGACGCGCAGGCGTCCGCGCGGCACAGCGTCCGGGCCGTGCGGACCGAGGCGGTCGCGTGGACCATCGCGGGCGGCGGGATCCAGCTCGCGATCATCGTCATCCTCGCGCTCGGCGCGTGGCGCGTCGACGAGGGGCTGCTCGCGGTGTCGAGCCTCGTCGCGTTCCTCCTCTACGCGTTCCAGATCGTCGAGCCCGTCACCGGCCTCACCATGAACGTCACGCAGCTCCAGGCCGGCATCGCCGCCGCGGGACGCATCAGCGAGGTCCAGTCGATCGAGCCGGAGGAGGACGACGACGTCGCTCGGCCGGCCCGGGCGGGCGCCGCGGCGCTGGACCCGGCCGCTGCGGAGGCGACTCGGGAGGCCGTGGCGGGCGCGACGTCGGGCACGGACGGGACCGCTGCCGGGACGCCGCGCCTCTCCCTGCGGGGCGTCACGGCGCGCTACCTGCCCGGCGGCGAGCCCGTCGTCCGCGACCTCGACCTCGACGTGCCCCACCGGGGGCAGGTCGCGATCGTCGGGCCGTCGGGCGCGGGCAAGACCACGACGTTCTCCCTGCTGCTGCGGTTCCTCCAGCCCGAGTCCGGGCAGATCCTCCTCGACGGCGTGCCCTACGACGACCTCACGTTCGACGACGTCCGGCGCCGCTTCGCGTACGTCGAGCAGGAGACGCCCGTCGTGCCGGGGACGATCCGCGAGAACCTCCTCCTCTCCGACCCCGGTGCGACCGACGAGGCCATGTGGGCCGCGCTCGCGAAGGTCCGGCTCGAGGCCAAGGTGCGCTCGCTCGCCGAGGGCCTCGACACGTCCCTCGTCGGGACGACCGTCTCGGGCGGCGAGCGGCAGCGCGTCGCCCTCGCGCGCGCCGTCCTGCACGCGCCCGACGTCCTGTTGCTCGACGAGGCGACGGCGCAGGTCGACGGGCTCACCGAGGCCGCCGTGCACGCCGTCATCGAGGACCTCGCGCGCGACCGCGCCGTCGTGACGATCGCGCACCGCCTGTCGACCGTGATCGACGCCGACCTCATCCTCGTCATGGAGGACGGACGCGTCCGCGCCCGCGGGACGCACGCCGAGCTCCTCGCGACCGACGAGCTCTACCGCGAGCTCGTCGCCGCCTTGCGCATCGCGACCGAGGAGGCCGCCACGTCGAGATAGCGGGTGCGATGAGTTCCGGGTGCGCGCGCGGTCGGAGGTGGCGTCAGGTGTGGACGACGGCGGTCGCGGCTCGTGCCGACCGCGGAGGGTGAGGGCGGCATGGGGAACGTGACGTGCGACGTGGCGGTGTCGGTGGACGGGTTCTCGTCCCGGCCTGACCAGACGGTGGAGCACCCGTTCGGAGAGGGCGTGGACCTGCATCGGTGGATGTTCGAGACGGCTGACGAGAACCGTGCGGAGCTCGACGCGATCCTCGCCGCCGGTGCGTACGTCATGGGCCGCAACATGTTCACCCCGGGCCGCGGCGAGTGGGACCTCGACTGGCGCGGGTGGTGGGGTCCGGAGCCGCCGTACCACGGGCCCGTGTTCGTGCTCACGCACCACCCGCGCGAACCGCTCGTCATGGAGGGCGGGACGACGTTCTTCTTCGTGACCGACGGCATCGAGTCCGCCGTCGCGCAGGCGCGGGAGGCCGCGGGCGACCGGGACGTCTCCGTCGCCGGCGGCGCCGCGACCATCAACCAGGCGCTCTCGGCCGGGCTCCTCGACGAGCTCCGGCTGCACGTCGTGCCGCAGGTCCTCGGGCACGGGGACCGCGTGCTCGACGGCGTCCCGCCCCTCGCGCTCGAGACCGTCGCCGTGCGCGCCGCGTCGCTCGTCACGCACGTCACGTACCGGGTGCTGGGGCCGCTCGGCTGACGGCCCGTGTCGGGGTCGCGGTGCCTCAGTCGAGCACGGCGAGCAGGAGCGGCGCCGCGACGACGAGCACGACGACCGCCCCGACGACGAGGACGCGCCGCCACGGCCCGGCGCCCTCCGCCGCGCGGCGGGTCCGGGTGCGGTCGGTCCACGCCGCGCCGTCGTACCAGCGCTCGCTGCCCGACCCCGGTGCGTCCGGGTACCACCCCGCCGGTGCCTTGCGCATGTCGCCTCCTCGCGTCACGGACCGTGAGCCCCTCCGTACGGACCTGTGTCACAGCAGCCCCACCTCTTTCACGCAGCAGAGGCCGGCGAGGTTCCCTCCGGCCGCGAACCACCGTCACCGCGGCGCCGTGGTCGACGGCGGTGGCTCGCCTCCGGGCGGGATCGGAACGGTCAGAGACCGGCGACCTGGGCCGCTCCGTCGGTCGCGATCTGCTCGAAGACGCGCTGGTCGGCGGCGAACTGCGTGCCGGGGATCGGCCGGTGGACGACGATCTCCGTGATCCCCGCCTCCGCGTACCCGCGCGCGGTCTCGACGAACGCGTCGACCGACGCGAGCGCGGGGTCAGGCGTGAAGCCGGTGAGCAGGATCCGCTCGACCGACGCCGCGTCGCGACCGGCGTCGGCGCACGCGGCCTCCAGCCGCTCCACCTGGTCGCGGACCGCCGCGCGGGACTGCGCCGGGGTCGCGTCGTCGCCCAGGCGGCCGTCGCCCGTCGTCACCCACGCCTGGCCGTAGCGCGCGGCGAGCCGCAGGCCGCGCGGGCCGGTCGCGGCGATGGCGAACGGCACGCGCGGGGACTGCACCGGACCGGGGATGGTCCGTGCCTCGTGCGCGCGGTAGTGGCCCTCGTCGTGCGTGACGGCGGGCTCGGTGAGCAGCCGGTCCAGCAGGACCGTGAAGTCGCGCAGACGGTCCGCCCGCTCGCGCGCGGACCACGGCTCTCCGCCGAGCACCGCCGCGTCGAAGCCGGTCGTGCCCGCACCGAGACCGACCGTGATCCGGCCGCCCGACAGGTCGTCCAGCGTCATGACATCCTTCGCGAACGTCACCGGCTCACGGAAGTTCGGCGACGACACGAGCGTGCCCAGGCGTACCCGCTCCGTCGCGCCCGCCGCGGCGGCGAGCGTCGGGACGGCGCCGAACCACGGCCCGTCGCGGAAGGTCCGCCACGACAGGTGGTCGTACGTGTAGGCGGCGTGGAACCCGAGGTCGTCGGCCTCGCGCCACACGTCGCGGCCCTCACTCCACGGGTAGATCGGCAGGATCACGGTGCTCACGCGCATGGTCGCCAGCCTAGGGTGGGGGCGTGATCCAGCACACCGTCGCCTTCCGCCTCGTCCACCCCGCCGGCAGCGCCGAGGAGGCCGAGTTCCTCGGCACCGCGCGCCGCACGCTCACCGCGATCCCGGGGGTGCGGGACTTCACGGTCTCGCGCCAGGTGAGCGCCAAGAGCCCGCTGACGTTCCAGTTCTCCATGGTGTTCGACGACGACGCCGCGTACGCCGCGTACGACGCCCACCCGGACCACCGCGGGTTCGTCGCCGACCGCTGGGTGCCCGAGGTCGCGGAGTTCCAGGAGCTCGACCTCGTCCCGCTCGCCGACTGACTGCATCGCCGCCCGGTGCCTTCGCCGAGGTAGAACATCGCGTCGCGAGGTAGAGCTCGGCGCGTTCTACCTCGCGACCGGACGTTCTACCTCGCGGGACGGGGGCTCCTGCGGGCGGGGGCAGTCGCCCGGTGTGGCAGGGTGACGGCATGACCCAGATCGACCTGCGCATCTTCACCGAGCCCCAGCAGGGCGCCTCCTACGACGACCTCCTCGCGGTCGCGAAGGCCACCGAGGACCTCGGGTTCGACGCCTTCTTCCGCTCCGACCACTACCTCGTCATGGGCGACGGCGACGGGCTGCCCGGCCCGACCGACGCGTGGACGACGCTCGCCGGCCTGGCCCGCGAGACGAGCCGCATCCGGCTCGGCACGCTCGTGTCGTCGGCGACGTTCCGCCACCCGGGCGTGCTGGCGATCCAGGTCGCGCAGGTCGACCAGATGTCGGGCGGTCGCGTGGAGCTCGGGCTCGGCGCGGGCTGGTTCGCGCGCGAGCACGAGGCGTACGGCATCCCGTTCCCGGAGAAGCGGTTCGGGATCCTCGAGGAGCAGCTCGCGGTGATCACCGGGCTGTGGGAGACGCCGGTCGGGGAGACGTTCTCGTTCAGCGGCGAGCACTACGCGCTCACGGACTCCCCGGCCCTGCCGAAGCCCGCGCAGGAGCGCGTCCCGGTGATCGTCGGCGGCCACGGTCCCCGGCGCACCCCGGCGCTCGCGGCGCGGTACGCGAGCGAGTTCAACGCGGCGTTCCCCGACCCGGGCGTCCTGCCCGACCGGTTCGAGAACGTGCGCGCCGCGTGCCTCGACGCCGACCGTGACCCCGACTCGCTCGTGTACTCGGCGGCGTTCGTCGTCGCGGTGGGCAGGGACGAGGCGGAGTTCCGCCGTCGGGCCGACGCGATCGGGCGCGAGCCCGACGAGGTGCGCCGCAACGGCCTGGCCGGGACGGTCTCCGAGGTCGCGGACAAGATCGCCGCCGCGGCCGAGCAGGGCGCGACGCGCTTCTACCTCCAGGTGCTCGACCTGCACGACCTCGACCACCTCGACCTCATCGCGTCCGAGGTCGTGCCGCAGCTGCCCTGACCGTCCGTGCCCGCGTCGCGACGGTCAGGCTCGTCGCGACGCGGGCATCGTCGACCGCGACCGCGACCGCGGCCGGTGCCGTCCGCCCGCCGCACGCGTCCATCCGTCGGACGCCCGGCGCGCCGGCGCCGTGAATTCTCCGTTTCCGCCCGTGAACGACTCGTTTCCGGCTCGTGCGGGTCGCCGCCGGGTGAGCGCTCACCCGGTCGCGGACGACGGCGTCCGACCGGGTCGGGAACGGCACCGCACCAACGATCCGGCCCACCTCGACGACGTGGCGCCGCCCGCGGCCCGGCCCGTTCACATCTGACCTGGGGCGGAAGAGAGGCCGTCGCGTCACCCCGCACGACCCGTGACAAGCCCGCCCGGCACCGCTACGTTCGGCGCAGACGACGAGGTGGCCCGCTGGTGCGGGCCACCTCGACCCGTCTCGGCCCGCGCTTGACCGGCTCGGCCGCACCGCACGTCCCGCACGGCACCGCACCGCACGTCCCGCACGGCACCGCACCACGGCACGACACGCACCACGTCACGACGCCGACGACGTCGCCGCACCCGGGCTCTCGACGACCCGGCGGGTCCGCCCGCCGTCGTCCGCCGTCGGCCCGACCGCGCCCCCCGGAGGATTCCCGGGGCCCCGTCGAGAGCCGGAGGTCTGCGATGCCCGTCTCCGAGTTCGACCGCCTGGTCGTCACCCCGCGCCGTACGCAGCACGTGCGGCCCGCGACGTTCGGCCCGAGCGCCGACGTCGACCGCCCGACCGGCCCGCCGCGCGACGAGAACTCCGCCGCGCGCTCGCCGTCGCTCGTCATGATCATGCTGCTGGCGACGCTCGGCGTCGTCGCGTACGCGGTGTTCCTGCTCAACCCGGCCAACCGCGGCGACGCGCTGCCGTACGTCATGGTCATCACGGCCGAGTCGGTGCTCGTCGCCCAGGCGCTGCTGGCGATGTGGACCGTCCTGTCGAGCGGGCACGACCCGCGCGGGTTCTCGTTCCACCACGCGAAGGACCGCCTGTTCGACGTCCCCGAGATCATCCGCGACGGCGCCGAGGACGACCCGACGCGCTGGAACCTGTACCTCCACGACCGTCCCGTCACGGTCGACGTCCTCATCACGACCTACGGCGAGGACCTCGACACCATCGCGCGCACGGTGCGCGCTGCCCTCGCGGTCCGCGGCACCCACCGCACGTGGGTGCTCGACGACGGCCGGTCCGACGACGTCCGCGACCTCGCCGCCCAGCTCGGGGCGCGCTACGTGCGACGGCTGTCGAGCAACGGCGCGAAGGCCGGCAACGTCAACCACGCGCTCGCCATCGCCAAGGGCGACTTCTTCGTCATCCTCGACGCCGACTTCGTCGCCAGGCCGGAGCTCCTCGTGGAGGCCGTGCCGTTCTTCGTCAAGGACGACGTCGCGTTCGTCCAGACGCCGCAGACCTACGGCAACCTCGACAACCTCATCTCGCGCGGCGCCGGGTACATGCAGGCCGTCTTCTACCGGTTCGTGCAGCCTGGCCGCAACCGCTTCAACGCCGCGTTCTGCGTCGGGACCAACGTGATCTTCCGCCGCGCCGCGATCGACGACATCGGCGGCATGCACACCGACTCCAAGTCCGAGGACGTGTGGACGTCGCTCATGCTCCACGAGCGCGGGTGGCGCACGATCTACATCCCCACGACGCTCGCGGTCGGCGACACCCCGGAGACCGTCGAGGCGTACACCAAGCAGCAGCTGCGCTGGGCGACCGGCGGGTTCGAGATCCTGCTCCAGCACAACCCGCTCAGCCCGCGCCGCACCCTCACGCTCGACCAGCGGCTCCAGTACACCGTCACCGCGACGCACTACCTCGCGGGCATCGCGCCGCTCGTGCTGCTGCTCGTGCCGCCGCTGCAGATCTACCTCGACCTCACGCCCATGAACCTCACCATCTCGTGGGGCACGTGGCTGCTCTACTACGCGGGCTTCTACGTGCTCCAGATCGCCATCGCGTTCTTCACGCTCGGGTCGTTCCGGTGGGAGGTGCTCATGCTCGCGTCCGTGTCGTTCCCCATCTACACCACGGCCCTGTGGAACGCGCTGACCGGCAAGGAGCAGGCGTGGCACGTGACCGGCAGCAAGGGGAAGGTCACGTCGCCGTTCAACTACATGATCCCGCAGGTGCTGTTCTTCGCGTTCCTGCTCGTGACGTCGGTGGTCGGGGCCTGGAAGGAGTGGGGCGACCCGATGCCGAGCCTCGCGCTCGCCTGGAACGTCACCAACACGCTGATCCTCGGCGCGTTCGTCGTGACGGCCCTCCGAGAGTCGCGGTCGACGCGCCTGGCGGCTCGGGACGGAGGGCGTTTGGTCCGGCCGCGGGACGGAGCGGCCGCGGCCGTCGTCGACGAGGCGTTGTCGGCGCGGCTCGGCGTGGAGGTGACGGTCGGCGTCGGGACGCGGGCCGGGAGGCGGCGGGCGCGCCGTGGCGGGGACTCGTCGTCCGGACCTGTCGGAGGTGTCGCATGACCTGGTCGAACCGCTTCCGCCTCGTGGGCGGGCTGCTCGTGGTGGTGCTCGTGTGCGCGGCGCTCACGCTCGTCATGAACCGGCGCCTCGGGCAGGCGACGAGCACCACGGCGACCATCCGGGCCGAGGTGCTCGACGTCGGCAGCGACTACGCGGGGACCGTCACCGCGGCGGAGGTCGCCGAGGGGGACGAGGTCGCCGCGGGCGACCCGCTGTTCACCGTGAGCAGCCTGACGCTCCAGCACGACATCGCGCTCGGGCTCGTCAGCGCCGACACGTCCGCGTACCAGGTGGCGCCCGACGGGACGATCACGCTGGTCGCGCCCTACGACGCCGTGGTCACCGACGTCACGACCCGCGAGGGCGGGTTCGTCCAGGCCGGCGAGGTGATCGCGTCGCTCGAGCGCGAAGGGTCGCTGTTCGTCGACGCCCGGCTGACGCTCGACCCGAGCGACTTCGCGCGCGTCCGCCAGGGCGCGGAGGTCACGGTCGTGCTGCCGAACCAGGTGGAGGTCGCGGGCGAGGTCGCGTCGGTCGCGGTGCAGAACACCGCCAACCAGGCGGAGGCCACGATCGAGGTCACGAGCGACGCGCTCGTGCGCGGCGCGGAGCACGGACTCGTCGCGTCGGGCACGCCCGTCACGGCGAGCATCGAGCTGCACGACGACGGCCCGCTCGCCGGGGTCGACGAGTCGTTCGGCGCGTTCCTCCGCAAGGTGGGGCTGTGACGCCCCGCCGGGGTCGACCCGTCCGCCACGAGATCGACCTCCCGAAGGTCGATCTCGGGCGCTCGGGCCGATCTCGCGGACGGGCCGTCGTGGTGGTGCTCGCATCGGCAGCGCTCGTCACCGGGTGCGGGCTGTTCGAGACGGACGTGTCGCCCGGGGCGACGGGACCGCCCGGGGCGGGCTCCGCCGTCGGGCACCCCGCCGCGGACCTGACCGGGACCGTCCCCGACGTCGACCCGTCGATCCTGCCGCAGGAGTCGGTCGCTCCGATGCCCACCGCCCGGCTCGCGGACGGCCTGGTCCCGCCGACCAACCGCTGGTTCTCCGGGCTGGTGTTCGGCGACGAGCCGCTGCCGGTGTTCCCCGTGCCGCTCGCGTTCGGCGTGACCGACGGCGGGTTCGCGTTCGGCCTGCCCGACGTCGAGGTCACCGAGCAGTCGATCCTCGGCCCGTTCGTGCCGCGGGTCGGCGTGGACGTCGGGGCGGAGTCGGTCGAGGTCACCGCCTACGACACCGCGTCCGTCACGGTCGACCTGCTCGACGCAGGCTCCGTCCTGGGGACGGTGGCCCTCGTCGAGGGGTCGCCCGTCCTGCGGTACACCGCGGCGACGGACCAGACGGCGGCGCTCACCGTCGCGTTCGACGCGGCGGACGGGCTCGTCACGACCGAGGCGGGCGGACGCGAGTACGTGCTGGTCGGGGCGGAGGGCGCGCTGTCCGACGACGGTCGTTCGCTCGACCTCGCCGCGGGCGACTCCGTCGCGTGGTTCCCCGTGCCGGACGGCGCCCCGGACGGTGCCGTCGCGACGCTCGCCGAGGCGGCCGCGCACCCCGTCACGGGCACGACCCTCGCGTACGGCGTGGCCGACGACGCCGCCACCACGGCGATCACCTACGAGACCGGGAGTGACGAGCCCGGGCCGGGGACCGTCGTCGTGCGGCTGCCGCACCAGCGCGAGAGCGACGGCGCGTCGTGCGGCCTGGGCACCTACGCGACCGTGCTCGGGACGGTCGACGTGTGCACGGCGAGCACGCTCGCCTGGTCTAGTCCCGCCGTCGAACCCGCCGGGGCGCTCGACCTCTCCGGGCTGGGCGAGAACGAGACGACGGAGCTCGCCGACCAGGTGCGGGCCGACGCCGCGGCGCTCGAGGCGGGGTCTCTCGAGGTGCCGTCGGACACGTACTTCGGGGGCAAGGCGCTCGCGCGCGACGCGAACCTGCTCGCCCTCGCCGAACAGCTCGGGCTCGACGACGTCGCGGCGCCGCTGCGCGACGACCTCTCGGCCGCGCTGCGCGAGTGGGCCGAGCCCTCCGGCTGCGCGGAGCGCGACGCGCGCTGCTTCGTCTACGACCCCGAGGTGCGCAGCGTCGTCGGGCGGACGCCGTCGTTCGGGTCGGACGAGCTCAACGACCACCACTTCCACTACGGGTACTTCCTCTACGCCGCGGGCGTCGTCGCAGCCGACGACCCGGCGCTCGCCGCGGACCTCGCGCCCGTGCTCGACCTGCTCGCCGCGGACGTCGCGTCCGGCGCGGGCGACGAGGACTTCCCGGCGCTGCGCGTGTTCGACGCGTACGCCGGCCACTCGTGGGCGTCGGGGTACGCGCCCTTCGCGGACGGGAACAACCAGGAGTCCGCGTCCGAGGCCGTGTCCGCGTGGAACGGGCTGGCGCTGTGGGCGCAGGCGTCGGGGGACGCGACGCTCGAGGCGCAGGCGCGCTGGCTGCTGTCCGCCGAGGCGGCGTCGGCGCGCGCGTACTGGACCGACGTCGACCGCGACGACCCTGCGCTCGACGGGTTCGGGCACACCGTGACGTCGCTCGTGTGGGGCGGCAAGCGCGACTGGGCCACGTGGTTCAGCGCCGAGCCGAGCGCGATGCTCGGCATCCTCGTGCTGCCGACGCAGCCCGTCGCGGGCTACCTCGCGGGCGACCCGGAGCGCATCCGGGCGAACCTCGACGAGGCGCTCGCGGGCCCCCGCGACGACCCCGCGTCGTGGGACGTGCTGTTCGGCGACCAGCTCCTGATGTACGCGGCGCTCGCCGGCCCGGACGACGCCGCGGCCGCACTGGAGGTCGCCCGCACCCTCCCGGCGGAACGCATCGACGACGGCACCACCCGCAGCTACCTCCTGGCATGGCTCCAGGTGCACGCGGCCGCGTAGCACCGCCGCCGAACCCGGGGTCGTTCCTCACCGGACCGCCCGCGTGAGGAGCAACCCCGGGTTCGGCGGGCACTACCCTGCTCCGGGGGTCTTCACACGAACTTCACGGACGGGAGAGACATGAGCGCCATCGGGTGGCGGTTGCACGGGAACGGGAAGACGGTCGCGCCGGGGGACGTCGTCGACCCGGACGAGCGGCTGACCTGGCCGCGGACCATCGGGATCGGCATGCAGCACGTCGTCGCCATGTTCGGCGCGACGTTCCTCGTGCCGCTGCTCACCGGGTTCTCGCCCGCGACGACGCTGTTCTTCTCCGCGATCGGCACCGTCGGGTTCCTGCTCATCACGCGCAACCGGCTGCCGAGCTACCTCGGGTCGAGCTTCGCGTTCATCGCCCCGATCGGTGCCGCGACGATGTCGCAGGGCCAGTCCGTCGCCGTCGGCGGCATCCTCGTCACCGGCCTCGTGCTCGCCGCGGTCGGCCTGCTCGTGCACGTCGCGGGCGCGCGATGGATCGACGTCGTCATGCCGCCGATCGTCACGGGCACGATCGTCGCGCTCATCGGCCTCAATCTCGCCCCGGCCGCGTGGGACAACTTCGAGAAGGCGCCGGTCACGGCGCTCGTCACGCTCGGGTCGATCATCCTGGTGAGCGTCCTGTTCAAGGGCATCCTCGGGCGCCTGTCGATCCTGGTCGGGGTCGTGGTCGGCTACGTCGCGGCGCTGCTCCAGGGCGAGGTCGACTTCACCGACATGCGCAAGGCTGACTGGATCGGGTTCCCCGAGTTCGTCACGCCCACGTTCGACGTCGCCGTGCTCGGCCTGTTCGTGCCCGTCGTGCTCGTGCTCATCGCGGAGAACGTCGGGCACGTGAAGTCGGTCGCGGCGATGACCGGCAAGAACCTCGACGACCTCACCGGCCGCGCCCTCTTCGCGGACGGCCTCGCGACGACGTTCGCGGGCATCGGCGGCGGGTCCGGCACGACCACGTACGCCGAGAACATCGGCGTCATGGCGGCGACGCGCGTCTACTCGACCGCGGCGTACTGGGTCGCGGCGGCGACCGCCCTGGTGCTCTCGCTCTCGCCGAAGTTCGGTGAGCTCATCGCGACCATCCCCGCCGGGGTCCTGGGCGGTGCGGCGACGATGCTCTACGGCATGATCGGCATCCTCGGCGCGCGCATCTGGGTGCAGAACAAGGTCGACTTCTCCAACCCGGTCAACCTCACGACCGCCGCCGTGCCGCTCGTCGTCGGCATCGCGAACTTCACGTGGGTCGTCGGCGACCTGACGTTCGAGGGCATCGCGCTCGGCACCGCGGCGGCGCTCGTGATCTACCACCTCATGCGGACCATCGCGCGGTGGCGCGGCACGACCCAGGAGCCCGCCAGCCCGGCGTCGGCCCCTGGCGGCGACGAGCCGATCGTCCACGACGCGGTCGAGGACGCCCGCTGACGGACCCCGCCCGATGCCGAACCCGGGATCTCTCCCCAGCCGAAGCCTTCGCTGGGGAGCGGGCCCGGGTTCGGCGTCCTCACGTCACGCGGCACGACGGCGTCCCGTCGACAGGAGCGCGCGGCGGACCGTGGTTGCGACGCGGCCCGGCACGTGGGTGTCGGCGGAGGTGAATCGAAGCATCGCCGCGACGTCGCCGGTCACGAGGTCGTTGTGACGTTCCCGGTCGGCGAACGCGGCGCTCGGGGTGTCGTGGAACTCCGCGCCGTCGGCCTCGGCGACGACCCAGCGGCCGTCGTCGAGCAGCCAGCCCAGGTCGCCGCGCCGTTCCCGTCCGCTCGACCCGACCAGCGGGACCTGGAGCGTGTCCGGCGGGACGCCGCCGTCGACGCAGTCGAGCCGTACCCAGGTCTCCAACGGTGACTCCGCGCGACAGTCCGCGAGCTCCCACCACGAGTGCGTCCGCGCGACACCCCGCCGACCACGGGCGTGGTCGTGCGCGCGGTCGAGACCTTCGGGCGTCACCAGCCCGAGGTGGAGAGCCGAGTCCATGACCGCCACGGCCCAGGGGCGGTCGAGCTCGGGCACCGCCTGGGCCAGCGCCCACTCGGGGGCGGCCACGTACCGGTCGCCGACCCGCACGACGGTCATGCCGTCGTCGAACATGCGCAGCCGGATGCCGTCGCGCGACTCGAGGGAGCGGGCACCCGGCAACGTCGCCTGGGGGACGACGCGCGCGGGCAGTCCCGCGACGCCGAGCAGCGCGAGCGCGCACGGCCCGACGGCGATCGCCTCGGGGCCGAAGGCGAGCAGCGCCGCCCAGGCAGCACGGCGGCGTCGGGAGTCGGGCGGACGCGCCTGCCAGGGTGTCGCGTCGAGGTCGTACACGCCGGCGGTGATCCGTGACCAGGACCCCGAGCGCACGAGGCGGGTCAGGACGTTCCGACCGACCCCGGCCTCGACGCACTGCCTCGTGCAGACGAGCGACTCCTGCTGGGCGGCGACGGCACGCAGGGCTTCCGGTACGGGAGAACGGGGCGGCATGGGTCGCATCCCAGCGCACCTGACGTCGTCGGAGGGGCTCGCCGGACGCCCCCTGTGGACGGGACCCCCGAACCGAGGGGCTGTGGAACCCGTCGAGTCAGTCCCCGCCTCGCGCGTGAGCGCCGACCCCTGGATCGCTCCTCACACGCGCGCGTCGATAGGGAGAAGTCCAGGGTTCGGCGCCAACCCGGGATCTCTCCCCAGGAGGTGCCGCGCGTGAGGAGCGATCCCGGGGTCGGCACCGGGGCGGCGGGTCAGAGGTGGAGGCCCAGGACCAGGCCCTCGTCGACGTCGAGGCGGGTGAAGCCGAGGTGCTCGTAGAAGCCGATCGCGGAGACGTTGTCCTCCGCGACGCCGAGGTGGACTCCCGGGGCCCCGGCGGCGCGGAGGGCGTCGAACAGGGCCGCCATCAGCCGACGGCCGTTGCCGCCGCCCTGCGCGGCGGGGAGCAGGTCGACGTGGAGGTGCGCGGGGTAGTCGGGGAGCACCGAGGGGTCGGTGAGGTGCGGGCGGTGGATCTGACGGACCAGCGCCTCGTCGCGGGAGCCCTCCGGGAAGCTGCCGAGCGGGTAGCGCTCGCGCAGCGGGGGCCACCATTCCCGCTCGGACCGCGCCTCGAACGCGGCGGTGTCGCGCGCCCCCAGCACGTAGCCCGCGGCCACGCCGTCGGCCTCGACGACGAACGCGAGCGACGGCTCGAGGGCGAGGTACGCCCCGAGGTAGACCTCGCCGAGCAGCCGCGGGTCGGTGTACAGCGCGGTCGCGTCCGCGCCGGACGCGCCGGTCCGGAGGCAGATCTCGTAGAGGCGGTCGATCTCGTCGGGGTCGGTGGTCCGGGCGGGCCGGAGGGGCAGGGTGCTCATGGGTACCGTTCGGCGGTCGTGAGGCTCGGCGGGCGCCGGGCGAGGAACGTGCTCAGCCCTCCGCGGGCGGCACGGGCAGCGGCTGCGGGGTGATCTCCTCGATCGCGACGCACCCGGCGCGGCTCTCGAGCGGGACGTCGCCGGACAGGCCGACGAGCTCGGGGTCCACGACGTCCTCGAAGTCGGCACCCACGTAGAGGTCGACGGTGGCGTCCTCGCGCGCGTCGAGCACGAGGCCGGGGTTGTCGTAGTGGGCGGCGAGCGTGTACGCCTGCGCGAGGCCGGCGGCTCCGAAGTGGATCTGCGTCCGCGCCATGACGTCCGACTTCTCGTCGCCGTCCAGGTCCGGCGCGTTGCCCGTGGAGAGCACCGTGAAGCCGCGCGACGTGAGGAGGTCCTGGTTCAGGCGCCCGAGCGGGGCGTCCTTGCCGGACGCGTTGTAGACGTTGACCTGGATGTCGCCGGTCGCCACCGGGAGGGTGCCCTCGGGGAGGCAGGGGACCTCGACGTGCGCCAGGTCGTCGACCGCCTCGGGTGACGACAGCGGCCGGTCGAACGGGGCGTCGATCGCGCCCGTGTACACGGCCAGCGCACCGAGCCCGACGACGGCGAGCGCGGCGATGAGGAGCCCGAACACGACGGCCTGGCGCTCGTGCATGCGTCGGCGACGCTCGGCGCGCGCGGTGTCGGGGCGGGTGGTCACGCCAGAAACCTACCGGACCCCGCGCTCATCGCACGGTCAGGACGCGGGCGTGCAGGATGGCGCGCTGCTGGAGCGCGGCCCGCACGGCGCGGTGCAGCCCGTCCTCGAGGTAGAGGATGCCCTCGTACTCGACGACGTGGGCGAAGAGGTCGCCGAAGAACGTCGAGTCCTCGGCGAGGAGCGCGTCGAGGTCGAGCGTGCGCTTGGTGGTGACGAGCTCGTCGAGGCGCACCTGACGCGGGGGCACCTCGGCCCAGTCGCGGGCGGTCACCCGGCCGTGGTCCGGGTAGGGGCGCCCGTCGCCGACGGCCTTGAAGATCATGCGGCACATCCTAGAGGCCCGACGGCGGCCCGTGCCCAGGTCGTCGGGGTGTCGGTCACGCGGTCGTCACGATCTCCCCACGAGGAGCACCCGCGTCCTTCGCGTCAGCGGGCGTCGGGGCGGACCCGGAGCGGGCGCGCGCGGCCCATCCGGCGTCCGAGGTGGAGCTGGACGAACAGCGTCGCGATGCCGGCGACGAGCAGCCCGGCGACGTTCACGAGGAGCTGGACGCCCGCGCCGAGCGCCTCGTCCCACGCCCCGACCGCGAGGGTCAGGCCGATCGTCCCGACGGCGGGCACCGTCGTGATGGAGATGAAGACGCCGACGAGCGCGGCCGACTTGGCCGTGGTGAGCGAGAGCACACCCGCGACGCCCGCGAGGAGCGCGATGACGAAGGACCACGCGTCGGGCGACACGATGAACTCCGTCTGCGCCCCGGTCGTCGCCTGCTCGAACGTGATGAGGCCCGCCGCGTAGGCGAGGCTCCACACCGCCCAGGCGACCGCGGCGCACCCTGCGAACCCGCCGAGGAGCGTCGCCAGCGCCGACCCGGCGATCCCGCGCCGCCGTCGCACGACCGCGTAGCAGATCGCCGCGATGGGGGCGAACTCCGGCCCGACGACCATGGCCCCGATGATGAGGATGGGCTGGTCCAGCAGGCGCCCGACCCCCGCGATGAGGGTCGCGAGCAGCAGGAACACGAAGAACGTGGCGGAGGGCCGGGAGTCCTCGCGCGACGCGTCCGCGAGCTGCGCCCACAGCACCCCGTCGGCGGGATGACCGGGGGCCGCCCGCTCGGCCGCGACCGCGGCGTCCGACACGACCGTCACGGGCTCCGTGACGACGATGCTCCCCTCGGCCGGGACGCCCGCGTGCCGGAGCGTCCGCATGACGTTGTTCGCGTTCTCCCGCGCCATCTCGAACCAGAGGACGTCCCCGCGCCCCTCGAGCGCCGCGCCGGGCACGACCGCCAGGTCGCACACGGTGGGGTCGGCGTCGAGGACGGGACGCAGACGTTCGGCGAGGTCGTGCCCCGCGGTGACCCGCACAGTCAGCATGGCGCCATCGTGCCAGGCGGGCGCGGGCCGTCGGCGCGGCGCCCCGTCAAGGTTCCGGCAGAGGGCGTCAAGGTTCCGTCAGAGCCCCGTCCGGAGCCCTCCGGCCGGGCGTAGAACGGCAGTGCGCCCGGGTTCCGGGCGCCGGCACGGCGCCCGCCACGAGCGCCGGCCGACCGTCGTCGAGAAGGCGTTCCCACCATGGCCGACCTGGCCTTCCTCCTCCTCACCGTCGCGTTCTTCGCGACGGTCGCGCTCGTCGCGCGTCGTCACGGCTCCTCGGGAGGCACCCGGTGATGATCCTCGACTGGATCGCGCTCGGCGCCGTCGTCGCCGTGCTGGGCTACCTCTTCGTCGCGCTGCTCCGCAGCGACCGGGCCCGGTGAGCGCCGTGCCGACGACGGTCGACGCCGCGGTCGTGTGGGCGGCCGTCGGTCAGGTCGCGCTCCTCGTCGCGGCGCTCGCGGCGGTGCACGCGCCGCTCGGTGCGTACATGGCGCGCGTGTACACCTCGTCGCGCCACCTGCGGATGGAGCGCGCGGGCTACCGGCTGGCGCGCGTGGACCCCGACGCGGAGCAGCGGTGGAGCACCTACCTCTTCTCCGTGCTGGGCTTCTCGCTCGCCTCGGTCCTGTTCCTCTACGGGCTCGGCCGGCTCCAGGACCACCTGCCGATGAACCTCGGGTTCACGGGGCTGGACCCGGCGGGCGCGTGGAACACCGCGGTCTCGTTCGTGACGAACACGAACTGGCAGTGGTACTCCGGCGAGGCGGCCGCGGGCCATCTCCTGCAGATGGCCGGCCTTGCCGTGCAGAACTTCGTCTCGGCCGCCGTCGGGATGTCGGTCGCGATCGCGCTCGTGCGCGGGTTCGCCCGCTCGGGGACCGACGCGCGGGTCGGCAACTTCTGGACCGACTTCACCCGCTCCGTCGTGCGGATCCTGCTGCCGATCGCGTTCGTCGCCGCGGTCGTGCTCGTGGCGAACGGCGTCGTCCAGAACCTCAGCCCGCACACCGCGGTCGAGACGCTCGCCGGCGGCACGCAGCACGTCCTCGGCGGTCCGGTCGCGTCCCAGGAGGCCATCAAGGAGCTGGGGACCAACGGCGGCGGGTTCTTCAACGCGAACTCGGCGCACCCGCTGGAGAACCCGAACCCGTTCACCAACGTCTTCGAGATCTTCCTCATCCTGCTGATCCCGTTCACGCTCCCGCGCACGTTCGGCCTCATGGTGGGCGACCGCCGTCAGGGCTGGGCCGTCCTCGGCGCGATGGCCGGGCTGTTCGCCGTCGCGCTCGCGCTGACCACGTGGGCGGAGCTCGCCGGGCCGGGTGCCGCCCCGCACGCCGCGGGCGCCGCGCTCGAGGGCAAGGAGACCCGGTTCGGCCTCGCCGCGAGCGCCCTCTTCGCGACCGCGACGACCGGCACGTCGACGGGCGCGGTCAACGCGATGCACGACTCGCTCACCGCACCGGGGGGCGGCGTGGTCCTCTTCAACATGCTCCTCGGCGAGATCGCCCCCGGCGGCGTGGGCGCGGGGCTGTACGGGATGCTCGTGCTCGCCGTCGTCGCGGTGTTCGTCGCGGGCCTCATGGTGGGCCGCACGCCCGAGTACCTGGGCAAGAAGATCGGCCGCCAGGAGATCACGCTCGTGGCGCTCTACGTCCTGACGACCCCGGCGGTCGTGCTCGTCGGCACGGCGCTCTCCGTGGTCCTGCCCGACGGCCTCGCCGGTCAGCAGGAGGGCGGCCCGCACGGGCTCACCGAGGTGCTGTACGCCTTCGCGTCGGCCGGGAACAACAACGGCTCCGCGTTCGCCGGGCTGTCGGCCGGGACGCCGTACTACAACACGCTCCTCGGGCTCGCGATGCTCGTCGGCCGATTCGTCCCCATCGCGCTCGTCCTCGCCCTCGCGGGGCGCCTCGCCTCGCAGCGCTCGGTGCCGCCGTCGGCCGGCACGCTGCCGACCCACCAGCCGCTGTTCGTCGGCCTGCTCGGCACGGTCGCGCTGGTGGTCGTCGGCCTCACCTTCGTCCCCGTCCTGTCCCTCGGTCCTGTCGTGGAGTCCCTGTCATGAGCACCCCGCTCGCTTCCGTCCCTCAGCTGCCCGGCACCCCGGCGTCCCCCGCGGGGGCGCCCGACGGCGGCGCGCACCACGACGACCACCGCGGCGGGCGTCGCGCGCCGCGGGCGCTGTCCCTCGCGCAGGTGGGCGCGGCGCTGCCGGCCGCGGTGCGCAAGCTCGACCCGCGCGTGCTGTACCGGTCGCCGGTCCTGTTCGTCGTGGAGATCGGTGCCGTCGCGACGACGGTCCTCGCGGCGCTGGACCCGGACCTGTTCTCGGTCCTCGTCGCGGTGTGGCTGTGGGCGACGGTCCTGTTCGCGACGCTCGCCGAGTCGGTCGCGGAGTCGCGCGGCAAGGCGCAGGCGTCGAGCCTGCGCGCGACGCAGCGCAGCACCACGGCGCGCCGTGTGGACGCGCCGACCGACACGCTCACCGCGGGGTCCAGCCTGCACCTGCTGCCGACGGTCGACGTGCCGTCGTCCAGCCTGCGGGTGGGTGACGTCGTCGTGGTCGTCGCGGGGGAGACGATCCCGGGCGACGGCGACGTGATCGAGGGCGTCGCGTCGGTCGACGAGTCGGCCATCACGGGGGAGTCCGCGCCGGTGATCCGCGAGTCGGGCGGGGACCGCTCGGCGGTCACGGGCGGGACGGTCGTGCTGTCCGACCGCATCGTCGTGCGGATCACGGCACCGGCCGGCCAGACGTTCGTCGACCGGATGATCGCGCTCGTCGAGGGCAGCGAGCGTCAGCGCACCCCGAACGAGATCGCGCTCAACGTGCTGCTCACCTCGCTGACGATCGTGTTCGTCCTCGCCGTCGCGACGCTCCAGCCGTTCGCGGTGTACTCGGGGGCACGGCAGTCGCTCGTGGTGCTGGTCGCGCTCCTCGTGTGCCTCATCCCGACGACGATCGGCGCGCTGCTGTCCGCGATCGGCATCGCGGGCATGGACCGCCTGGTCCGGCGCAACGTGCTCGCGATGTCGGGCCGCGCGGTCGAGGCGGCGGGCGACGTCGACGTGCTGCTGCTCGACAAGACCGGCACGATCACGCACGGCAACCGGTTCGCGACCGAGGTGCTGCCGGTGGGCCACGTGAGCGCGGCGGAGCTCGCCGACGCGGCGCGCCTGGCCTCGCTGTCCGACGAGACCCCGGAGGGGCGCAGCATCGTCGACCTCGTGACGTCGATGGACGGGCGTCCCGCGGCGGACCTGGTCCGGGAGACCGCGGGCGCGGAGTTCATCCCGTTCACGGCCCAGACCCGGATGTCGGGCGTGGACCTGCCCTCGCCCGACGGCGGCGTGCGGCGCGTGCGCAAGGGCGCCGGCTCGGCGGTGCAGCGGTGGGTGCACTCGACGGGCGGGAGCGTGACGGGTCCGGAGACGGACGAGCTCGCGGCCCACGTGGAGACGGTCAGCGGGCAGGGCGGGACGCCGCTCGTGGTCGCCGAGCAGGTGGCCGACGGCCCGGCGCGCGTGCTCGGCGTCGTCCGGCTCAAGGACGTCGTCAAGGACGGGCTGCGCGAGCGGTTCGACCAGCTCCGCGCGATGGGCATCCGGAGCGTCATGGTGACGGGCGACAACGCGATCACGGCGCGGGCCATCGCCGCCGAGGCGGGCGTGGACGACGTCCTCGCCGAGGCGACGCCGGAGGACAAGCTCGCCCTCATCCGGCGCGAGCAGGAGGGCGGTCGCCTCGTCGCGATGGCCGGCGACGGCACGAACGACGCGCCCGCGCTGGCCCAGTCCGACGTCGGCGTCGCGATGAACACGGGGACGACCGCCGCCAAGGAGGCGGGCAACATGGTCGACCTCGACTCGAACCCGACGAAGCTCCTGGAGATCGTCGAGATCGGCAAGCAGCTCCTCATCACGCGCGGCGCGCTCACCACGTTCTCCGTCGCGAACGACGTCGCGAAGTACTTCGCGATCCTGCCCGCGATGTTCCTGGGCGCGTTCCCCGCGCTCGAGGTGCTCAACGTCATGCGCCTGTCCAGCCCGCAGTCCGCGATCCTCTCCGCGGTGATCTTCAACGCCCTGATCATCGTGGTCCTCGTCCCGCTCGCGCTGCGCGGGGTGCGGTACCGCCCGGCGTCCGCGTCGGCGCTGCTCCGGCGCAACCTGCTGATCTACGGGCTCGGCGGCCTCGTGGCGCCGTTCGTCGGGATCAAGCTCGTCGACCTCCTCGTCTCCCTCCTCCCGGGCTTCTGATCCCGGTGCCGAAAGGAACTCCCGTGCCCAGCTCCTCGCAGGTCCCGTCCGGAGGCCGCCCGTCGACCGCCGGCGGCGCCGTCTCCTTCGTCCGGCAGTCGTGGGCGGGGCTGCGCGTCCTGCTCCTCATGACGCTCCTGCTCGGCGGGCTCTACCCGCTCGCGGTGACGGGCGTCGGCCAGGCCGCCTTCGGGTGGCAGGCCGACGGCTCGCTCGTCCGCGCCGACGGCACCCGGGCCTCGTCGGTCGACGACGCCGGGGCGGACGGCGCCCCGGTCGTCGGGTCCGTGCTCGTCGGCCAGGCGTTCGGCGAGCCGGGGACCGCGCCCGAGTGGTTCCACGGCCGCCCGTCGGCGGCCGGGGAGGGCTACGACACCCTCGCGTCCGCGGGGTCGAACCTGGGGCCGAACAACCCCGAGCTCGTCGCCGCGATCGAGGAGCGCCGGGCGGCCGTCGCCGCGGAGGACGGCGTCGACCCGGCGACGGTCCCGCCGGACGCCCTGACGGCGTCGGCCTCGGGCCTCGACCCGCACGTGTCGCCCGCGTACGCGTACCAGCAGGTCGACCGCGTCGCGGCCGCGCGCGGGCTCGACCCGGCGGCGGTGCGCGCGCTCGTCGACGACGCCGCGGCCGGGCGCGTGGCCGGCGTGCTGGGCGACCCGCGCGTGAACGTGCTCGCGCTCAACCTCGCCCTCGAGGAACTCGCGCCCGCCGGCTCGGACGCGCCCTGACGTGCGACGTGATGGACTGCGCACATGAGTGCCGACACGCCTGACGGGCGGCGCCGGGGGAGGCTGACGGTATACCTCGGCGCCGCGCCGGGCGTCGGCAAGACGTTCGCGATGCTCGACGAGGCGCACCGTCGCCGGTCCCGCGGGACCGACGTCGTGGTGGGCCTCGTCGAGACGCACGGGCGCCCGGCCACGGCGGCGAAGATCGGCGACCTCGAGGTGGTCCCGCGCCGCGCCGTCGGGCACCGGGGCGTCGAGCTCACCGAGCTCGACGTCGACGCCGTCGTCGCACGCGACCCGGACGTCGCGCTCGTCGACGAGCTCGCCCACACGAACGCGCCGGGCTCGCGCCACGCCAAGCGGTGGCAGGACGTGCACGACCTGCTGGCGGCCGGGATCGACGTCGTGACGACGGTGAACGTGCAGCACCTGGAGTCGCTCACGGAGGACGTCGAGGCGATCACGGGGGTGCGGCAGCGCGAGACCGTCCCCGACCACGTGGTGCGCGAGGCCGACCAGATCCAGCTCGTCGACCTCTCGCCCCAGGCGCTGCGGCGGCGGCTCGCGCACGGGAACGTGTACCGGGCCGAGCAGATCGACGCGTCGCTGTCCTCGTACTTCCGCGAGGGCAACCTCACGGCGCTGCGCGAGCTCGCGCTCCTGTGGCTCGCGGACCGCGTCGACGACGCCCTCACGCGGTACCGCGCCGACCACGCGATCTCCGGGACGTGGCCGGCGCGCGAGCGCGTCGTCGTGGCCGTGACCGGCGGGCCCGAGAGCGCGACGCTGCTGCGTCGCGGCGCCCGCATCGCCGAGCGCGCGGCGGGGTCCGAGCTCCTCGCCGTGCACGTGCTCGCGACCGACGGCCTGCCCACGGCCTCGCCCGCGGCGATCGCCGCCGACCGCGCCCTCGTCGAGTCCCTCGGCGGGACGTTCCACACCGTCGTGGGGGAGGACGTCGCGTCGGCCGTCGTCGACTTCGCGCACGGCGCGAACGCGACGATGGTGGTCGTCGGCGTCTCGCGGCGCTCGCGGTGGCGCGAGGCGTTCCTCGGGTCCACGAGCGCGGAGATCGCCCGGCTCTCGGGCTCGCTCGACGTGCACCTCGTGACGCACGAGCGGGCCCGGTCGGGACGGGTCGCGCGGCGCGGCTGGAGCCCGTTGTCCGCCCGGCGGCGCGTCGCGGGGTTCGTCCTCGCCGTCGCCGGCCCGGCGGGACTCACGGCCCTGCTCGACGCCGCCCGGGGAGCGGTCGGGCTGTCGACGCAGGTCATGCTCTTCCTGGCGCTGTCGGTCGGCGTCGCGCTCGTCGGCGGCATGTGGCCCGCGCTGGCCTGCGCCGTCGTCTCGTTCCTGTGCCTCAACTGGTTCTTCACGCCGCCCACGGGGCTGCTCACCGTGGCCGACCCGGAGAACCTGCTCGCCCTGCTCGTGTTCGTGCTCGTCGCGGCCGCGGTCGCGTCGGTGGTCGACCTCTCGGCCCGGCGCACGGTGCAGGCCTACCGGGCGCGGGCGGAGGCGTCGACCCTCGCCGCGCTGTCCCGCTCGGTCCTGTCCGGGGAGGATACGGCCGAGGCCGTCGTCGGTCGGCTGGCCCAGACCTTCCAGCTCCGGCGGGTCGCGATCGAGGAGCGGTCGCGCGCGGACGGGCGCGGGCGCGAGTGGTCGACCATCGCGGTCGCGGACCGCGCCGCCGACACCGGGGGGCCGGCCGGGAGCGGGTCCCGACGACGCCCCGGGGGCGATGACGAGACCCGGACCGTGGTGAGCGTCGACGACGACCTCCGGCTCGTGCTCGACGGCCGTCCGCTGCCCGCGGGCGACCGCCAGGTGCTCGAGGCGTTCGGCGCGCAGGCGGGCATCGTGCTGGAGTACCGCCGGCTGCGCGAGGAGGCGGCTCGAGCCGCCGTCCTGGCCGAGGCGGACGCGACCCGCACGGCGCTGCTCGCCGCCGTCTCGCACGACCTGCGCACCCCGCTCGCCGCGATCCGCGCCGCGGTCGACGGGCTGCGCTCGCCCGAGGCGGTCCTGGAGCCGCAGGACCGGACGGCGCTCGTCGAGACCGCGGCGTCCGAGACCGGGCGGCTCGAACAGCTCATCGACAACCTGCTCGACCTCTCGCGCCTGCAGACGGGCTCCGTCGCCCCGGTCCTGCGCGACGTCTCGCTCGAGGAGATCGTGCCGGTCGCGGTCGAGCCGCACGGCCCGCGCGTCGTGCTCGACGTGCCCGAGGACCTGCCGCTGGTGCGCACCGACCCCGGCCTGCTCGAGCGCGTCGTCGCGAACGTCGTCGCCAACGCGGTGCGGTTCGCGCCCCCGGGCGAGCCCGTCCGCGTCCGGGCGTCCGCCTCGGGCGGGATCGTCGAGGTGCGGGTCGTCGACCTCGGGCCGGGGGTGCTCGACGAGGCCAAGGAACGGATGTTCGAGTCCTTCCAGCGGCTCGGTGACGCCGCCGGCCACGGCGTCGGGCTCGGGCTCGCCGTCGCGCGCGGGTTCTCCCGCGCCGTCGGGGCGACCCTCGTCCCCGAGGACACCCCGGGCGGAGGCCTCACCATGGTCCTGACCGTCCCCGTCGCGCCGCGCGACGCGGCACGCCCCGAGCGGGAGGAGAGCGCGTGAGCGACGACCCGGCGACCCACCACGTCCTCGTCGTCGACGACGACCCCGGCCTGCTGCGCGCCATCGCCATCACGCTGCGCACGCACGGCTGGCGGGTGAGCACCGCCACGTCGGGCGGGGCGGGCATCGACCTCGTCGCGACGGACACGCCCGACGTCATCCTCCTCGACCTCGGTCTGCCCGACCTCAGCGGCTTCGACGTCATCCGCGCGGTGCGCGCGTGGAGCACCGTGCCGATCGTCGTGCTCTCCGCCCGCCACCTCGGCGACGACAAGGTCGACGCGCTCGACGCCGGCGCCGACGACTACGTCACCAAGCCGTTCGCGATGCCCGAGCTCATGGCGCGGCTGCGGGCCGCCGTGCGGCGGTCGGCGGGCACCGCCCGGGACGGGTCCGCCGTCGTCGAGGCGGGCGACCTGCACATCGACCTCGCCCGCCGCCGCGTCCTGCGCGGCGGCGTCGAGGTGCGGCTGAGCCCCACCGAGTGGGCCCTGCTCGAGATCCTCGTCGCGCAGCGCGGGCGGGTCGTCGAGCGCGAGCACCTCCTGCGCGAGGTGTGGGGGCCGACCGCGACGCGCGACACCCACTACCTGCGGGTCTACCTCGCGCAGCTCCGCCGCAAGATCGAGGACGACCCGGCGGCCCCGCGCCACCTCATCACGAGCCCCGGCATCGGCTACCGGTTCGAGGAGTGACCCGCCGCGTCGTCGACGAGGCGCGCCAGCTCGCGCACGACGGCGCCCGGCAGCGCGGGCGGGAACAGCAGCGCCCGCTGCAGCTCGCCCGCGCGCCAGCCGTCGCACGCGAGCGCGGCGAGCACGAGCGACGACGGCGCGCCCTCCTCGCGCCACGCGCGCAGCACGAGCGCGTGCACCTCGTGCTGCCCCTCCGGGACGTCGTCGCGCGCGACGCCGCCGAGCGCGTACAGGCGCAGGAGCGCCGCGGCCTTGCGCGAGTCGTCCAGCGCCGCGACGGACGCGGCCACCGCCGCGCGCGACGGGTCGAGGCGCAGCGGGGACAGGTCGTCGAACCCGGACTGCAGCACCTCGAGCGCGACGTCGTCGACCAGCGTCTCCGCGTCGCCGAACATCGCCAGCAGCGTGGACTCGCTGCGGTCGCAGCGGCGCGCGACCGCGGCGAGCGTGAGGTTCTCGACGCCCTCCTCGAGCGCGACCCGCAGGACGGCGTCCACGAGCGGGCGCTCGTCGTCGCGGAACGGGTCCTCGTCGAGGTCCACGTCGCGGAAGACGACGGCGCTCGCGGGCGGACGCACGTCCGCGTACCGGGAGAGGTCGCCGAGCAGGTCCTCCCACTCGGCCTCGGTGAGCGCGTACGCGTCCTGGTAGAGGCCGAGCCACGTCCCCTCGAGCGCGAGCGCCGCGACCCACGTGCGCGGGTCGGGGACGCCGGAGCCGCCGCCCGGCGCCGGGCTCGGCTCCTGGGTGGGGATCGCGGCGACCCACTCGTGCAGGGTGGCCCTGGCCGAGCGCGTCGCGTCGCTCTGGTCGGGCGTGGACATGACCGTCACCTCCGTGGTCGGGCACAGTGGACCGAGCCTATCCGGAGGCCCCCACGGCGACGCGAGGTAGAGCCCTGGTTAGCCGAGGTAGAGGCGTGGTCAGGGCACGGGCCGACCAGGCCTCTACCTCGCGCTACCAGGCCTCTACCTCGGCGTCACGGGCGGGGGACGTCGCGGCGGCGGAAGCCCGCGAGGCCCAGCGCGACGAGCGCGACGGCGAGGAGCGTGAGCCAGACGAACGGCCACGGCTCGACGTCGGCGCCCGGGAGCTGCGGGACGTGCCAGAACGGGGAGACGCCGCTGGCCCACGACGGCAGGTCGAGCAGGGCGCCGAACATCGTCACGACGAACGAGTACGCGAGGAGCGCCCAGGCGAGCGACGCGAGGCCCGGCCGCCAGCCGAACGCGGCGACGGCGACGCCCGTGACGACCGCGATCGCCGGGAGGTAGGCGAACGACGCGGCGAGGTAGTCGCCGAGCCCGAAGGCGTCCTCGCCGACGCTCAGCGCACCGAGCGACAGCCCGACGGCGCTGACGAGGAGCAGCACCGACGTCCCGACCAGGGTCACGACGAGCTGGGCCCCGAGCCACCGGACGCGCCCGACCCCGGTCGCGAGCACGGGCTCGAGGCGTCCCGCCGTCTCCTCGCCGCGGGCCCGCTGGGCCGACGCGACGGCGAACCCGCCCGCGCCGAGCCCGAGGAACAGCGCCATGACGGCGACGAACCCGCCCACGAGGTCGGTGGCGTCGCCCAGCATCTGCGCGATCTCGGGGTTGTCGGCGACCATGTCGCCCACCGAGTCGACGAACGTCCCGCACGCGAGCGCGGTGACGCCGACCCCGATGCTCCACGCGAGCACGGACGCGCGCTGCTGGCGCCAGGCGAGCGCGAGCGGGCTCGCGAGCCACCCGGCGGCGTCGGGCCGGCCCGGACGCGGCGGGACGAGGCCCGCGCCGAGGTCGCGCCGCGCGGCGAGCGCCGCGCCCAGGGCGAGGAGCAGCACCACGAGGACGGCCGACAGGCCGAGCGGCCACCAGCGCAGGTCGACGAACGCGCGGATCTGCTGCGCCCAGCCGATGGGGGAGAGCCACGAGACCCAGCTCCCGTGCTCCTCCTGGACGTCGCCGACCGCGCGCAGCAGGAACGCGACGCCGAGCACGGCGAGCGCGAGGCCGCTCGCGGCGCGCGCGTGCTCGGTCACCTGGCTCGTCACGACCGCGACGGCGGCGAACACGAGCCCCGTGACGCCCACCGCGGCGCCGAGCGCGAACGAGTCGACGGCCTCGAGCCCGGTCGCGACGAGGACGGCCCCCGTCGCGAGCGCGATGGCGGCGTTCGCGACGAGCGCGGCGACGAACGCGGCGGTCGCGGGGGCGTGCCGCCCGACGACCCCGGCCCGGACGAGCTCCGCCCGCCCGGTCTCCTCCTCGGCGCGCGTGTGCCGCACGACGAGGGAGATGCTCATGATCGCGACGGCGACCATGACGGTGAGCGCCATCTCGTTCGCGATCATCGCGCCGAGCGTGTAGTCCTCGATCCCGTACTGGGGTCCGGACAGCATGATCCCCGCGGGGCTGGACACGAGCGCCGCGCGCGCCTGGCGGTCGGCCGCGGTGGGGTAGAGCGTGTCCAGCGCGACGGCCGCGTACCCGAACAGGAGCGCGATCGACGCGGTCCACACGGGGATGCGGACGCGGTCGCGCCGCAGGACGAAGCGCAGCAGCGTGGTCCAGCCGGTGGCCGCGCGGCCCCGCCGGTGGGGCTCGGGGGCGACGGCGGTGGCGCGTCGCCCCCGCGGTGGTGCCGCCGTGCGGGCGGTCCCGGGGGCGCTCACAGCGCGCCCGCCCCGTCGAGCACGGCGAGCTCGTCGCCGTAGTGGCGCAGGAACAGCTCCTCGAGCGACGGCGGGTTGACCGTCACGGACCGCAGCCCGAGGTCGGTGAGCGTGCGCAGGACGGCCTCGACGTGGTCGTTGTCGACGTCGAACCGTGCCCGCGTCCCGTCCGCGCCGGGCTCGACGACGAGGTCGTGCACGCCGTCGTGGGTGTCGAGCGCGGACGGGTCGCGCTCGGTCACGGCGGTGACCGACGAGCGCGTGAGGTGGCGGAGCTCGGCGAGCGTCCCCGACTGCACCGTGCGCCCGGAGCGGATGATCGTCACGGTGTCGCAGAGCTTCTCGACCTCGGCCAGGATGTGGCTCGAGAGCAGGACGGAGCGGCCCTCGGCCGTCACCTCGCGCACGCACTGCGTGAACACGGACTCCATGAGGGGGTCGAGGCCCGACGTCGGCTCGTCGAGGACGAGCAGCTCGACGTCGGACGCGAACGCCGCGACGAGCGCCACCTTCTGCCGGTTCCCCTTGGAGTACGTGCGCGCCTTCTTCGACGGGTCCAGCTCGAAGCGCTCGAGCAGCAGCTTCTTGCGCTGCGGGTCGACGCTCCCGCGCAGCCGGGTGAGCAGGTCGATCGCCTCGCCGCCGGTGAGGTTGGGCCACAGGCTCACGTCGCCCGGCACGTAGGCGAGGCGCTTGTGGAGGTCGACGGCGTCGTGCCAGGGGTCTCCGCCGAGCAGCCGCGTGCTGCCGGAGTCGGGCCGCAGCAGCCCGAGCAGCACGCGGATGGTGGTCGACTTGCCCGCGCCGTTCGGTCCGAGGAACCCGGCGACCTCGCCCGCGCGGACGGTGAGGTCGAGGCCGTCGAGCGCCTGCACGTGGCCGAAGGCCTTGCGCAGGTCGTGCACCTCGACGGCAGGGG
Organism: Cellulosimicrobium sp. 22598; assembly: GCF_052044445.1. Taxonomy (NCBI): domain Bacteria; kingdom Bacillati; phylum Actinomycetota; class Actinomycetes; order Micrococcales; family Promicromonosporaceae; genus Cellulosimicrobium; species Cellulosimicrobium sp. 22598. Next base: position 90,840 of record NZ_JBQEMZ010000012.1, read on the forward strand.
TCGTGCTCGTCATCGCGTCTCCTCCTGGTGGGTGGTGTGCTGCAGGTAGGCGTCGAGCAGGGTCGTCTCGACGAAGAGTCCTTCGGTGAAGACCTCGAGCGCGGGGAGCATCACGCGCTCGACGTACTCGCGCAGGTCCGCCTCGGGGTCGCGCGGCTCGGCCCGCTCGCGCAGCGCGCCGTCGACGAGCAGGGACCCGAGCGAGACGGAGACGAGGTAGCGCGCGCGGGCCGCCTCGTCGCGGCTCGGGCGGATGACGCCCGCGGCGACGCCCGACTCCATGTACTCGAGCGTGACCTGCGTGAGGTGCTCGACGAACGACCGCGCGAGGTCCCCGCCCGCCTGGAGGCTGCGCAGCGTGTACTCGAACACGGGCGCGTAGTCCTCGATCCCGGCGAGCTGCGCGAACAGTCCCATCGGGCCCGCCGCGGGGTCCTGCGGCGAGATGGCGTCGGTCTTGGCGGCGCGCACCGCGTCGAACACGTAGTCGTCGCACGCGCGGCGCAGCCCGTCCTTGGAGCCGAAGTGGTGCACGACGAGCGCGGCGCTCACGCCCGCGTCGGCGGCGATAGTGCGCAGCGGCGCGCCGAACCCGTCGCGCGCGAAGCGCGAGACGGCGGCGTCCCGGATGCGGGCGCGGGTCGTGAGGTCGTCGGTGCCCGACGGCGCGGGGCGGCCGCGGCCGGTCGGCGAGGGCTGGTCTGAACGCACGTTCAATAGACTAAACACTCGTTCAACGAGTGTCCACCCGCGAGGGAGCGCTCTGTCGCGACCTGGCCCTTGACGCCGACGACGGCGCCGGGTTGAGTGGAGTTCACGACGCGATGGGAGCGCTTCCATCCGTCGTTTCCGCACCCCCGTGTCGATCGAAGGAGATCCGCATGAGACGTCGTGCCGTCCTGTCCGCCGTCGCCGCTCTCGCGCTCGCGAGCCCGCTGCTCGCCGCCGCCGGGAGCGCCGGCGCCGCCCCCGTCCCGACCCCCGCCGCACCCCGGGCGACGGCCGCCCCCGCGGCGGACGACGTCGTCGGGCCGGGGACCCGCCTCTACGTGGACCCGTTCTCCACGACCCTCCAGGCCGCCGCCGCGCTCACGGGCCAGGCCCGCGCCGACGCCCAGCTCCTCGGGTCCTTCCCGTCGGCCTCGTGGTTCACGGGCGGCACGCCCGACGAGGTGCGCGACGACGTCGCGTCCGTCGTCCGGGCGGCCGCGACCGACGGGTCGGTGCCGACCGTCGTCGTCTACAACCTGCCGTTCCGGGACTGCGCGCAGTACTCCGCGGGCGGCGCCGCCGACACGGCCGCCTACACGGCCTGGGTGGACGCCGTCGCCGAGGGGATCGGCGACGACCCGGCGATCGTGATCCTCGAGCCGGACGGGCTCGGGATCATCCCCTGGTACACCGACATCAACGGCAACCCCGAGTGGTGCCGGCCGGCCGAGCTCGACCCGGAGACCGCCGCGGCCGACCGGTTCGTCCAGCTCAACCACGCCGTCGACGCGCTCACGGCGCTCCCGGCCACCTCGGTCTACCTCGACGGGACGCACAGCGGGTGGCTCGGGGTCGGCGACATCACCGACCGCCTCATCAAGGCGGGCGTCGAGCGCGCCGACGGCGTGTTCGTCAACGCGTCGAACTACGTCGAGACCGAGCGCCTCGTGAAGTACGGGACGTGGATCAGCGACTGCGTCAACCTGTCGGTGAACAGCTGGTGGGAGCCCGCGTGGTGCGCGAGCCAGTACTACCCGGCGAACCCCGACGACGTCGAGACCTGGGGCCTCACCGACGCCGCGTACGCCCAGGCCTACGCGGACACGGGCGTCGCGCGCGACCCGGCGGCGCAGAAGCACGTCGTCGTCGACACGAGCCGCAACGGCCAGGGGCCGTGGACCGCGCCGTCCGGCGTCTACGCCGACCCCGAGGTGTGGTGCAACCCGCCCGACCGCGGGCTCGGCGAGCGACCGACGACGGACACCGGGGACCCGTTCGTCGACGCGTACCTGTGGATCAAGGTGCCCGGCGAGTCCGACGGCAAGTGCTACCGCGGCACCGGCGGCCCGCTCGACCCCGCACGCGGCATCGAGGACCCGGCGGCGGGGCAGTGGTTCGTCGAGCAGGCCGCTGAGCTCCTCGCGCTCGCCTCGCCCGCCGTCGAGCGCCCGACCTGCGAGGTCGCGTACACCGTCCACGGGACGTGGCAGGGCAAGAAGGGCAGCGGCTTCATCGCCCAGGTCGAGCTCCGCAACACCGGCGCGTCGCCGCTCGACGGCTGGGAGCTGCGCTGGACGCCCGACGGGGACCAGCGGCTCACCGACGTGTGGGGCGCGCAGGCGGGCCGCGACGGCGCCGCCCTCACCGCGCACAGCCTGTCGTGGAACGCGCGCGTGCGACCGGGCGCGACCGCGACGTTCGGCTTCGTCGCGTCGGGCGCGCCGGGCGCCGGCCCGCAGCTCGTGACCCTCGGAGGGCGCCCGTGCCACGTCGTCTGACCCGTGGCCGCGGCTCCCCGCACGACGTGCGTCGTGGAGATCACGGGCACTGGGGACGAGAGACCCCTGCCGTTCCGGGCCAGACACCCGTAGGCTGGGGGTAGCCGTCGGCGGCACCGCCGGCGCCACGTCCCGGCGCGTCGGACCGTCGGGACGTCGAGAGGCCCGTCGCACTCGTGCGACGGGCCTTTTCGGTCCCGGCGGCCGGACATGGTGCGACGGACGACGACGAAGGGCCCGCCGCGAGTGCGGCGGGCCCTTCGGTCTGCGGAGGATGGGGGATTCGAACCCCCGAGGGCTGTTAACCCAACACGCTTTCCAAGCGTGCGCCATAGGCCACTAGGCGAATCCTCCTGGTGCGACGGCCGACGCGCACACGGCGCACCGACGGCAGCGCAACGAGGATACCGGACCGCGGCGTCCGGGCCGAATCGCCCCCGCGCCCGACCGGGTTTCGGGTGGGGCGCCGACCTGGGCTAGGGTGGGCGCAGACCCCTCGTGCGGCATCATCTCGCCGAACTCCCCCAGGGCCGGAAGGCAGCAAGGGTAGGTGAGCTCTGGTGGGTGTGCGAGGGGTCCTTCGCGTCCCGGGGCCGCGGCGGACCCGAGCGGTCGAGGTGCAGCCTCGGCCCCGGCGTGGTTCTCTGCCCGTGTGACCGGGGAACCGCAGCCTCCGTCGTCGACGGGGCGCCTGGTGCGCCTGGTCGTCCCGGCGCTCCTGGTCGGCGTGCTCTGCGCCCTGACCCTTCTCGCGCTCTCGGCGCTCGCCACGTGGATCCAGGACCTCGTGTGGGACCGGCTGCCCGCGGCGTGGGGCCTCGCGACGACGGAGACCTGGTGGACGGTCGTCGTGCTCACCGTCACGGGCCTGCTGGTCGGCGCGACGATCCGGTGGGCACCGGGGCACGCGGGGGTCGACCCCGCGACGACGGACCTCGTGACCGCTCCGCTCCCGCTGCGTGCCCTGCCCGGCCTCGCCCTCACGCTCGTCCTCGGCCTCGCGGGCGGCGTCAGCCTGGGGCCGGAGAACCCGATCATCGCGATCAACGTCGCCCTCACGGCCTGGCTCCTGTGCCGCCCCCGGCTGGGCGTGCCGGTGCAGGGTGCCGTGGGCCTGGCGATGGCCGCGACGATCGGGGCGATGTTCGCGACGCCGGTCGCGGCCGCGCTCGTCCTGACGGAGACGCTCGCCGAGCGGGGCGACGCGCCGGGACCCCTGTTCGACCGGCTCTTCGCCCCGCTCGTGGCCGCCGGGGCCGGGGCCGTGACGATGCTCGCGTTCGACGCGCCGACGTTCGCGATCGACCTCCCCGACCATCCCGGGCTGCACGTCGGCGACGCGCTGAGCGCCGCGGTCGTGGCCCTCGTCGCCGCACTGCTCGCGCTCCTGGCCGTCCTCGCCCTCCCGTGGGTCCACCGCGCGTTCCACGCGCTGCGGCACCCCGTCCTCGCCCTCGGTGCCGCCGGTCTCCTGCTCGGGCTCCTCGGGGTCCTCGGAGGGCCGCTCACGCTCTTCAAGGGGCTGGCGCAGATGAAGGAGCTGTCCGAGGAGGCCGACACGCTCGCCTGGTCGGCGATCCTCGTCCTCGCCCTCGTCAAGCTCGTCGCCCTCGTCGTCGCCGCGGGCGCCGGCTTCCGGGGCGGTCGGATCTTCCCGACGGTGTTCGTCGGCGTGGCGGTCGGGCTCGCGGCATCGTCGCTCGTCCCGGCCGTGCCCGCGGCGGTCGCGGTGTCGGCGGCCGTCCTCGGGGCCGTGCTCGTCGTGAGCCGGGACGGGTGGCTCGCGCTCTTCATGGCGGCCGTGACCGTGGGCGACGTGCGGCTCATCCCGGTGCTGTGCGTCGCGATCCTGCCGGTCTGGCTGGTCGCGCGGGTGATGCCGCCGATGCGCGTGGACCCTCCCGCGGACGGAGCGCCCGAGTTCGCCGCCCTGGCCCGGACGTGAGCGGCGGTGTGGCGCAGATCTCCTCGTTCGGTCGTCGCACGGCCCTCATGACCTGGCCAGGTGCCCGCTTCGCCCCGGTCTGAGGCCGGCGATTCCCGGCATGCGACCATTTCTCCGTCCACATCATGGACAATCTGGCCCGGGGATTGGCGTCCGGGGTGCCACCGTGCTCATGATGTCGGCATGACCCGGAACCACGTCGTCACCACGACCCCGCGCGCAGCGTCCTGCGCCGGCACGTCGTGCTGTCGTGGCGTGCGCACCGGGCGAATGTGCGGCTGCTGACGCCGTCGTGACCCGCAGGGAGACCTGCGCCGCACCCGCCGCGTCGTCCTGACGACGACGCCCCCGCTCGCCGCGTGGCTGATGGCCCGCCGGAAGCACCCCGAACCCCACCGCCTCGCAGGGCCGTCCCTGCACCACCGGCCGCGCCGGTCGCCACCCGTGACCGTCGTCGCCGCCACCGGAAGGAACCCCCATGTCGTTCTCGACCACCCGCAAGCGTCTGACCTGGACCGCGATCGCCGCCACGGCCGCCCTCACCCTCACGGCCTGCGGCGGTGGCGACGACACCGCGGGCGGCGCCGCGAGCGGCGACGCCGCGGACCCGATCCGCGTCGGCGTCGTCGGCGCGTCCGACGACAAATGGGCGGTGTTCCAGGAGCATGCCGAGGCCGAGGGCATCGAGATCGAGCTCGTCGACCTCCAGGACTACACGCAGGCGAACCCGGCGCTGTCCCAGGGCGAGCTCGACGTCAACCAGTTCCAGCACCTCCAGTTCCTCGCGGGGTACAACGTGGACGCGGGCGACGACCTGCAGCCGATCGGCGCGACCGCCGTCTACCCGCTCGGCCTGTACTCGTCGAAGCACACGTCGCTCGAGGAGATCCCCGACGGCGGCCAGGTCGCCGTGCCGAACGACCCGACCAACCTCGCCCGTGCGCTCCTCGTGCTCCAGGAGGCCGGCCTGGTCGAGCTCGAGGACGGCGGGAGCTCCATCTCCACCGAGGCCGACGTGCTGCCCAGCTCCAAGGTGACGGTCACGCCCGTCGACGCCGCGCAGACGCCGATCCAGCTCCAGTCGGTCGACGCGTCGATCATCAACAACGACTTCGTCGAGGACGCGGGCCTCAAGCCCGAGGACGCGCTCTTCCAGGACGACCCCGACTCCGACGCCGCCAAGCCCTACATCAACGTGTGGGTCGCGCGGGCCGAGGACAAGGACGACGAGACGCTGCTCAAGCTCGCCGAGATCTCGCACTCGCCGGAGGTCGTCGAGGCGGAGAAGAAGGCGTCGGGCGGCACCGCCGTCATCAAGGAGAACACGCCCGCCGAGCTCCAGGAGATCCTCGCGGGCATCGAGGAAGACATCCGCAACTCCTGACGTCCCCGCGAGGGCGGGCGCGCGCGTCGCGCCCGCCCTCGCGCGCCGTCGTGCCCGGGGGAGGACGATGGCAGGCGAGCGGCACACCCCGACAGGCGGCCCCGACGACGCACCTGGTGATCCCAGGCGACCCGGGCGGCCCCGGCCCGGAGGCCCGGCCTCCGACGAGAGGAACCCGACGTGACCGACGTCCCCCGCGACGAGGGCGGTGACGAGCAGCCCGCGATCGAGCTGCGCCACGTGAGCAAGACGTTCGGCGAGGGCGACGGCGCCGTGCACGCCGTCGACGACGTCTCGCTGCGCATCCGCCGCGGTGAGATCTTCGGCGTCATCGGCTACTCGGGCGCCGGCAAGTCGACGCTCGTGCGGCTCGTCAACGCGCTCGAGACCGTGACGAGCGGCGAGGTCGTCGTCGACGGCCAGGTGATCACCGGGCTGCCCGAGCGCCGCGTGCGCGAGGTGCGCTCGCGCATCGGCATGGTGTTCCAGCAGTTCAACCTGCTGTCGTCGCGGACGGTCGCCGGGAACGTGGCCTACCCGCTCAAGGTGGCCGGCTGGCCGCGCGAGAAGCGGGCCGCGCGCGTCGCGGAGCTGCTCGCGTTCGTCGGCCTCGCCGACAAGGCGAAGGCGTACCCGCGCCAGCTCTCGGGCGGGCAGAAGCAGCGCGTCGGCATCGCGCGCGCTCTCGCCGCGCAGCCGACGATCCTCCTCGCCGACGAGGCGACCTCCGCGCTCGACCCCGAGACGACGCGCGAGGTGCTCGCGCTCCTGCGGCGCGTCAACGCCGAGCTCGGCATCACCATCGTCGTCATCACGCACGAGATGGAGGTCGTGCGCTCGACGTGCCACCGCGTCGCCGTGATGGAGCACGGGCGGGTCGTCGAGACGGGTGACGTGTACGACGTCTTCTCCGCGCCGAGCGCCGACGCCGCGCAGCGGTTCGTCGGCACCGCGCTCCACGACCGCCCGTCGCGCGAGACGCTCGCGCGGCTGCGCGAGCGGCACCCCGGGCGGCTCGTGACGGTCGGCGTGCGGGAGGGCGCGAGCACGGGGACGGACCTGTTCCGCCTCCTGCGTGAGCACGACGTCGACGGGTCCGTGGTGTACGGCGGCATCTCCGAGGTCGGGGAGCGCCCGTTCGGGTCGCTCACCGTCGAGCTCGACGCGCCGGAGGACCGCATCGCGCCGTTCCTCGTCGCGCTGGCCGAGCGGGCCGACGTCGTGGACCTGGGGACCGCGGACCGGCCGCTCGACGACCCGCGCGTCGCGCGGCTCGACGCCGACCCGGGCGGCGGGGACGCCCCCGAGGACGCCGGCGGCGACCTGGGCGACCCGTACGGGACCGGCCGCGAGACCCTCTTCCGCCACGGCAACCTCGGAGGCCGCTGATGAACCGCGACTGGTCCCAGCTCTGGCCGATCCTCTGGGAGTCCTTCGGGCAGACGCTCCAGATGGTGTCCGTCGCGCTGCTCACGGGCGGGCTGGCGGGCCTCGCCCTCGGCATCGCGCTCTACGTGACGCGGCGGGGCAACCTGCTCGACAACCGCTGGGTGTTCGGCGTGCTCAACGTGCTCGTCAACATCGTGCGGCCCATCCCGTTCATCATCTTCGTCACGCTGCTCGGGCCGGTGACGCTCCAGGTGGTCGGGACGACGCTCGGCACCGAGGCGTTCATCTTCCCGCTGTCCGTCATGACGGCGTTCGGCACGAGCCGCATCGTCGAGCAGAACCTCGTGGGCATCGACCCGGGCGTCATCGAGGCGGCGCGCGCGATGGGCGCGTCGTCGTGGCGCATCATCACGACCGTGCTCGTCCCCGAGGCGCTCGCGCCGCTTATCCTCGGGTACACGTTCCTCTTCATCGCCGTGCTGGACATGTCCGCGATCGCGGGGATCATCGGCGGCGGCGGGCTCGGCAACTTCGCGATCGTCTACGGCTACCAGCGCTACAACTGGGGCGTCGTGGTCGTGACGGTCCTCGTCATCATCGCGATCGTCCAGGTCGCGCAGCTCCTCGGCAACTGGCTCGCCCGCAAGGCGCTCCACCGCTGACCGCCCCGCGAGATCGGCCCGTGCGTCCCCAGATCGACCTCCCGAGGGTCGATCTTGGACGTACGGGTCGATCTCGTGGCGCTCGGCGTCGACGACGGCGGAGCGGCCTCGTGCCTGTGGGACGCGGCGTCTAGAGTGACGGGGGTGAGCACCGCCCTGTACCGCCGCTACCGGCCCGAGACCTTCGCCGAGGTGATCGGTCAGGACCACGTGACCGCGCCGCTCATGCAGGCGCTGCGCAGCGGCCGGGTGAACCACGCCTACCTCTTCTCCGGCCCGCGCGGCTGCGGCAAGACGACGAGCGCGCGCATCCTCGCGCGCACGCTCAACTGCGCGCGGAACACCCCGGACGACCCGCTCGACACGCCCTGCGGCGAGTGCCCGTCGTGCGTCGAGCTCGCGCGCGGCGGCCCGGGCAGCCTCGACGTCGTCGAGATCGACGCGGCGTCGCACAACGGCGTCGACGACGCCCGCGAGCTGCGCGAGCGCGCCGCGTTCGCCCCGGCGCGCGACCGGTACAAGATCTTCATCCTCGACGAGGCGCACATGGTGACGCCGCAGGGCTTCAACGCCCTGCTCAAGCTCGTCGAGGAGCCGCCCGAGCACGTGAAGTTCGTCTTCGCGACGACGGAGCCGGACAAGGTCATCGGCACCATCCGCTCGCGCACGCACCACTACCCCTTCCGCCTCGTCCCGCCGGACGTGCTCGGGCCCTACCTCGAGGAGCTGTGCGCCGCGGAGGGCGTGACGATCGGCGGCGGCGTCGTCCCGCTCGTCACGCGCGCCGGGGGCGGCTCCGTCCGCGACTCGCTGTCCGTCATGGACCAGCTCATCGCGGGCGCCCAGGACGGCGCCGTGGAGTACGAGCGCGCCGTCGCGCTCCTGGGCTTCACGCACGCGACGCTGCTCGACGACGTCGTGGACGCCCTCGCCGCGCGCGACGGCGCGAGCATCTTCCGCGTCGTGGACCACGTCATCGCGACCGGGCACGAGCCCCGGCGCTTCGTCGAGGACGTCCTCGAACGCCTGCGCGACCTCATCGTCATCGCCGTCTCCGGCGACGAGGCGCAGGCCGTGCTGCGCGACCAGCCCGCCGACCAGCTCGCACGCATGCGCGCTCAGGCGCAGAACCTCGGCGTCGCCGAGCTCTCGCGCGCGGCCGACCTCGTCAACGCGGCGCTCACGGAGATGACGGGCGCCACCTCGCCGCGACTCCACCTGGAGCTCCTCATGGCGAGGCTGCTCCTTCCCGGGGCCGACGACGGCGCAGCCGGGTTCGCGGCGCGCCTCGACCGGCTCGAGCGCGGCGGCCTGGGCGCCGTCGCCGCCGTGCCGGCGGCCGTCTCGCCGGGGGCGGGGACGCCTGCCGGCGCCGGAGCCGCCGTGCCCGACGGCGGCGGCCAGGCCCCCGCCGCGACCGCACCGGCGTCCGGTCTCACCGGTGCCGCCGCCGTGCGCGCCGCCCTCCGCCCCACCCGGACCACCCCGTCCGCCCCCGCTGTGCAGCGGTCGGCCGGTGCCGCCGCGCCGACCGACGCGCGGCCTGCACCCGAGCCGGCCGAGCCCCCCGCCGCCGCGGCCGTCCCGGCAGGGACCGTCGAGGACGAGCGGGCCTCGGCGCCCGGCGCCCCGTCGGCACCGGACACCCCGTCCGTACCGAGCGAGGGCGTCGTTCCGTCGGGCACGACCGAGCCCGCGCGCACGGACGCCGCGCCGCCCGCCGTGCCCACGTCGTCGTCGACCGCGGAGACCGGCGGCGGACCGGCGCAGGCGGTGCCGCCGGTCGAGCAGACCGGTACCGCGCGTCGGACCGGCCCGATCGAGCCGACCGGTCCGGCGGAGCAGGACCACGCGGACGCCGATGCAGCGACGCACGAAGACGCCGTGTCGCCGACGCGCGAGGAGGCGGCGCCGCCCGCGCGTGCCGAGGCGGCCCCCGCAGGGCTGGCAGCAGGCCGTCCGGCGCAGCCGACGGCGAGCGCCCCGTCCGGTGCCGCGAGCCCGGCGTTCACGACCGAGGAGCTCCGGCGGCGCTGGCCCGAGGTGCTGGAGAACCTGCGGGCGAACCCCGTCACGTGGTCGCTGGTCGGCCCGAACGCGCAGGTCGCGGAGCTCGCGCAGGGCGTCCTCTTCCTCGCCTTCCCGTCGCCGGGCCTCGCACGCACCTTCTCCTCCTCGCGGCACATCCACGCGGTGCAGGACGTCGTCTACCAGACCCTCGGGCTCCAGGTGCGCGTCGAGGCGCGGCTCGACGAGGGCGGGGCGGCCGGTGCCGGGCGCCCCTCGGCACAGGGCCCTGCGGCCCCCGCCCCCGCGGGCCCCGGCCAGGGCCCGGCAGCGCCCGGCCTCGGCAGGACCGGTCCGGAGCCCGGCTCCGGAGGGGGCGGTGCGTCCGTGCCCCTCGCGACGGTCGGCGCGCCGGGCGGGACCGTGGCGTCCGGCACGGCCACCTCCCCGACCGCGCTCGCGACGGGCGCGTCCGCACCGCGCGGCGCCGTCGCGTTGCAGGAGCGACCGGTCGAGACGGGCGTCGCCGGCGGCGACGCGGACCACCGTCCGGTGGTCGACGCCGCGGACGAGGCCTGGCTCGCCGGAGCCTCGTCGCCGTCGCCGTCGCCCGAACCTCGGATCGACACGGCGGACGAGGCGTGGCTCGCGGGGGCGCCCGCCGAGCCTCCGGCCGACCTCGACGACGGACCCGAGCCGGAGCCTGTTCTCGACCACGCCCCGGAGACGCGCGTGGTGCCCGCTGCGCAGGCTCCGGCCGCCCCGGCACCGGTCTCGCCCGTGAGCCCTGCGCCAGCCTCCCCGGCGCAGCCGCTGCGCGGGGTCTCTGCCGCGCGCGCGGCGATCGCGGCGGCCACGACGGCCCGCGTCTCCCGACCTGCCGAGGCGTCGGCTCGGCGGGACGCGCCGTCGACGGTCGATCCGATGGACGACCTGCCCTCCGCGGACGACCCCGACATCGTCTCGACCGGTCTGGTCGGGACGGCGCTCGTCGTGAGCCTGCTCGACGGCAAGATCATCGAGGAGATCCAGGACCAGGGCGTCTGACCGTGAGCCGGGGCGGCCTCCACCACGTCGAGCTCTGGGTGCCGGACCTCGCCCGGGCGGAGCGCTCCTGGGGCTGGCTGCTCCCCGAGCTCGGGTACGCGCTGCACCAGCGATGGGAGCACGGCCGGTCCTGGCGACTCGGCGGGACGTACGTCGTCGTCGAGCAGAGCCCGGTGCTCGCGTCCGGGGAGCACGACCGGCTGCGGCCGGGCCTCAACCACCTCGCCTTCCGCGGCGGCTCGCGCGCTGACGTGGACGAGCTGGTCCTGCGGGCCGGCGACCACGGGTGGTCGTTGCTGTTCGGCGACCGCCACCCGTTCGCCGGCGGAGACGACCACTACGCCGCCTATCTCGAGGACGTCGACGGGTTCGAGGTCGAGATCGTCGCGTCCTGACCGACCCGGCCGTCCTGCCTCGACCGGGCAGGCCGGTCGTGTGGGCCGCGCCCCGTAGGCTGGGGGCGTGTACGAAGGCGCTGTCCAGGACCTGATCGACGAGCTCGGCCGGCTTCCCGGCGTCGGGCCCAAGAGCGCGCAGCGCATCGCGTTCCACCTGCTCGCGGCCGACGCGGTCGACGTGCGCCGGCTCGCCGACGCGCTCACCGAGGTGAAGGCGCGCGTGCGCTTCTGCGAGACGTGCGGGAACGTCGCGGAGTCCGAGCAGTGCCGCATCTGCGCGGACCCGCGCCGGTCGCCCGAGGTGATCTGCGTCGTCGAGGAGCCCAAGGACGTGGTCGCGATCGAGCGCACGCGCGAGTTCCGCGGTCGGTACCACGTGCTCGGCGGCGCCATCAACCCGATCGAGAACGTCGGTCCGGGCGACCTGCGGATCGCCGAGCTCATGGCGCGCCTCGCCGACGGCCAGGTGACCGAGGTGATCCTCGCGACCGACCCGAACGTCGAGGGCGAGGCCACGGCCACGTACCTCGCGCGCATGCTCGGCCCCATGGGCCTGCGCGTGACCCGCCTCGCGTCCGGGCTGCCGGTCGGGGGAGACTTGGAGTACGCGGACGAGGTGACGCTCGGCCGGGCGTTCGAGGGCCGACGTCTCGTCGGCGGCTGACGAGAGGTGACGAGCATGGGGGAGATCGAGAACGACCCCGACCTGCGGGAGATCGCCGAGGGCATGGCCGCGCAGGCGCGCGCGTTCCTGACGACCGCGACGCAGGTCGCGTCGGGGGCCGCACCCGGGGCCGTGCTGCCCCTGCTGCTGCTCGCCCTGTCGGACGCGCTCGCCGCGGGCGCACGGCTCGGGGCGATGGGCGACGTCGTCCCGGTCGAGCGCTTCGAGCCCGACGCCGGCCGCGACACCGACGTGGACCCGCTGCGGACGGCGCTCTCCCAGCTCTTCGACGGGTTCGACGACTACGCCGAGATCACGGACCCGCTCGTGGGCGCCGAGGTCGGGGCCGCGTCCCTCTCGGGCGACCTCGCGTGCGTCGCGGAGTGCCTCGCGAAGGGCCTCCAGCACTACGACGGCGGCCGCGAGCTCGAGGGCCTGTGGTGGTGGCAGTTCTCCTACGTCTCGCTCTGGGGGGAGCGCGCCGCGAGCGCGCTGCGCGTGCTGCAGCTCGCGCTCGCGCACCTGCGCCTCGACGTCGAGGACGACGTCGCGGCCGAGGCGGAGTACGACGCCCTCCAGTCCTGACGCACGTCGCGGTTCGATGCCCGTCCGGCGGACCGGATGCGCACGACCGGGACGCAGGACCACCGCGACCGAAGCGCTGTGGTACCACTAGGGAGTGCTGCCCGCCTTCTCCCTCCCGGTCTCCGGCGGGCTCGAGATCGACGGCGTGACCGTCCTCCTGCTCGTCCTCGCCGCCCTGACGGCGGGGTGGATCGACGCCGTCGTCGGCGGCGGGGGTCTGGTCCAGCTCCCCGCGCTGCTCCTCGTGCCCGGCATCAGCCCGGTCCAGGCGCTCGCGACGAACAAGCTCGCGAGCATCATGGGCACCTCGGTGAGCGCGGCGACGTACTACCGGCGGGTGGGCCCCGACCTGCGGACGGCCGGTCCGATGGCGCTCGCGGCGCTGGTCGGCGCGATCGGCGGCGCCGCCCTCGCGTCGCGCATCCCGGCGGAGCTGTTCGAGCCGATCATCCTCGTGGTGCTCGTCGGGGTCGCGGCCTACACGATCGCGAAGCCGAAGCTGGGGCACACGACGAACCTGCGCTGGGAGGGCAACGGCCACCGCTGGGCCGCAGCCGGGATCGGCCTCGTCATCGGCACGTACGACGGCCTCCTCGGCCCGGGCACCGGGACGTTCTTCGTCATCGCGCTCGTGAGCATCCTCGGGTACGCGTTCCTGCCCGCGTCGGCGCTCGCGAAGATCGCGAACTTCGCGACGAACGCGGGCGCGCTGATCTTCTTCGTCCCGTACGGCGCGGTGCTGTGGGGCCTGGGCCTGCTCATGGGCGCGGCGAACCTGCTCGGTGCGTACGTCGGGGCGCGCATGGCCGTGGCCAAGGGCAGCGCGTTCGTCCGCGTGGTGTTCGTGGTCGTGGTGGGAGCGCTCATCCTCAAGCTCGGCGCCGACGTCGTCACCGACCTGGGCTCCTGACACCACGCTGACCAGCGCGGAGACCGGTCTGGTGTCACGTGGTGTCGAAATGTTGCCACGAGGGGTTGTCATGACACCACTGGTGGTGCCATGATGGCGTCATGGACCTCACCCCGTATGTCGACGACCTCCAGAACCGCCTCGCCGCCGCCGCGGACGCCGCGGGGGACGATGGCCGCCGGCTCGCCGAGCGGCTGACCGCTCCTCTCGACGCGGCCGTGCGGCTCGTCCTGCTCGACGCGCTCTCGGCCGCGGCGGGAGAGATCTCCGCGGAGCTCGCGCCCGGGTCGGTCGACGTGCGGCTGCGGGGCGGCGCCCCGGAGTTCGTGGTCGCCGCCCCGGCCCCCGCGGCCCCGCCCAGCGCTCCCGGTGAGCCGGCGTACGGCGTCGCTCCGGCGTCCGCGCCGACCCCCGCCGTGGCGCCGGTCGATGCCGAGTCCGGCGCCACGACCCGCACGACCCTGCGTCTGCCCGACCACCTCAAGACGCAGGCCGAGACCGCCGCCGCCCGCGACGGCGTCTCCGTCAACACGTGGCTCGTGCGCGCGGTCGCCGCGGCGCTCGAGCAGTCCACCGGGCGCCCGGCCGCGCAGGCCCGCCCGCAGCCGCGCGGCTCCGCCCGCGTCACCGGCTGGGTGCGCTGACCGCTCCGGTCCGCACGCCCGCCCCTCCCACCATCCGCTGACACCACACCGACACCACCGTTGGAGCTCCGTCATGCCCACTTTCCCCGCCTCCCAGCCCGTCCCGGTCGTCGTGGACGTGCCCTTCGCCAACCTGCACGTCGTCGCCGGCGACCGTGACGACGTCGTCGTGACGGTCCTGCCGACGGACCCCTCGAAGTCCGGCAGCGTCCGCGCGGCCCAGGACGTCCGGGTCGACCGCGACGGTGACGCCGTCACGATCCTGTACCCCGGCTCGTGGAAGCAGTTCGTCCTGCCGTTCGCGGCCGGGACCGCCGACATCACCGTCGAGCTCCCGGCCGGATCCGACCTCCGCGGCAAGGCGGGCACCCTCTACACCGAGGGCTCGCTCGGGGACGTCGACATGACGCTCTCCGTCGCCGACGTCCGGCTCGAGGACGTCGACCGGCTGGCCCTCAAGGCCTCGGCGGGGTCCGTCGTCGTCGGCCGCGTCGCCGGCGCCGCGGACGTCAAGGTCAGCGCCGGCTCGGTGCGCATCAGCGAGATCGCCGGCGACGGGACCATCAAGGCCAGCAACGGCACGACGACGGTCGGCGCCGTGACGGGCACGCTCGCCGTGCAGGGCGCGCACGGCGAGATCGCCGTGGCCCGGGTGCTCGGCACGCTCACCGCCAAGTCCGCCCACGGCGGCATCCGGGTCGACCGCCTGGAGTCCGGCAGCGTCACGCTCAGCACGTCGTTCGGCTCGATCGACGTGGGCGTGCCGGAGGGCACGGCCGCGTTCCTCGACGCGAGCTCCGAGCACGGCAGCGTCCGCAACCACCTCACCCCGACCGAGGGGCCCGTCGAGAACGAGGCCACCGCGGAGATCCACGCGAGCACCGGCTTCGGCGACGTCGTCGTCCGCCGGCCCTGAACCCCACCTGAGAGAGACGGAGACCTGGACATGTCAGTCGACCAGACGCTCGAGCCCGCTGTTCGGGTCCGAGGCATCGAGAAGTCGTTCGGCGACCTGCACGTGCTGCGTGGGGTCGACCTGGACGTGGCACGCGGGAGCATCTTCGCGCTCCTGGGGTCCAACGGGGCGGGCAAGACCACGCTCGTCCGCATCCTGTCGACGCTCCTCACGCCCGACGCGGGCGCTGCGAGCGTCCACGGGCACGACGTCGTCGAGCAGCCCGGGCAGGTCCGGGAGTCGATCTCGCTGACCGGGCAGTTCGCCGCGGTCGACGAGGTCCTCACCGGGCGCGAGAACCTCGTGCTCGTCGCGCGCCTGCGCCACCTGAAGAACCCCGGTCAGGTGGCGGACGACCTCCTCGCCCGCTTCTCGCTCACGGGCGCGGGCTCGCGCCGGGCCGGGACCTACTCGGGCGGGATGCGCCGTCGCCTCGACATCGCGATGAGCCTGATCGGCGACCCGCCCGTCATCTTCCTCGACGAGCCGACGACCGGCCTGGACCCCCAGGCGCGCATCGAGGTCTGGGCCACGGTGCGCGAGCTCGCCCAGGGCGGCACGACCGTGCTGCTCACCACGCAGTACCTCGACGAGGCCGAGCAGCTCGCGGACCGGATCGCGATCTTGCACCGCGGCACCATCATCCAGAACGGCACCCTGGCCGAGCTCAAGGCGCTCCTGCCGCCCGCGCAGGTCGAGTACGTCGAGAAGCAGCCGTCCCTGGAGGACGTGTTCCTCACCCTCGTCGGCGCGACCGGCGAGGACCCCACGACCCCGACGACCGCCGAGGGCGCCCAGCCCGCCGGAGAGGAGCTCCGATGACCACGCACGTCCTGGCCGACACCCGTGTCCTGACCGGCCGCTCGCTGCGCCACATCCTGCGCAGCCCGGACACGATCATCACGACCGCCGTCACCCCGATCGCGCTCATGCTGCTCTTCGTCTACGTCCTCGGCGGCGCGATCGACACCGGCGCCGCCGGGTCGTACATCGACTACATGCTGCCCGGCATCCTGCTCATCACCGTCGCCTCGGGCGTCGCGTACACGTCGTACCGGCTGTTCCTCGACCTGCAGGGCGGCATCTTCGAGCGCTTCCAGTCGATGCCCGTCGCGCGGTCCAGCGTCCTGTGGGCGCACGTGCTCACGTCGCTCGTGGCGAACCTCGTCTCGGTGACGATCGTCGTCGGCGTCGCGCTCCTCATGGGGTTCCGCACCGACGCGTCGGTGGGCGCGTGGCTCGCCGTGCTGGGCATCCTCGTGCTGTTCACGCTCGCCCTGACGTGGCTCGCGGTGGTCGCCGGGCTCTCGGCCAAGACGGTCGACGGCGCCTCGGCGTTCAGCTACCCGCTGATCTTCCTGCCGTTCATCAGCTCCGCGTTCGTCCCCACGGACACGATGCCGGGCCCGGTCGCGTGGTTCGCGGAGAACCAGCCGGTCACCGCGATCGTCGACACGCTGCGCGCGCTGTTCGGCGGGCAGCCGGTCGGCTCCGACATCTGGGTCGCGCTCGCGTGGCTCGTCGGGATCCTCGTCGTCGCCTACGCGTGGGCCGTCGCGATCTACCGGCGCAAGATGCGCTGACCCGAGGG
This sequence comes from Cellulosimicrobium sp. 22598, assembly GCF_052044445.1. Taxonomy (NCBI): domain Bacteria; kingdom Bacillati; phylum Actinomycetota; class Actinomycetes; order Micrococcales; family Promicromonosporaceae; genus Cellulosimicrobium; species Cellulosimicrobium sp. 22598. Next base: position 107,510 of record NZ_JBQEMZ010000012.1, read on the forward strand.
ACGCGAACGGTCCCGGCACGGGTGGAGGCGTGCCGTCCGCACCAGGGGCGTGGCGCGGACGGCGTCCCGTGCCGGGACCGTCTGCCGGTGAGGGGCCGTGGTACGGCCCCTCACCTGTCTGTGCGACGCCCGCTACGCGGAGCGCTCCGGCCGGCCGGCCGGGATCACGTCCGGGCCGCCCGTCGCCTGGTCGGCCTCCGCCACGGCGCCGATGTCGTCCCCGTGCACCGGAGCGCCCGGCAGGTCGACGTGCGGCGCGTCGGGCGGGGGCGGGGTGACGCTCCCCGCCAGCAGGTCGGGGCGGTCGGCGACGGTCGTGATCCCGCTCGAGACCTTGTAGCCCTTCTTGCGCATCGCTCGCGCCCGCTCGCCGGCGGACCGCAGGCGCGGGTTCACGTACTCGTCGATGCCGAAGTTGATGAGCGACAGGGCCATGCCGAGCAGCGCGATGCACAGGCCGGCGGGGACGTACCACCACCAGTAGTCGGGGAAGGCGCCGTTCTGCTGGGCCCAGAAGAGGATCGTGCCCCAGTTGAGGTTCGTGATGGGGATGACCCCGATGAAGGCGAGGGTCGTCAGGCCGAGGACCGCCGCGGTCACCGTGCCGACGAAGCTCGACGCGATGATCGCGGTGAGGTTCGGCAGCATCTCGACGGCGATGATGCGGTGGATCGGCTCGCCGTTCGCCCGCGCCGCCTGGATGAAGTCCCGGTTGCGGAGCGACAGGGTCTGCGCCCGCAGGACGCGCGCGCCCCAGGCCCAGCCCGTGATCGCGAGCACCGTGGAGACGAGGAGGAGGCTCGGGTTCTCCTGCTGCGACGCCACGATGATCATGAGCGGCAGGCCCGGGAGCACGAGGAACACGTTCGTGAGCGCCGAGAGGGACTCGCTGCGCCAGCCCGCGATGTACCCGGCGGTCACCCCGACGATCACCGCGACGAGCGTCGCGATGATGCCGGAGACGAACCCGACGACCAGCACGCCCCGCGTGCCGTAGATGATCTGGCTGAGGACGTCCTCGCCCATGTGCGTCGTGCCGAGCAGGTGCTGCGCGGACGGCGGCTGCTTGAGCGCGGTGAAGTCCTTCTCGAGCGGGCCGTACGGCGCGAGGAGGTCGCCGAAGATCGCCACGAGCGTGAACACGCCGAGGATGATGAGGCCGGTGAGCGACTTGCCGTTGCGGAACATCGCGAACGACGCGCCGGCACGGCTCGCGAGGCCGCGTCCGGGGGAGCCGCCCGAGGCGGCCGGCGGGGTCGCGGGCGCGGTGGCCTCGCTCGTCGCGGTCGTGGTGGTGGACGTCATGGCTCAGGCCTCCGTCTGACGCGTGCGCGGGTCGAGGGCGGCGTAGGCGACGTCCGCCAGGATGTTCGCGACGAGGACCGAGAGCGTGATGACGAGGAAGAGGCCCTGCATCAGCGGGTAGTCCTTCGCGTTGGTGGCGTCGAGCAGCAGCTTGCCCACCCCGGGGTAGGAGAAGACGAGCTCCATGACGAGCGTGCCGCCCACGATGAAGCCGAGGGACAGGGCGAAGCTCGAGAGCTGCGGCAGCACCGCGTTGCGCGACGCGTAGCGCGTGAGCACCTTGCGCGGCGGGAGGCCCTTGGCCTGCGCGACCGTCACGTAGTCCTCGTCGAGGACGGTGATCATCATGTTCCGCATCCCGAGCACCCAGCCGCCGAGCGACGCCACGACGATGGTCAGCGCGGGCAGCGTGCCGTGCTGGATCACGTCCCAGGCGAACTCCCACGACCACTCGGGCGACGCGCCCTTGCTGTAGGCGTGCGAGGCGGGGAACCAGCCGAGCATGCTCGAGAACACCGCGATGGCGATGAGGCCCATCCAGAAGTACGGGACCGTCGAGAAGAACGTCGAGATCGGCACGATCGCGTCGGCCTTGCTCCCGCGGCGCCAGCCGATGACCGCGCCGAGACCGCTGCCGAGGAAGAAGCTGAGGATCGTGGCGATGCCCACGAGCCCGAGCGTCCACGGCAGGGCGGCGGCGATCACGTCGCCGACCGGGGCGAGGCCCTTGGAGAACGACCGGCCGAGGTCGCCACGGAGCATGAGGCCCCAGTAGTCGACGTACTGCTGGAAGAGCGACCGGCCGTCGTCGAGCCCGAAGAGGGTGCGCAGCGACTCGGCCGCCTCCGGGCTGATCTTCCCCTGGTTCTTCGCGAGGTACGCGGAGACCGGGTCGCCCTTCATCATGCGGGGCAGGAAGAAGTTGATCGTGATCGCCGCCCAGGCGGTGAACAGGTAGAAGGCGGTGCGGCGGGCGAAGAATCGCAACGGGATCAGCTCCTCGACGATGCGGGGCCGGTGCCGGAGAAGTGGACCTCCGGGTTGGGCGAGGCATCGCGTAGCGCGCGGGTGTAGGGGTGCTGGGGCTCGAGGATCACGTCGTCGGCGGGGCCGTGCTCCACGACCTTGCCGTGGTGCAGGACCATGATCTCGTCGCTGAAGTGGCGCGCGGTCGCCAGGTCGTGCGTGATGTAGAGGACCCCGAGGTTCGCCTCGCGCTGGAGCTCGGCGAGGAGGTTGAGGACGCCGAGGCGGATCGACACGTCGAGCATCGAGACCGGCTCGTCCGCGATGAGCAGCGACGGGCGCGACGCGAGGGCGCGCGCGATCGCGACGCGCTGGCGCTGACCGCCGGACAGCTCGTGCGGGCGGCGGTCCACGACGCCGCCGTCGAGGTGGACGCGGTCGAGGAGTCGGTGCACCTCCGCGTCGACCTCGTCCTTCGGGACCACGTGGTCGAGGCGCAGCGGGCGCTCGAGGTGGTGGCGGATCGTGTGGTACGGGTTGAGCGACGCGAACGGGTCCTGGAAGACCATGCGGATCTGCTGCCGGTAGCGGCGCAGCGCCCGTCCCCGGCGGGGGATGGGGGCGCCGTCGAGCAGGATCTCGCCGGACGTGGCGCGCTCGAGCTGCGTGAGGATCTTCGCGATCGTCGACTTGCCGCTGCCGCTCTGCCCGACGAGCGCGACGGTGCGCCCCGAGGTGAGCGTGAAGCTGACGTCGTCGAGCGCCAACAGGTCGCCCGAACCCCGGACCTTGTACTTCTTGGTGACGTGCGAGAACTCGAGGGTGGTCATCAGGCCTGGCCTCCTGCGAAGGTCGTGGCCGTGCTCGCGGCTGTGGTCGCGGGCTCCGACCGGCCGCGCACGAACCCGCCCCGCTCGCCGGTGAGGCTCGGGAACGAGCCGAGGAGCGTGCGCGTGTACTCGTGCTGGGCGTGGTGGTAGATGTTCGCCGCGGTGTCGAGCTCGACGATCCGTCCCTGGCGCATGACCGCGATCCGGTCGGAGATCTCGAGCAGCAGCGGGAGGTCGTGCGTGATGAAGATGACCGAGAAGCCGAACTGCTTCCGCAGGTCCGAGATCTGCTGGAGGATCTCGCGCTGCACGAGGACGTCGAGGGCCGTCGTCGGCTCGTCCATGATCATGAGCTGGGGCTTGAGCGCCAGGGCCATGGCGATCATGACGCGCTGGCGCATGCCGCCGGAGAGCTCGTGCGGGTAGGAGCGCAGTCGGTCGCGTCCGACGCCGACGAGGTCGAGGAGCTGGGCGCTCTCCTCGGTCCGCTCGGCCTTGCTCATGCGGGGGCGGTGCGTCTCGAACACGTCGCCGAGCTGCTTGCCGATGGTCGCGACGGGGTTGAGCGCGTTCATCGCCCCCTGGAACACCATCGACGCCTTGTCCCAGCGGAACCGGCGCATCGCGTCGTCGTCGAGCGCGTTGAGGTCGACGTCCTCGCCCGACTCGTCGTGGAAGATCGCCGATCCCGAGGGGATCACGGCCGGCGGCTTGAGCAGCCGCTGGATGCCGTACGCGAGCGACGTCTTGCCGCAGCCGGACTCGCCGGCGAGGCCGAGGATCTCCCCGCGGTGCAGCGTGAGGGAGACGTCGCTGACGGCCTCGACCGGCGGGTCGACGTCGTAGACCACGCTGAAGCTCGAGACGGTCAGCAGGGGTTCGGTGTTCACTCGTCCTACCTGTTTCTGTGCGGGGGGCTGGGCCGCACCGAGGCCCGCGCGGCGTGCGCCGCGCGGGCCTCGGTGACCTTACTCGGCCGGCTTGAGCTGGGTGAGGATGAGCACCGCGGTCGGCTGCGTCGGGTCCGCGTTGATGTACGGGTCGTCGTCGCTCGGCCAGCCGACGTAGTTGCGCGTGTTGAACTCCGTGATGAACGGGCGCGTGCCGATCGGCATGACCGGGACCTGGTCCACGAAGATCTTCTGCGCCTCGGCGATGGCCGTCGCGCGGTCCTCGTCCGTCGTCGCCGCGAGGTACGCGTCGAGGGCGGCCGTGGCCTCCGGGCTGTCGAAGCGGCCGAAGTTGTAGTCCGCGGCCTCACCGACCGGCTTGAGCCAGCGGGCGTCCATCGTGTCGCTGTAGATGTCGTACGGCGTCGCGCCGGTCTCGGTCCAGTGCAGGATCGCGTCGAAGTCGCCGGTGCCCTTGGCGGCCCACCACGAGTCCGAGTCGGGCGTGTCGACCGTGGCCTCGACGCCGATCGCCTTGACCGACTCCGCGATGAGGCTGATGCCGGTGACGTAGTCGTTCCAGCCCTGCGGGACGCTGAGCTGGAAGGTGACGGGCTCGCCGTCGGGGTCGATCAGGGTGTCGCCCTCGAACGTGTACCCGGCGTCGGTGAGGACCTTCTTGGCGCCCTCGACGTCGACCTCGTACTCCTCGCCCGCGAACTCGTCCGAGATGAACGGGTCGCCGGCCGGGGTCGGCAGTCCCGTGACGGAGGTGAGCAGCGGGACGCCGCCCTCGCGGGCGATCTGCTGGTGCTGCTCGCGGTCGATGACCATGTTCACGGCCTGGCGGAACGCGACGTCGTCGAACGGCTTCTTGGTCGTGTTGACGAACATCGCGTCGATGCCGAGGCCGGCGGGGGCCCAGTACACGTTGTGCTCCGGGTCCTTGTCCACGAACGCCGACTGCACGTTCGGGAGGAACGCCTGCGCCCAGTCCGCGTCGCCGTTGGCGAGCGCCGTCGTCAGGGCGCTGTTGTCGCTGTAGGAGACGTAGTACAGCGTCGGGACCGCGAGCTCGCCGCCCCAGTAGTCGTCGCGCGCGTCGAGCTGGACGCTCTCCGTGCTGAAGCTCGTCAGCGTGTAGGGGCCGGTGCCGACGGGGTCGGGGTTCGTCTCCGTCGTCGGGTCGGCGACGCCCTCCCACACGTGCTTCGGGACGACGAACCGGTGCAGCACCTTGTCCTGCTTGGCGAACATCGGCGTGCCGAACGTGACGGTGACCTTGTCGCCGTCCACGGCGACGTCCGTGATGTCGAGCGCCGCGGTGTTGAGCTCGGGCGTGTCGACGAGGATCTGGTACGAGTACGCGATGTCGTCGGCCGTGAGGTCCTTGCCGTCGCTCCACTTCACGCCCTCGCGGGTCGTGAGCGTCACCGACGTGTAGTCCTCCGACCACGTGATCTCGGACGCGAGCCAGGGGCGGATCTCGTCCGACGGGTTGACGACGTTGACGATGCCGACGGGCTCGTAGATCGCGTTGACGTAGCCGAGCTTGAGCGCGGACGAGTCGCCGATCCACGGGTTGTTCGACTCGGTCGCGATCGCTCCGTCCGGCTTGGCGATGGTGAGGGCGGCGCCCTCGCCGGAGCTGGTCGTGCTGTCGTCGTCGTTGCCGCCGGACGACGAGCAGCCGGTCAGCACGAGTGCTGTCGCGATGCCGAGGGCGATCGCGGAGGCCTTCAACCTCATGAATCTCTCTCCTTCGAGGGAACTTCGTCCCCGGCGCGGTGCCGGGGCGGTCGAGCATGCGTGAGTACTGCGTGAGAACTGCGTGGGGCGCTGGGTCGCCCGGGGTGGACCGCGGTCCGGCTACTCCTGTTCCGTGGTGCTCTCCTGCACCCGGACCGCGGTGTCCAGGCGGAGGTCGTGGACGGAACGCCCCACCCGGAGCCGGTAGGTCCCGGCCGGGAGGTGCCAGCGTCCGCTGTCGGTGTCCCACACCTCGAGCTGACGGCGGGGGACGGTCACGGTGACGTCGGCGGAGGCCCCCGCGGCGACGTCGACGACGGCGAACCCGCCGAGCCAGCGGACCGGACGGTCGCGCTCGGCGACCGGGGCCGACGCGGGCGCGACCGGGGGTTCGACGTAGACCTGGACGACCTCGCGGCCGTCGCGGGGCCCGGTGTTGGTGACGCGGACCGTGAGGGTCGCGTCGCCGTCGGGCGTGCGGGCGGGGAGATGGTCAGGCTCGCCGGACGCGTCGTACGACCACGTCGTCCAGCCCAGCCCGTGCCCGAAGGGTGCGGCAGGGACGGCGCCCGAGCGCTCCCACGCGCGGTAGCCGACGTGGACGCCGTCGGCGTACTCGACGACCCCCTGGTCGGGGACCGCGTGCGGGACGGGGACGTCGGCCTCGTCGGCCGGGAGCGTCCAGGGGAGGCGGCCCGCCGGCTCGACGACGCCCGCGAGGACGTCCGCGATCGAGTGCCCGGCCTCCTGGCCCGGGAACCACACCCACAGCACGGTGCGCGCGCGGTCGAGCCAGGGGAGGAGCACAGGGGCGCCCGCGTTCACGACGACGACCGCGTCCGGGTCGGCGTCGAGGACCCGCTCGACGAGCTCGTCCTGACGGCCGGGCAGCGCGAGGGAGGTGCGGTCCCAGCCCTCGGACTCGACCTCCTCGTTCGTCCCGACGACGACGACGGTCAGGTCGGCCGCGCGGGCCGCCTCGACGGCGTCGGCGATCTCCTGCTCGACGCTCGGCGCCGGGACGCGGTGGCGGAGCTCCGCGCGGACGAGGTTCCCGTACCCCTGGGCGCGCGTGACGAGGAGCGACGCCGTGATCCGCACGCGGCGCGGCGCGTCGACGTGCACGGTCGTGGGGACGCCCGCCGGGTTGTTGATCGAGGAGTCGAGGATGACCTCGACCCCCGAGCGGCGGTCGTCCTCCGCGACGACGACCCCGTCGATCTCGATGGTGTGACCCGGGACCGTGCCGACCTCGAGCACGTGGTCCCCGGGCTCGTCGAGCAGGACGTCGACGTCGAGCACGACGGTGTCGACCTCGGCGGGCAGGTCGCGCAGGAACCCGTCCCAGCGGGGCAGGACGGACTTGCGGAGCGTCGCGCCCTCGGCGTCGAGCCAGGTCATCGCGACGGCGGCGCCGTCGGCGCTGCGGCCCTCCACGTCGAGCCGCGGGGCGAACCGGCGCGCGTCGCCGCCGCGGGCGACGGTGAGCGTGGCGTCGGGCCAGCGCGCGGCCAGGCCCTCGGCGGGCGTGACGACGTGCGCGGGGTTCACGGTCGAGCTGCCGCCGCCGAGCACGTGCGGGCGCACCGCGTTGGGGCCGACGAGCGCGATCGACCGCGGTGCCGGACGGTCCCACACGGGGTTCGCGATGTCGGAGCGCAGGACGACCGTGCCGGCGGCGGCGGTGCGGCGCACGAGCGCGCGCAGGTCGCCGTCGTGCGTGACGGGTCGGGCGGGCTCGTCGAGCGCGCCGACCCGGCGCGCGAGCAGGAGGATGCGCGCGACCTTGTCGTCGATCTCGCTCTCGGGGACGCGGCCCTCCTCGACCGCGCGGACGAGGGCGTCCTCCCACGGGCCGCCCGGGCCGGGCATGACGACGTCGAGGCCGCCGTTCGCGGAGAGCTCGGTCGTGTGCGTCGCGACCCAGTCGGAGACCACGGCGCCGTCGAACCCGAGCTCGTCCTTGAGGACGTCGGTGAGCAGGTGCCGGTGCCCGGTCATGGGACCCGACTCCACGCCGTCGTCCACCTGGTTGTACGCCGCCATGACGGACCACGCGCCCGCCGCGACCGCGTCCTCGAACGGCGCGAGGTAGACCTCGCGCAGGACGCGGGGGTCGACGTGCGACACGTACGACGTGCGCTCGGTCTCGGAGTCGTTGGCGACGTAGTGCTTGACGCACGCGGCGACACCCTGGTCCTGGAGGCCGCGCACGACGCCGGTGCCGATCTGCGCGGTGAGGTACGGGTCCTCGGAGTAGCACTCGAAGTGCCGGCCGCCGACGGGCGTGCGCTGGATGTTGACCTGGGGCGCGAGGACGACGTCGACGCCGTGCGTGCGTGCCTCACGGGCGAACGCCTGCCCGGTCTCGTGCGCGACCGCCCGGTCCCACGTCGCGCCGATCGCGCTGGGGGACGGGAAGAGGATCGAGGTCTCGCCCTCGACCTCGCTCGTGCCGCGGACCCCGACGGGGCCGTCGGACATGACGACGGGGCGCAGCCCGAGCTCGTCCAGGGCGTGCAGGCGCCACATGGACCGGCCGGTGAGGAGGCGGACCTTCTCGCGGAGGGGCAGCCCTTGCGCACGGGTGCGCAGGGTGGCGAGCTCCGCGGGGTCGCGCTCTCCCGCGAGGGACTGCGATGTCACGTACGTGCTCCTCGTCGTCGAGTCGTCTGTCGAGCGGAGAACTTACCGTGCAGTCAGTAAGTTGGCAAGAATCTGCGTTTCCCCAGGTCAGATCGATATCTCACCGTGACCTTTGCCGAGAACGGGGCTCGGAGGCGCTGCCGCGTGCGTAGGATCACCCCGGACGGCGACGGACCGAGGGCGTGCTCGGTGCCGGGGCGCCGACGTCGGCGCCGACCGTGGCGCACCGGGCACCACGACGAGGAAGTGACGAGGCGATGACCACGAGCAGGCGGCGCCCCCGCGTGCGGGAGGAGACCCTCCGGCGCCGCGAGGAGATCCTCAAGGCCGCCATGGCGACCTTCGGGAGCAAGGGCTACCACAACGGCCCCCTGGCGGAGATCGCCGAGCAGGTCGACATGACCCACGCCGGGATCCTCCACCACTTCGGGTCCAAGGACCATCTCCTCCTCGAGGTGCTGCGCTACCGCGACGAGAGCGACGTCGCCGGCCTCGACGGGCAGCACATCCCGGGCGGCATCGACATGTTCCGCCACCTGGTCCGCACGGCGTTCCTCAACGCGCAGCGCGCCGGGATCGTGCAGACGTACGCCGTGCTCTCCGCGGAGTCCGTGACCGACGACCACCCCGCGCGCGCCTTCTTCGAGGGCCGGTACCGCACGCTGCGCACCGAGGCCGTGGAGGCGTTCGAGGCGCTGTGCGCGGAGCGGGGCGTCGCGGTCCCCGCGAGCGTCCGGCACGCGTCGGCGTCGATCCTCGCCGTCATGGACGGCCTCCAGGTCCAGTGGCTCCTCGACCCCACGCAGGTCGAGCTCGGCGAGGCGAGCGAGTTCGCCATCGAGGCGATCGTCTCCGCGGTGCTCGACCCGCGCCCGTCCCCGCTCGGGGCCGTCCCGGTGCCGACGACGGAGAGCGGCGCCGCGGACGCCGTGGACGTCGACCTCCCCGTGGAGGCGGCGACCGCCTGACGGCGGCCGGCGTCGCGCTCCGGGCGGTCCCGCGGCCGCGGTCCTTCGGTCCCGGAGGGTCGCGGACCACAGGCCCTGGTCGGCCGCGGCGGGCGACGGCGAGGATCGAGGTCGTGCAGACCCTCGCCCAGGCGTTGACCACCCAGTCGGAGGCGGCCCGGAAGAAGGTCGGCTCGGCGAGACGCCCGGCGCGCTACCTCGTCGCCGCGATGCTCGCGGGCGCGTACATCGGCGTCGGGGTGGTCCTCATGGTCGCGACCGCCGGGCCCTTCCTCGCGGCCGGGTCGCCGGGGGAGCGGCTCGTCGCCGGGGGTGTGTTCGCCGCGGCGCTGACCCTCGTCGTGTTCGCCGGGGCCGAGCTCGCGACCTCGGCCATGATGATCCTCGCCCAGGGTGTCGCGACGCGCGCGGTCCGGGTGCGTGACGCCGTCCTCACGCTCGGGCTGTGCCTCGTCGGCAACCTCGCCGGCTCGATGCTGTTCGCGTTCGCGGTCACGCAGGCCGGGGTGCTGCACTCCAACGCGCCCGCGGGCGAGATGGTCGCGTCGATGCTGCGGGCGAAGGCCCACGAGACCGGCGGCGAGCTCTTCTTCCGCGGCGTCCTGTGCAACCTCCTCGTGTGCGCCGCGATCTGGGCCTGCGGTCGCCTGCGCTCCGAGGCGGGCCAGGCGATCGTCCTCTTCTGGGCGATCCTCGCGTTCATCGCCTCCGGCTTCGAGCACGTGGTCGCCAACATGACGACCTTCTCGCTCGGCCTCCTCGGCGGCCTGGGTCCGACGACGTGGGCCGACTTCGCCCGCAACATCGCCTGGGTCGGTCTCGGCAACCTCGTCGGCGGCGCCCTCGTCGTCGGGCTCGCCTACGTCGTCGTCGCCGGCCCGGCCCGAGAGGCCGGGCGGGGTGCGCCCTCGACGGTCGCGACCTCGGGACCGGTCGTGCTCCCGATGCCGGCGATCCGGCGCGCGACCGCGCCCCTCGACCGGAGCCACCGCGCGGGCTGACGCCGCGCCGCCCGGGCCCGCATGGCGGGACGGGCTTGGCCGGTCGGCGGGACGCGTGCGTATCATCGATCGACCCACAAGCACCCGGCGGGCCGTTGAGAGAGACGGAGGCCGGCGACAGATGGAGCAGCACGTGGCACTTGTCGTGCAGAAGTACGGCGGTTCGTCCGTATCCGACGCCGAGAGCATCAAGCGCGTGGCCAAGCGCATCGCGCAGACCAAGAGGGCCGGGCACGACGTCGTCGTCGTGGTCTCGGCGATGGGCGACACGACGGACGAGCTCATCGACCTCGCGCAGCAGGTCACGCCCCTCCCGCCGCAGCGCGAGATGGACATCCTCCTCACCGCGGGCGAGCGCATCTCGATGTCGCTGCTCGCGATGGCGATCAACAGCCTGGGCGTCAAGGCGAAGTCCTTCACGGGACAGCAGGCGGGCGTCATCACCGACGCCGTGCACGGCAAGGCGCGCATCGTCGACGTCGTCCCGCACCGCATCCGCGAGACGATCGAGCGCGGCCAGGTCGCGATCGTCGCGGGCTTCCAGGGCGTCACGCAGTCGACGAACGACGTGACGACGCTCGGCCGCGGCGGGTCGGACACGACCGCCGTCGCGCTCGCCGCCGGCCTCGACGCCGACGTGTGCGAGATCTACACGGACGTGGACGGCATCTTCACGGCCGACCCGCGCATCGTCCCGAGCGCGCGCAAGATCGACCGCATCACGTACGAGGAGATGCTCGAGATGGCGGCGAGCGGGGCCAAGGTCCTCGCGCTGCGCTGCGTCGAGTACGGCCGCCGGTACGGCGTGCCCATCCACGTGCGCTCGTCGTTCAGCGGCAAGGACGGCACGTTCGTCAGCGCGGACGCCTACTCTGCGCCGCAGCCCGCCGTCGGTGCCGCCCCCAGCTCTGCAGACCTTCCCGAGGAGACCGTCATGGAAGACCCGATCATCTCCGGCGTCGCGCACGACCGCAGCGAGGCCAAGATCACCGTCGTCGGGGTGCCCGACGTCCCCGGGACGGCCGCGCGCATCTTCGAGGTCGTCGCCGGCTCGGGCGTGAACATCGACATGATCGTGCAGAACGTGTCGGCCGCCCGCACGGGCCTGACCGACATCTCGTTCTCGCTGCCGGAGGGCGACGGGCCGGCCGCGATGTCGGCGCTGTCCGCGCTGCAGGGCGAGATCGGGTTCGACTCGCTGCAGTTCGACGACCAGATCGGCAAGCTCTCGCTCGTCGGTGCGGGCATGAAGTCGCACCCGGGCGTCTCCGCGAAGCTCTTCGGGGCGCTGCGCGACGCGGGCATCAACATCGAGATGATCTCCACCTCGGAGATCCGCATCTCGGTCGTCACCCGCGAGGACTCGCTCGACGACGCGGTGCGCGCCGTGCACACCGCGTTCGAGCTCGACGCCGCCGACGGCGAGGCCGTCGTCTACGCCGGCACCGGCCGCTGAGAGGACGAGGAACCATGAGCACCGAGAACCGTCAGGGCCTGCACGTCGCCGTCGTCGGCGCGACCGGCCAGGTGGGCGCCGTCATGCGCCGCCTCCTCGACGAGCGCGACCTGCCCGTCGCGAGCATCCGCTACTTCGCGTCGGCACGCTCCGCCGGGTCGACGCTCCCGTGGCGCGGGACCGACGTCGTCGTGGAGGACGTCGCCGCGACGTCGACCGACGACCTGCGCGGGATCGACGTCGCCCTGTTCTCCGCGGGCGGCGCGACGTCGAAGGCGCAGGCCGAGCGCTTCGCCGAGGCGGGCGCCGTCGTGATCGACAACTCGTCCGCGTGGCGCATGGACCCGGACGTCCCGCTCGTCGTGTCCGAGGTGAACCCGGGCGCGCTGCGCGAGGCGCGCAAGGGGATCATCGCCAACCCGAACTGCACGACCATGGCCGCGATGCCGGTGCTCAAGCCGCTCGCGGACGAGGCCGGGCTGGAGCGCCTGATCGTCGCGACGTACCAGGCCGTGTCCGGCGCCGGTCTCGCCGGTGCGGAGGAGCTGCGCGCGCAGGCGGTCGCGGGCGCCGCGGCGGAGGGCACGGGCGCGGGCCTGGTCGGGCTCGTGCACGACGGCGGCGCGGTCGCCTTCCCGGAGCCCGCGGTCTTCCCGCGCAACGTCGCGTTCAACGTCGTCCCGATCGCCGGGTCGATCGTCGACGACGGGCAGGAGGAGACGGACGAGGAGAAGAAGCTTCGCAACGAGTCGCGCAAGATCCTCGGCCTGCCGGGGCTCGCCGTCGCGGGCACGTGCGTGCGCGTCCCGGTGTTCACCGGCCACTCGCTCGCGATCCACGCGGAGTTCGGGAACGCGATCACGCCCGACCGGGCGCGCGAGATCCTCGCCGCCGCGCCGGGCGTCGTGCTCGCCGACGTCCCGAACCCGCTCGCGGCGGCCGGGAAGGACCCGTCGTTCGTCGGCCGCATCCGCACCGACCAGTCCGTCCCCGACGGCCGCGGCCTCGTGCTCTTCGTGTCGAACGACAACCTCCGCAAGGGCGCCGCGCTCAACGCGGTGCAGCTCGCGGAACTCGTCGCCCAGGACCTCGACGCCGTCCGCGCGGCGTTCACCCCCGCCCTCGCGAAGTAGAGCCCCGGTACCGCGAGGTAGAGCCCCGGTACCGCGAGGTAGAGCCCTGGTCATCGACCAGGGCTCTACGTCGTGGTGGGAGGTCCAGGGCCTCAGCCCCCGACCAGGCGTGCCATGTTCTCGCCGTCGGCGAGGCCGACGATGTTGCCGGCCGGGTCGGTGAACCAGGCCCCGTCGCCGCCCTCCATGAAGCCGCGCACGATGCCCTTGTCGTCCTGGTCGAACCCTTCGTAGCGCTCGAACGTCACGCCCTTCGCGGTGAGCTCGTCGACGACCTGGTCCACGTCGTCGACGGTGAGGTGCATGACCGTGAAGGCGGCCGGCCGATGGTCCTCCTTCGGGTACACGAACACGTCCGAACCGCCGCCGAGGTGCAGCACCAGACCACCCCCGTCGTCGAGTGCCGTGACGGGGAGCCCGAGGGTTCCTCCGTAGAAATCGCGCGCCGCGTCGAGGTCGTCCGCCGAGAAGCTGGAGAACCCGCGCCGAATGGTGACCATCGTCGTCTCACTCCTTCGTGACCGCCGGCGGCCGGAGGGCGTGACCCGCCGCGGACGCCGGATCCTCCCAGGGTCCCACCGCCGGGCCGCCGTGGGTACCGCCCGGAGCGGGTGATCGTCGCGCTCAGGGCGTGCGGCGGGTGCCCAGCGTCGGCGCGAGCACCCAGAGGGCCGCCGCGGCGAGCACGTGCCAGGCGGCGTGACCCTGGAGCGTGACGCCGAGGGGTCCGCTCGCGTCGCACAGCGGCCACCCGGGGCGGGTGAGGGTCCCGACCCCGCCGCCCACGGCGAGCAGCACGAGCGCGGTGACGGTGCGGCGTCGGACGGCGGGGCGACGCCACGCCCGCAAGGCGCTCGCGCCCACGGCGACGCCGGCCGCGACCACCTGGGCCGTGGTCGACCACGGGAGCGCCACGGCGGCGAGCACCACCCCGAGCAGCGTCGGGGCGAGCCACCACCAGGTCCGCAGCCGGCGGCCCGCGAGGTCCGCGACGGCGTCGGCCGCGACGAGCGCGAGCGCGCCGAGCAGGGGCGGGTCGTGCGCGACGGGGTCCCACGCGGGCGACGGCCCGTGCTGGACCACGGACCCTGCCCCGATGAGGGTGACCAGGATCCCGAAGGCGACGCGCAGGCGCGTGGTCGCGGCGGCGTCGGGCCGAGGCGTGCCCGACGACGGACCCGGGCGGGGGCGCAGCGCCGCCACCACGACGGCCGCGCCCGCGACGACGAACGCGAGGCTCGTCCACGTGCTCAGCGGCTCGGCCCAGGGCGTCCCGCCCGCGAGCTCGCACGCTGCGTCCACACCGCCTCCCGCGAGGTAGAGCCGTCGTCACTCCCAGGGTGCCGCCTCGCACGACCAGCCCTCTACCTCGCGAGACCAGGCCTCTACCTCGCGGGACCAGGGCTCTATCTCGCGGGACCAGGTCTCTACCTGGGCGTACCAGGGCTCTACCTCGCGCGAACGGGGTTGCGGGACCGTCGGCATCTGTGGTTCATTAGTGGAGTAATGAACCGCAGAAGGCGCGAGGCGGGAGAGGATGGTGCCCATGTTCGACGGACCGGAACCCATCTACCTCCAGATCGCGCAGATGATCCGGGCGCAGGTGCTCGCGGGCGAGCTCGCGGAGGAGGAGCAGGTCATGTCGACCACGCAGTTCGCGACGACGTTCCGCATCAACCCGGCGACGGCCGCGAAGGCGTTCGCCGGGCTCGTCGACGAGGGTGTCCTGTACAAGCGGCGCGGCCTCGGCATGTTCGTCGCCCCCGGGGCGCGGGAGCGGCTGCTCGCCGACCACCGCGCCCGGTTCTTCGACGAGGTCCTCGCGCCGGCGCTCGCCCAGGCCGACCTCCTCGACGTCCCGACGGCCGAGATCGTGGACTACGTCCTCGGCCGGTCGCGCCCCGCCGGACCCGGCACCGGCGGCGCCCCCAGCACCGGCCCGACCACCGACCCCACCCCGAGGTGAGACCCGTGACCGCCCGGCCCACCAGCCGCCCCACCGACCAGGACCCGACCGCCGGGACCACGACCTCGGCCCCGGCGCCGTTCGCGGCCGAGGTGCGCGACGTCGTCGTGCGCTACCCGCGCAGCGACGGCGTCCCGGCGCTGGACCGCGCGACGCTCACGGTCCGCCCGGGCGTCATCACGGGCCTGCTCGGCCGCAACGGCGCGGGCAAGACGACGCTCGCGGCCCTGCTGGCAGCCTTCCGCCGGCCCACGGCCGGGACCGTGCGGGTCGGGCCGGCGGGCGACCTCGAGGACCCGTTCGAGAACGTGTGGGCGACCGTGCACACCCAGCTCGTCCGGGAGAGCGGCGACGTGTGGGAGACCGACAAGGCCCGCGACACGCTCGAGTACTACGCGGACCTGCGCCCGCACTGGGACGCCGACCTCGCCGCGCGCCTGCTCGACGAGCTCGAGGTGGACGTCCGCAAGAAGCCGAGCGAGATGTCGCGCGGCAAGCGCTCGGCGCTCGGCGCCGTCATCGGCCTCGCGGCGCGTGCGCCGCTCACGATCTTCGACGAGGTCTATCTCGGCATGGACGCCCCGAGCCGGTACGCGTTCTACGACGCGCTCGTCGCGGACTACGCCGAGCACCCGCGCACGATCCTGCTGTCGAGCCACCTCATCTCCGAGGTGGAGCGGCTCTTCGAGGACGTCGTCATCATCGACCGCGGGCGTGTCCTGCTCGCCGAGAACGCCGACGACGTCCGGGCCCGGGGCGTGAGCCTCACCGGCCCCGCGGAGGTGGTCGAGCGGCACGCCGCGGGCCACGAGGTGCTCGCGCGCCAGCGGCTCGGCGGCACGGCCCAGGTGACGCTCTTCGGCACGTTCGCCGACGACGAGCGGGCGGCCGCCGCGGAGGCCGGGCTGGAGGTCGGCGCCGTCCCCGTCCAGGACCTGTTCGTCCACCTCACCCGTGCCGGGCGCGACGAGGCGGGGGCGCGGCCCGACACGACGGAGGAGGCACGATGACCGCCACGACCCACCGCAGCGCCGAGCGCCGGGCCGTCGAGTCCGCCGCCCACCGGCGCGGCGTCAAGGCGGTCGCCTGGTACTTCATCGGCGGCACCTGGTACGTCGGGGTCTGGTTCTGGGCGATCGCGCTCGCGGTCGGGGCGCTCATCCTCTGGATCATGCACCGCAACGACGACGTCAGCATCGAGGCGGTCGGGGGAGTCGCCGGCTCGGCGAAGTTCTTCCTCTTCGTGATGGGCATCATCCTGCCCCTCATGACGATCGCCGTGCACGTCGCGTCGGGCGGCACGCGCCGCTCGTACACGCACGGGCTGTGGATCGGCGCCGTCGTGTCGGGCCTGACGTTCGGCGTCGCGAGCGCGCTCGTGAAGTGGGGGGCGTGGTCGCTGTTCCGGGACGCGGGGTGGGCGACCGAGCCCGAGCTCGGGCAGCTCTACGGCGACGGCTCCCAGGTGGGCCTCGTGATCCTCGTCGAGGGCATCTTCTGCGTCGTGTACTACCTGGCCGGGATGGTCGTCGCCGCCGGCTTCTACGGGTTCGGGTTCCTGCGCGGGGTGCTCCTCGTCCTGGCGTCGCTCGTCCCCGTGGTGGTCGCCGAGGTCTTCCTCCGCTCCGGCTTCTTCGGTGACGCGCTCGCGCGCGTCGTCGGTCTCGACGGCACCCCCGTCGGGCTCGCCGTCCTCGGCGGGGCGGTCGGGGTGGCGCTCGCCGCACTGCTCCTGCGCGTCGTCCTGCGGGGCGTCGCGATCCGACCGGTCGAGTTCGCCGCGAGCGCGAGCGGCTGACCGGACGCACCGCACCCACCGCACCCACCGTTCCCCGAGAGCCCACCGAGCGGCCCTGCGCCGCGCGTGGGTCTCGCACACCCTCGTGGAGGTCAGCATGAGCCCCGCACCACCGCCCGCCGACGGCGCGACCGTCGCGTCGCCCGCCCCGACCCCTGCACCGTCGGCGGGCGCGTCGCCCGTCGTCGAGGTCCGCAACCTGCGCAAGACCTACCCCGGGCCGGGGGGTCGCGGGGACGCAGCGGCCCGCACGGTCGCCGTCGAGGACGTGAGCCTCACCGTCCGGGCGGGCGAGATCTTCGGCATCCTCGGCCCCAACGGCGCCGGGAAGACGACGACCGTCGAGTGCCTCGCCGGTCTGCGCGAGGCCGACGGCGGGGCGGTCCGCGTGCTCGGCGTCGACCCGCAGACGGACCCGGCCGCCGTGCGCGACGCGGTCGGGGTCCAGCTCCAGGAGGCGGCGCTCCACGAGAAGATCACGGTCGAGGAGGCGATGCGCCTCTTCGCGTCCTTCTACGCGTCGCCGTCGGACGTGGAGGAGCTGCTCGACCTCCTCGACCTCGCCGCGCACCGGCGCGTCGCGTTCGGCAAGCTCTCGGGCGGGCAGAAGCAGCGTCTCTCGATCGCGCTCGCGCTCGTCGGCAACCCGCGCGTCGCGATCCTCGACGAGCTGACCACGGGCCTCGACCCGGCCGCGCGCCGCGCCACGTGGGAGCTCGTGGAACGCGTGCGGGACCGGGGCGTGACGATCCTGCTCGTCACGCACTTCATGGAGGAGGCGGAGCGCCTGTGCGACCGGCTCGTCATCATCGACGGCGGTCGCGTGGTCGCGCAGGGCACGCCCGCGGAGCTCATCGACTCCGTCGACACGTCGCGCACGGTCCGGCTGCGCGTACCGCCTGCCGACCACGACCTGGCGCTCCACACGCTCGCCGGCCTCGCCGACGTCGAGCGCGTCGAGGTCGACGCGCGCGAGATCGTGGTGACCGGGTCGCGCCGCGTGCTGCTCGCCGTCGTGCTCGCGCTCGCCGAGCAGGAGGTCGTGCCCGACGACGTCCGGACCGTCTCCCGGACGCTCGAGGACGTCTTCGTCGCCGTGACCGGCCGGACCTACGACCACGCCGCGGACACCGCGGCCCTGCACGAGGGAGCCGCACGATGACCGCCGCGACGACGACCCTGCCCCACGTCCCCGCCGCCCGCTCGGGCTGGCGAGGGTTCAGGACGCTCCTGCTGACCGAGGCCCGACTGTTCCTGCGCGACGGCGCGGCCGTGTTCTTCGCGCTCGCGTTCCCCACGGTCCTGCTCGTCGGCGTCGGCTTCGCCATCCCGGGCATGCGGGAGCCGATCACGGGGGCGGGCGCGCCCTGGGACGGACTGACGGCGATCGCGACCTACCTGCCGGTCGTCCTCGCCGCCGCGGTGGCGACGCCCGCGCTGACGACGATGCCCGTGACCTTCGCGACCGCCCGCGAGAAGGGGCTGCTCCGCCGGCTGTCGACGATCCCCATGCGCCCGCAGGGCGTGGTCGTCGCCCACCTCGTCATCAACCTCGGCGCGATCGCCGTGTCGTCCGCGCTCGCGCTCGTCGTCGGCCAGGTCGTGTTCGGCCTCGCCGCGCCCGTCAGCCCGCTCACGGTCGTGCTGGCCTTCGTGCTCACCGTCCTGTCCATGCTCTCGCTCGGCATGGTCGTCGCGGCGGTCGCCGCCAAGGGGAGCACCGCGTCGGCGATCGGGAACCTCGTCTACTTCCCGATGCTCTTTCTCTCGGGCATGTGGACGCCGGGCCCGATCATGCCCGACGTCGTGCGGGACGTGGGCCAGTTCTCCCCGCTCGGGGCGGCCGCCCAGGCCATGTCGGCGGGATGGTTCGAGACGGAGGTCCCCACGCTCCAGCTCGTCGTGATGGTCGCGTGGACCGCCGTGCTCCTCCCGCTCGCGGTGAAGCTCTTCCGCTGGAGCTGAGCCTCAGATCGCCCGCGAGCCCAGCTCGCGGGCGGTCTCGGCGAAGGCGCGGACCTCGGTGGTCTCCCGGTCGCGCAGCCAGACGAGCACCCACTCGGTGTCGGGGACGTCGACGATCGGCACGTACACGACCCCCGGGTGCGTGTAGTACCGCCGGACGTGCGCGTTGAGCGGGGTGACCGCCTCGCCCGAGGCGACCACGGTCAGCACCTCGTGGAACGTGCGCGCGACCGGCCCGCGCAGCACCGGGCGGCCCGACGGCGTCCGGCGGGGCACCATGGCCTCCTCCCAGTACGTGGGGACGCCGGTCCCGAGGTCGAGCACCGCGTGGTCGCCGAGGACCTCGAGGGACACCGCGTCCTCGCCCGCGAGCGGGTGCCCCGCCGCGACGGCGAGGACGCGTCCCTCCGTGAGCACGCGCGGCCCCACGACGACGTCGGGCTCGCGGACCGGGGACCACGTCACCTGCAGGTCCGCCTCGCCTTCGCGCAGCGCCCCGAAGGGGTCCGAGAAGTGGAACTCGCGGCGCTCCACCGAGCACCCCGGGTGCCGCTCCCCGAACGCGTCGACCACCGGCTGCAGCTCGTGGCCGACGATGCCCATCGCGGCGACGCGCAGCACGCCGGCCGGGCGCTCTCCCGTGCGGCTGGCCGCCGCGATCCCGGACTGGATGAGCTCGTAGCCCTGGCGCAGGTCGTCGCGCAGGCGGGCGCCGACCGGAGTGAGCTCGACGCGTCGGCTCGTGCGCTCGAACAAGGTCGTGCCCATGCGGCGCTCCTGGCGGCTGATCGCCTGGCTCACGCGCGCGGGGGAGACGTGGAGCCGCTCGGCGGTGCGCCCGAAGTGGAGCTCGTCGGCGAGCGTCAGGAAGATCTCGATGTCCCTCAGCTCCACGCGGCCACCTCTGCCTCCGTCTCCGTCGCCGTGCACCGTTCACACCGGGTGAACGATCCACCCAGCATGCGTCATTGATGACGAATCGGTGGAATCCGAGGCTGGAACCATGAGACGACTCACCTACTTCGTCGCCCTGTCCATCGACGGCTTCCTCTCGGGCCCGGACGACGAGGTCGACTTCTATCCCTCCTCCGACGCGTACAGCGCGCGCATGATCGACACGTTCCCCGACGTCCTGCCCACGCACGGGCGCCGCCAGCTCGGGGTCGACGACGCCCCCCACCGCACGTTCGACACGATCGTCATGGGCAGGCGGACGTACGAGCCCGCGCTCCGGCTGGGGATCACGAGCCCGTACGCGCACCTGCGCCAGTACGTCGTCTCGACGTCGCAGCCCGAGCTCGACCCGGCGGTGACGATCGTGCGCGACGACCCGGTCGGGCTCGTGCGAGCGCTCAAGGCCGAGGACTCCCCGTTCGACATCTACCTCGCGGGCGGCGGCGTCCTCGCGGGCGCGCTCCGCGGCGAGATCGACCGGCTCGTCGTCAAGCTCTACCCCGTCGTGGCCGGTGCCGGTCGGAGCGCGTTCGGTGGTACCGCGTTCCGGCCCACGACCTACGACCTGACCGACGTCGCCACGTTCGACGGCGGCAACGCCGTCCTCACGTACGACCGTGCCTGAGCGCGCCCCCGCACGCGTGCTCCGGCACCGTGCGTCGATCCTCACGGCCCGCGCCGTCGTGACCGTCCGCCTGCTGCGGCCGCGCTGCCGCCGTCGTGCGCGCCGTCGGGCTGGGGGCGGGGACGCCGCGGTCCTCGACGGCGCCCTCGACGATCCCGACCGCGCCCCGGTCCGACCGCGACCCGCGTGCCACCCCGGGCGAGGCCGCGAGGACGCACCTAGCGTGGCCGGCATGAGGCCGTTCCTGCTGCTCGCGTCGCGCGCGGAGGACCCCGCCGCCGACGGGGAGCACGCAGCGGTGCTCCGGTACTCCGGGCTGGACGCCGGTGCGCTGCACCGCGTGCGCATGGAGGCCGGACCGCTGCCGGCGATCGACCTCGGCGACTACTCGGGGGTGATCGTCGGCGGCAGCCCGTTCGACTCGTCCCTGCCCGAGAAGGACAAGTCGCCGACCCAGCGCCGCGTCGAGCGCGACCTCGCGCCGCTCCTGGACGAGATCGTCGAGCGCGACGTCCCGTTCCTCGGCGCGTGCTACGGCGTCGGGACGCTCGGGCTGCACGAGGGCGCCGTCCTCGACGACACGTTCGCCGAGCCCATCTCGCCCGTGACGATCCGGCTCACGCCGGAGGGCCGGGCCGACCCGCTCCTCGCCGACCTGCCCGACGCGTTCGAGGCGTACGTCGGGCACAAGGAGGCCGTGACCCGGCTGCCGTCGCACGCGGTGCTGCTCGCGACGTCGGACGCCTGCCCGGTCCAGATGTTCCGGGTCAAGGAGAACCTCTACGCGACGCAGTTCCACCCCGAGCTCGACCTGGACGGCATCCTCACGCGCATCGGCGTCTACCGCGACTACGGGTACTTCGCGCCCGAGGCGGCGGGCGACGTCGAGGCGACCGTCCGCCGCGGCGACGTCTGGGCGCCGCACCGCATCCTCGCCGCGTTCGTCCGTCGCTACGCGCGCGACTGACGAGCACGCGGTCAGCGGGAAGCGGGCGCCGACTGCAGCTCGGGAGCGGCGGCCTCCGCGTCCGCGGGCGGCTCGCCGACCTCGAGCGGCTCGGCGGCCTCGAGGGCGACGGCGCGGCGGTGCGCCCGGACCGACCACGCGACGGCTGCGGCCCACACGACGGCGACGACGCCGAGCACGACGCCCTGGACCGCACCGCTCGCGTCGACCCAGTCCGAGCGCAGCAGCGTGCGGACGTTGGTGAGGACGATGACGCCGCCCACCGCCGAGCCCAGGATCCGGGGCGGCAGCAGCCGCACCAGCCAGGCCGCGATCGGCGCCGCGACCAGGCCGCCGAGCAGCAGCGCGCCGACCCACAGCAGGTCGATCCCCTGCCTGCCGAGCGAGAACAGGAAGCCGAGGGACGCGGCGACCGCGACGAGGAACTCGCTCGTGTCGATCGACCCGATGACCTTGCGCGGCTCGATCCGGCCCGACGCGAGCAGCGCCGGCGTCCCCACGGGTCCCCAGCCACCGCCGCCCGTCGCGTCGACGAAGCCGGCGACCAGGCCGAGCGGCGCGAGGAACCGCTTGCGCAGCGGGAGGCCCTGCCGGCCCTTCGGCAGCCCCACGAACGTGAACCGCGACAGCACGTACACGCCGAGCGCCAGGAGGAGCAGCGACATGACCGGCGCGGCGAGCTCGGTCGACAGGTTCGACAGGAACGTCGCGCCTGCGAACGCGCCGATCGCGCCCGGGACGCCGATCCGCACGACGACCTTCCAGTCCACGTTCCCGAACCGCCAGTGCGCCGCACCCGACGCGAGGGTCGTCCCGATCTCCGCGAGGTGGATCGTCGCCGACGCCGCCGCGGGGTTCGTCCCGATCGCGAGCAGGAGCGTCGTCGAGGTCACGCCGTACGCCATGCCGAGGCTGCCGTCGACGAGCTGCGCACCGAGGCCCACGAGGGCCAGCAGGATGAGGGTCCGCACCGCGTCCTCCGTGCTCGGGGTGGGCCGGGGCAGCCCCGACGTGTCCCGACAAGGTTGACCGAACGAGTCCAGTATGTGAAGCGCCGACCACATCGTGGGCCAGTGTTAACGGGCGCGTCTCGATCTACCGCCCCACAGCCGATGTCGCCACGCGCCACCACGCGCCGCGTGGTGACGAGAAGCGAGAAATGGCCCCGAGAACGAGGCCCGGAGCGGCCACTTCTCGCATCTCGGCCGGGCCCCACCCAGCACCGGGCGGCACGACGGCGCACGGTCCGACCCCACCGCGGACCCGACCCAGCGGAGCGCCCGACCGCGGGCTCAGCGGGTCAGGGGTTCTCCCAGGCGTCGGCGCGGGCGGCGAGGGCGTGGACGTCGTCGGGGAGGTCACGGCGGACGACGTCGTCGATCGTCACGCGGTCGAGCACGTCGCGGACGCTCGCGCGGAGGGCGACCCAGACCTCGAGGAGAGCGGCCGCGGAGCCCTCGTACTCGAGGCTCGGGGGGCGCTCGTCGCGCACGGTGACGAGCGGTCCGTCGACGGCGCGGAAGACGTCGGCGAGGGTCACCTCGGACGCGGGGCGCGCGAGGCGGTGGCCGCCGGAGCGGCCGCGGACGCTCGCGACGATGCCGGCGCGGCGCAGGTCGCCGAGGATCCGTTCGAGGAAGGAGACCGGCAGGCCCTGGCCGGCCGCGAGGTCCTCCGCCCGCACGGGGTCGCCGTGGGGGGACGCCGCGAGCTCGGCGCACGCCCGCACCGCATAGTCAGCCTTCGCCGAGACACGCATGGGGCCATTGTGCCGTGCGCACGGTCGCGGACCGCCGTGCGGGGCGCCTCCGGGCGCGATCTCACCCGCGTGGGCCCTGCTCACCGGTTCGGGTTCCCCCTACGCTGTGACCCGTGGACGTGCGCGAACGCAACAACGTGCGGGTCATGGGACCGCGGGATGGCCCGACGATGGTCTTCGCGCACGGCTTCGGTTGCGACCAGTCGATGTGGCGCTTCGTCGCGCCCGTCTTCGCGGCGGACCACCGGGTGGTGCTGTTCGACCACTCGGGTTGCGGCGCGTCCCACCCGGCCGCGTACGACCCCGCGCGGCACGCGGAGCTGGGGGGCTACGTCGCGGACATGATCGAGGTCGTGGAGGACGTCGCGGACGAGCCGGTGATCCTCGTGGGTCATTCGGTGAGCGCGGTGATCGCGCTCCTCGCGGCGGCGGACCGGCCCGACCTCGTCGACCGCCTGGTGCTCGTCGGGCCGAGCCCCCGGTACGTCGACGACGAGGGGTACCGCGGCGGGTTCTCGGCGGAGGAGATCGACGAGCTGCTCGAGACGATGGACGCGAACTACCTGGGCTGGACGCAGGCGATGGCGCCGGTGATCGTCGGGAATCCCGACCGCCCGGCGCTGGGGGACGAGCTCGCGGAGGTCTTCCGGCGCAACGACCCGGCGATCGCCCGGCAGTTCGCGCGCGTGACGTTCCTCGGAGACAATAGGGCGGACCTGGCGCGCGTGCGGACCCCGGCCCTCGTCGTGCAGAGCCGGGAGGACGTCATCGCCCCGCAGACGGTGGGGCGGTACGTGCACGAGCACCTGGCGGGGAGCGAGCTGGTCGTCATCGACTCGGTCGGGCACTGCCCGAACCTGTCGCACCCGGCGCTCCTCGTCGAGGCGATGCGCCACTGGCTCGGGGACTCCTGATGGTGATGTCGCGCGGCGAGCGCTGGGTGCTCGCGCCCGTCGCGCTCCTGCTCCTCGACGCGGAGGGGCGGGTGCTCGACGGGAACGACGAGTTCCTGCGCCTGCTGGACGTGCCCGACGTGGAGGCGGTCGCCGGGCGCCGGCTCGCGGACCTGCTGACGGTGGGCGGCCGCATCTACTGGGAGACCCACCTCGGTCCGCGCCTGCACATCGAGGGGCGGGTCGACGAGGTCGCGGTGGAGCTGCGGACGCCGCGCGGGCGCGAGCCGGTGCTCCTCACGGCGATCGGGCGCGAGGTCCGCGGCGAGCGGCTCGTCGAGGTCGCGATGCTGGGGGCGCGCGAGCGGTCCCGGTTCGAGCACGAGCTGGTGGGTGCCCGACGCGCCGCGGAGGAGGCGGAGCGGCGCGTGCGGCTGCTGCACGGGATCGCCGCCGACCTGGCGAGCGTCGCCGGTCTCGACGGCGTCGCGTGGGTCCTGCTCCGGGCCGCGGTGACGATGCTCGGGGCGGGCGACGCCGCCCTGTGGACGCCGCAGGAGGGCGGCCCGCTGCGCCGCTGGGGCGGCGCGGCGGGCGTGACCGCCCCGACGATCGAGGAGCTGGCCGAGGCGGGCGTGCGCGCGGACGGGACCGTCGTCGTCCCGCTGCGCACGGCGGGGGCGCTGCTCGGCGTCCTCGCGCTGGAGCCGCGCCGGGCGGCCGGCTCGGAACCGGTCGACCTCGGCACGGCCGCCGCGGCCGGGCAGCTCGCGGCGCTCGCGCTGGCACGGGCCACGACCCACGAGCAGAGCGTGTCGGTCGCGAGCGAGCTGCAGGGCGCGATGCTGTCGGACGGGATCGTCGCCGACCCGCACGTGGAGATCGCGGCCTGCTACCGCCCCGGTGTGCACGACCTGCAGGTCGGCGGCGACTGGTACGACACGTTCCGCGTGGCCCCGGACGTCGTCGCGCTCTCGGTCGGGGACGTGGTGGGGCGCGGGCTCAAGGCCGCGACCGCGATGGGGCAGCTGCGGACGGCGGTCCGTGCGGCGTCGGACACCGGGCTGCCGCCGGAGGAGGTGGTCGAGCGGCTCGACCGCTTCGTGGACCGGACCGGGACGGGGTTCATGGCGAGCCTCGTGTACGGGGAGCTCGAGCTGGTGGAGGGGGTGCTGCGCTACGCGTGCGCCGGTCACCTGCCGCCGCTGCTCGTGCGCGCGGACGGGTCGGCGGGCTACCTGTGGGAGGCGCGGTCCACCCCGTTGGGCGTCCGGGGCACGACGCCGCGCGTCGCCGACACGGTCGCGCTCGCCCCGGGGGACCTGCTGCTCCTCTTCACCGACGGCGTCGTCGAGCGCCGCGACCGGCCGCTCGCGCTCGCGCTCGACGAGCTCGCGGAGATCGTCACGAACGCGCTCGGGGCCGGGCTGAGCGGGACGGAGCTGCTGGAGGCGGTCGTCGCGCGCGCTCCCGAGGACGACGACGCGTGCCTGCTCGCGGTGCGCTGGCTCGGCCCGGAGGCGTCGGACGAGCCCGCGACGGAGCCGTCGCGCGTCGCGTCAGCGGACGAAGAAGGGGCCGGCTGAGGGGTCCGCGAGCCGCCCGAGCGCGTGGCCGAGGCGCTCGACCGTGGAGCGGGCGAGGTCGTCGGGCAGGTCGTCCGGGGCGAACCACGCGACCGCGAGCGACTCGTCGTCCGCGACGTGCGCCGCCGCGGCGGCGGCCGGGGACACGGGCCGGCACAGGAACGCGAGGTCGAGGTACTGCGAGCGGTCGCCGTTGGGGTACTCGACCGGCTCGGTGACGGTCACCGCGACGAGCGCGTCCACGACGACCTCGACGCCCGTCTCCTCGCGCACCTCGCGCGCGAGCCCCACCGCGGGGTCCTCGCCGGGCTCGAGGATCCCGCTGATGACGGCCCACTGCCCGGTGTCGGCGCGCTGTCCGAGCAGCAGGCGGCCGTCGTCGTCCACCACGACGGCCGACACCCCCGGCATCCACAGGAGGTCGGTCCCGACGCGGGACCGCAGGGCGGCGACGAACTCGGGGATCGGCATGCCCCGAGCCTAGGCGGGCGCGCCGGTCCGGGCCGACCGGCTCGTGAGACGCGCCGACCGGACCGCAGAGGCCCTGTGCTACGGTCGCTCCGTGACTTCTCAGTGGTATTGGCGCTTTACGCAGGCTCCCGGTGGGGCCGTGCGGGCGTTCGCCTGACCACAGATCACCACCCGGAGCCAGCACAGGGCCTTGGACGCGGACCGCGTCCGGGCCCTTCGTCGTGAGACGGGCCGCTCCGGGACCACGGGCGGCAGCAGGCCGGTGAAGCGCCGCTGGGCACCGCTGAGCACTCCGATCTCACGGCGGCCCCCGACCACCGCCGCACAGACCAGGAGCCTCCCGTGACCAGCACGACCACCCAGCCCGAGACCGCGTCGTCCAGCCCGACGTCCACCGCGTCGACCGACCGCGTGACGAGTACCGTCGACCCCGTGGACAGCCCCGAGCTCCAGGCCCGCACGAGCGACCTGCGGGTCCGCGCGCTCGACGCGCTCCCCGCACCGCGCACGATGCTCGCCGACCTGCCGCTCGGCGCGACGCGCAGCGACCTCGTGACGACGTCGCGCCGCGAGGTCCGCGACGTCCTCGCGGGCGACGACGACCGCCTCCTCGTCATCGTCGGCCCGTGCTCGGTGCACGACCCCGAGGCCGCGCTGGAGTACGCGGGCCGCCTGGCCGCCGTCGCGCACGAGCTCGCGGACGACCTCATGGTCGTCATGCGCGTCTACTTCGAGAAGCCGCGCACGACCGTGGGCTGGAAGGGCCTCATCAACGACCCGCACCTCGACGGCTCGCACGACGTGCACCACGGCCTGCGCCTCGCGCGCGAGGTGCTGCTCGGCGTGCTCGACGCCGGCGTCCCGGCCGCGTGCGAGTTCCTCGAGCCGACGAGCCCGCAGTACATCGCCGACGCCGTGTCGTGGGGCGCGATCGGCGCGCGCAACGCCGAGTCGCAGGTGCACCGCCAGCTCGCCTCGGGCCTGTCCATGCCCGTCGGGTTCAAGAACGCGACCGACGGCGACGTGCAGATCGCGGTCGACGGCTGCATCACCGCGGCGAGCGAGCACACGTTCTTCGGCATGGACTCGCTCGGCCGGGCCGCCGCCGTGGAGACCGCGGGCAACCCCGACTGCCACGTCATCCTGCGCGGCGGGCGCTCGGGCCCCAACTACGGGGCCGACGACGTCGCGGCGGCGCTCGAGGTCGCGCGCGCCTCGGGCCGTGGCGGGGTCACGGAGCACGGGCTCGTGGTCGACGCGTCGCACGGCAACTCCGGCAAGAGCCACGTGCGCCAGGCGGAGGTCGTGCGCGAGGTCTCCGCGCGGCTGGCCGAGGGCGAGCAGGGCATCACGGGCCTCATGATGGAGAGCTTCCTCGTGGCGGGCGCGCAGAAGCCCGCGCCGAGCGGCCTCGTCTACGGGCAGTCCGTCACCGACGCGTGCATCGACTGGGACACCACGGCCGACCTCCTGCGCGAGCTCGCCGCCGCGGTGCGCACCCGCCGCGCGCTCTGACGCTCTCCCGGCGTCGTCCCATCCGCGGAGGCGTCGGCACCGAACCATGAACGTCCCGGACGGTCCGGGAGGGTGCGGTGGGAGGCCCGGTGCCGAGAATCGTGGCCGACGTGCCGCAGCGGGTGGGTGGGGCGTCCGTGCCGCACACTGGCCGGGTGCCACCTCCCCTGACGACGAACCCCGCGGTCGACGCCGCGCTGGTGGCGTGCGCCGCCGGCGACCCGGCCGCGTTCGCGCCCGTCTACGACGCGCTCGCGCCGGTCGCCTACGGCACGTGCCTGGGCGTCCTGCGGGACCCGGACCACGCGGCGGAGGTCGTGCAGGAGGTGATGGTCGAGGTGTGGCAGACGGCGGAACGGTACGACGCGACACGCGGGTCCGCGCGCACGTGGGTCGTGACGCTCGCGCGGCGGCGCGCGGTGGACCGGGTGCGTGCCGAGCAGGCGCGCCGCGACCGCGACCAGCGCGACGTGGACGCGTCGACGGCCACGGTGCCGCGTGACGTCGTCGTCGAGGACGTCGAGCAACGGTTGGAGGGCGCGGCCGTGCGGCAGTGCCTGGACTCGCTCACGGCGACGCAGCGGGAGGCCGTCGTGCAGGCGTACTACGGCGGGCTCACCTACCGGGAGGTCGCCGAGCGGCTCGACGCGGCCCTCCCGACCGTGAAGTCTCGGATCCGGGACGGGCTCCTGCGCCTGCGCGACTGCCTGGGGGTGCGCCGTGGCTGACGAGACCTCGCCGCGGGGGGCCGGGCCGGACGACCTGCGGGACGTCCGCGACCTGCTGCCTGCCTACGCGCTCGACGCGGTCGACGACGTCGAGCGGCGCGCCGTCGAGCGCCTGCTCGCGGCCGACCCCGACGCGCGTCGCGCGCTCGACGAGTACCGCGACGTCGTCGCGGCGTTCGCGGTCGAGAGCGCCCCACCGCCCGGGCTGCGCGACGCCGTCCTGGCCCGGGTGGCCGCGTCCGCGGCCACCGTCCCGTCCGCCGGGGAGAGCACGGGGGGCGACGTCGTCGACCTCGCGGCCGCGCGCCGCGCGCGCCGACGGCGCTGGACCGGGCTCGCGGCGGCGGTGGCCGCGGTCGTCGCGGTGGCCGTCCCGACGACGGTCGCGGTCCGCGCGACGCAGGAGCAGTCGCGCCTGCAGGAGCAGGCCGACGCGATCGCGCGGATGCTCGCCGACCCCGACGCGACGATCCTGCACGGTGAGGTCGCGGGCGGCGGGCAGGCGTCGGTCCTCGCCGCGGGCGACGACATGTACTTCCGCGCGTCCGACCTGCCCGACGCCGGCGACGACCGGGACTACCAGCTCTGGGTGGTCGAGCCCGACGGCGCCGTCGTCTCGGCGGGCGTCCTCGACGTCCAGGACGGCAGCACGTCGCGGCTCGTCAAGGACGAGCCGGGCGTCGGCATGGCCGTGACGGTCGAGCCGGCGGGCGGCTCGGAGCAGCCCACGACGGACCCGGTGGTCGCGCTCGTCGGCTGAGCGCCGCGGTCCGGAGGGGTCGGGACGCGCGCGAGAGAACTCGTGCCGATCCCGACCCATCCACCCGGGGCGGCGCTCCGAACCCTCGGCATGACGCCCCGCACCGGCGGGGCGACGACCCGAGGAGAGACCGATGAACGTTCGCACCCGCACGTCGTACGCCGTCGCCGGCATCGCCACGCTCGCCGTGCTCGGCCTGTCCGCGTGCAGCTCGGACACGGACACGGGGTCCGACTCGACGACGACCGACTCCCCGTCCGAGGACACCATGACGGACGACTCGACGTCCGACGGCATGACCGACGACTCGACCGAGGGCTCGGACGACATGGCGGCCGACCCTGCCGCGAACCTCGTGGGCCCCGGCTGCGCGGCCTACGCGGAGCAGGTGCCCGACGGCGCCGGGTCGATCACCGGGATGTCGACGGACCCCGTCGCCGTGGCGGCGTCGAACAACCCGCTGCTCACGACGCTCACCGCGGCCGTCTCGGGCGAGCTCAACCCGGACGTGAACCTCGTCGACACGCTCAACGGCGGCGAGTTCACCGTGTTCGCCCCCGTCGACGACGCGTTCGCGACGATCGACGCCGCGACGCTCGACTCGCTGAAGACGGACTCCGACACGCTGACGAAGATCCTCACGTACCACGTGGTGCCCGGCCAGCTCACGCCCGACCAGGTCGTCGGCGAGCACGAGACCGTCGAGGGCGGCACGGTCGAGGTGACCGGCTCGGGCGACGAGCTCATGGTCAACGACGCGGCCGTCGTGTGCGGTGGCGTGATGACGCAGAACGCGACCGTGTACCTCGTCGACTCGGTGCTCATGCCGACCATGTGACCCTCCCGGCGCGTCCAGAAGCGGGCGTGCGGTGGACCCGCGCGAGCGGGTCCCGACGGCCCCGACCGGACGGTCGGGGCCGTCGTCGTGCGCCCGGCGACGCGCTCTCGGCGCGTGGCGGACCCATCCGCGAGGGCCGCCGGTCCGAACCCCGGGCATGGAGACGCTCATCGTCATCGGCCTGCTCGGGGGACTCATCACGGGGATCTCGCCGTGCATCCTGCCCATGCTGCCCGTCATCTTCTTCGCAGGCGGCGTGCAGGGCGCGCGCACGGGGGAGGCGCCGTCGGGCACCGCGGAGACCGGGACGGGCGGCGTCTCCCCGGGGCTGTTCGCGGGCGTCCCCGACGTGGTCCGCGTCGGCGGTCGCCCGGCCGCGGGGCTGCACGGCCGGGGTGGCCCGGGCGGCGCGCAGGAGACCGGGGCGCGCGAGGTCGCGGCGCGGCCGACGCGCGGCGGGGCGCTCGCCCTCGACCTGTCGACGGGGGACGCGGAGCCCGCCACCCCGGCCGACGAGGGGCCCGGTCGCCGCGCGACGCGGCGGGCCGCGCGACGCTCGTGGCGCCCCTACCTCGTCATCGCGGGCCTGGTCCTCAGCTTCAGCGTCTTCACGCTCCTCGGCTCCCTGCTGCTGACCGCGCTCGGGCTCCCGCAGGACCTGCTGCGCTGGGCGGGCATCGTGCTCCTCGTCGCGATCGGCGTCGGGATGATCGTGCCGCGCGTCGAGGAGGTCCTGGAGCGGCCGTTCCGGCGGGTCGCGGCGCTCGGGGCACGACGCGGCGCCGCGCGCCAGGACCGCGGGGCGTTCGTGCTCGGCCTCGGCCTCGGCGTGCTGTACGTGCCGTGCGCCGGGCCCGTCCTCGCGGCGATCACCGTGGCGGGGGCGACGGGGAACATCGGCCCGGGCACCGTCGCGCTGACGGTGTCGTTCGCGGTCGGGGCGGCGGTCCCGCTCCTGGTCTTCGCGCTCGCGGGACGCCGCGTCGCGGAGCGGGTCCGCGGGTTCCAGCGGCACACGCGCGGCATCCGCGTCACGGGCGGCGTCGTGATGATCGCGCTCGCGGGCGCGCTCGCGCTGAACCTCCCCGCCGCGCTCCAGCGCGCCCTGCCCGACTACACGGGCGCGCTCCAGCAGCGGGTCGACGAGAACGACGCCGTGCGCGAGGCGCTCGACCTCGGCGGGCTCGTCACCGACGAGAACCGCGAGCTGTCGAACTGCTCGAACGGCGCGCCCGTCCTGGAGGACTGCGGCACCGCGCCGGAGCTGCGCGGCATCGACACGTGGCTCAACACCCCGGGCGGCGAGGGGCTGACGCTCGAGGGGCTGCGCGGCAAGGTCGTGCTCGTCGACTTCTGGACCTACTCCTGCATCAACTGCCAGCGCGCGATCCCGCACGTCAACGCCTGGTACGACCGGTACCGCGACGTCGGCGCGGGGTTCGAGGTCGTCGGGGTCCACACGCCCGAGTTCGCGTTCGAGCGCGAGACGCGCAACGTCGTCGCGGGCGCGCAGGACCTCGGCGTCCTCTACCCCGTGGCCCAGGACAACGCGTACGCGACCTGGACGGCCTACCGGAACCGCTACTGGCCCGCGCAGTACCTCGTCGACGCCGACGGGACCGTGCGCCACATCCGCTTCGGGGAGGGCGGGTACGAGGACACCGAGCGCCTGGTGCGCGAGCTCCTCGAGGACGCGAACCCGGGCGTGGAGCTGCCCGAGCCCACCGCCGTCGGCGACACCACGCCACAGGACGAGACGACGCCCGAGACCTACTTCTCCATCAAGCGCGTCGTCAACTACGCGGGCGAGCCGCGCTACGCCGCGGGGCAGCAGGACTTCACGCTCGCCGACGACCAGCGGCAGGACACGTTCTCGCTCGGCGGCACGTGGGACGTCGACTTCCAGGGCGCGACCGCCGTGTCCGACGACGCGCGCGTGCGCCTCGCGTACCGCTCGACCGACGTGTTCACGGTGCTCGGCGGCGAGGGCACCGTCACGGCGCGCGTCACGACGGACGGGCGGACCACGACCAGCGAGATCGACGTCTCCGGCAGCCCGACGCTCTACCCGGTCCTGGAGGGCGACGGCCCGACGGAAGGGCTCGTCGAGCTCGACGTCCCGCCCGGCGTCCAGGTGTTCACCGCGACGTTCGGGTGACGGGTCAGCTCGTGAGCTCCCGCGCGGGCGTCCACGACCCGATCGTCGCGGTCCCGCCGCCGAGCAGGTCGAGGCCGTCCCCGACGCCGGGGATCCCCGCGAGCCCGACGACGGACTCGGGGTCACCCGGCTGCGGGGCCACGAGCAGCGTCGTGACGAGCGGCGGGTCGTCGGCCGTCGACCCGCCGCGCCACGAGAGCGCGGCCCAGGCCGTGGCGCCGGGTGCGAGCGTGAGCGGGGCGAGGCCGTCGTCGTCCGGCTCGAGGAGCACGTCCGTCTCCGAGCCGTCGTCGGCGACGAAGCGGAGCGCGGGCGGTCCCGCGAGGACGCACTCCGCGGCGCCGTCGTTGCGGGCCGTGACGGTGAGGAACCGGCGCCCCGCCGCGGCGTCGAACCCCAGGGCCCCGAGCGCGAGGTCGCCGGGCGCGCACGCGCCCGCGGGGCGCGCCCCGGCGGCCGGCGCCACCCCCGCGACGAACCCGGAGCGCGTCGCGGACGCGCCGCCGTCGGTCGAGCCGTGGACCTGGTACGCGAGCACGGGTCCGGAGTAGGCCGCGCCGTCGAGCGTGCGCGCGACGACGGCCGCGTCGCCCGAGGTGATCACCGTGAGCAGGGGGTCCTGCGGGAACGTGTCACGGACGGCGTCGTGCACGACCTGCGTCACGCCGGGCTCCGCGGCGACGTCGGCCAGGAGCGTGAGCAGGTCGTCGTCGGGGACGGTCAGCCCGTCGCCGTCGTAGGTGCCGACACCGGAGCCCTGGACGCCGAGGCTCGTCAGCCCTCGACCTTCGGCCCGCACGAGCGCGGCGACGGGGACGAGGTCGTCGGCCGAGCGGACGTCGACCGAGGCGGCGCCCGGGGCGAGGTACACGCGCCGCACGGAGTCGTGGGCGACGAGGCGGACCGCGTCGGCGACGGCGTCGGCACCGAGGAGGTCGGGGCGCGGCTCCCCGGTGGCCGGGTCGACGCCGGGGACGGAGGCCGCCCCCGGGCCGTGCTCGACTGCGAGCGTCCCGCCGCCCGCGTCCGTGCCCTCGACCCGGAGCGACCACGCGCCGCCGCCGGGCACCGCGGCGACGATCGCGCTCGCGTCCCTGGCGGTGCGCTGCGCGACCTCGGGGGACGGGAGCGGGGTCACGAGCGTGATCTCGGCCGACGTGCCCACCCGCCCGTTCGTCTGCACGTCATCGACGCCCGGCAGGGCGAGCAGGAGCGCGGTCATGTCCTCGACCCCGTGCTCCGGGTCGCCGGGTGCGGGCGACGTCGCCGTCGACCCGTCCGGTGGTGACGACCGGAGCGCGGCCGGTCCGTCCGCCACGGCCGCGTCGAGGACCGCGGGGGTGAGGAGCGCGGCGACGACCGCGAGGCCCACGCCGGCGACCGACGCGACGACGGCGACCGTGCTCCGCGGGACCTGGGTCGCGTTCTCCGGCGGAGCTACGTCGGTACCGTCCGTCGTCGGTGCGGTGCGCTCGTCGTCCACGGCCGAGACGCTACCCACGCGGACGCCCCGACGTGGCCGCACCAACGCGGTCTGCGCGGGCTCGCCGCCGAGTCTTCACACCCACGGGGCGGCGGCCAGGAGGATCGGTGGCCGTCGTGTCGCAGGAGCCCTTCCGAATCGGTCTTTCAGCCCATCGGGGGACCTGCCGGACGCCGCTCCATAGCAGGACTCCTGGATGCCGGCAACATCTGGCATGATCCGGCCATGACAGTGAGGACGGCCGCCGAGCTCGCGGCGGTCGACGACCCCGCGTGGCCGACGCTCTCCCGCATGCTCGGGCGCGGCGGCGTGGAGGTCGTGCCGGCACCCGCGTGGTCGCTCGAGGTCCTCTACCGGCTCCAGGTCACCGTCCGCTCGACGCTGGGCGCGCTCGCGCTCCACACGGGCGGGGTCGTCGTCGACGGCGGGTGGCTGCGGATCATCGGCGGGGGTGGCGCGGGACTGCCCGACCTCGCCACCGTCAACGGGCTCGGCGAGCCGGGGGAGCACAGCGTCGCGCCGTCGGTCCTCGTCGTCGCGTACGACGTGCTGGGCGGCACCTTCGCGATCAACGGCGGCGGGCTCCCGGGGCAGCTCGGCAACGTCAACTACTTCGCGCCCGACTCGCTCTCGTGGGTCGACCTCGGGTTCGGCCAGGCTGCGTTCCTCGAGTGGGCGGTGAGCGGTGGGACGACGGAGTTCTACGCCACGGTCCGCTGGCCCGGCTGGTACGACGAGGTCGGGACGGTCCGGCTCGACGAGGGGCTGAGCCTCTACCCGCCGCTGTGGTCCGAGGAGGGGCGCGACGTCGCGCGGTCGTCGCGCACCCCCGTCCCGCTCGGCGAGCTGGTCGACTGGCACTTCGAGATGGCCGAGCGCATGACGCCGGTCGACGACTACGTGCGCGACGCCGACGAGCACCTCGACGGCTACGGGGGCTGGCCGGCCGGGGACTACCGGCCGTAGCCGGTCAGGGCCACCAGGGTCGGGCGTCGTCGAGCAACCCCGACGGCACCGTGCCGAGCTTGTCCGGGTTGCGGACGATGTCGAGGGCCGCGATGCGCCCGTCCACGAGCGTGAACGCCAGGACGGTGAGCACCCCCGAGCCGTCGACGAGCGCGAGCCCGGGGCGGCCGTTGACGTCGACGGCGCCCGCGCCCCGGGGCCGGTTGCGCAGGTAGGAGAGCAGGACCTCCCCGACCGTCGAAGCCCCCTGGACCGGGTGCCGCAGCGCGCGGACCTTGCCGCCGCCGTCGCCCCGGAGCGTCACGTCGGGGTCGAGCAGGCCGAGCAGTCCCGGCAGGTCGTCGCCCGCGCACGCCGCGACGAACGCCTCGACGACGCGCTCCTGCTCGGCGCGCGACGTCCGGCCGCGCGGGCGCCCCGCCTCGACGTCCTTGCGGGCGCGCGACGCGAGCTGGCGCACCGCCGCGGGCGAGCGCCCGACGACGTCGCCCACCTCCTCGAACGGCAGTCCGAACACGTCGTGCAGCACGAACGCGACGCGCTGCGCGGGGGAGAGGCGTTCGAGCACGACGAGCAGCGCCATGCTCACCTCCTCGTCGAGCGTGACCCGCTCGGCCGGGTCTGCGGCACCGGCCGTCGTCTCCGCGGAAGACGCGACGGGGGAGCGCGCGCCGGGCGCGGTGACGACGGGCTCGGGCAGCCACGTCCCGACGTAGCGCTCGCGCCGCACGCGCGCGCTGCCGAGCACGTCGAGCGCGAGGCGCCCGACGGTCGTCGTGAGCCACGCCGCGAGGTTGCGGATCGACGCCGGGTCCTGGGTGCGCAGGCGCAGCCACGCGTCCTGGACGCAGTCCTCGGCGTCCGACCAGGACCCGGTGGTCGCATAGGCGAGGCGCAGGAGGCGCGGACGCTCGGCCTCGAAGGCGTGCGCGAGGTCGTCGGTGCTCATCGCGCGGCCGTCGCGGCGGGCTGGGCGGCGAGCCAGTCGCGGAAGGTCGTCGTGCCGCGCGCGTCGGGGCGCGGGTCGGTGAGGCCGCCCGCGCGCAGCGCCCGCCCGAGCTTCCCGGGCAGCGGGACGCGGACGGGGACGGCCCGGGAGCCGGTGGCGGCGCGCCAGGCGCGCGCCGCGTCGCGCAGGTCGAGCACCTCGGGCCCGGCGACGGTCGTGGTGCCGCGCAGCGGCTGGCGCTCCGCGGCGTCGGCGACGGCCGAGGCCGCGTCCCGTGCCGCCACCGGCTGGACCAGGGCGCGCAGCAGCGGCACGACGCCACGTCGTGCGGCGCCGGCGAGCGTCCCGGTGACGAACTCGTGGAACTGCGTCACCGCGACGACGGTCCACGGGACGGCGCCGGCGGCGACCGCCCGCTCCTGCTCGACCTTCACGCCGTAGTAGGCCATCGGCACATCGTGGCACCCGACGATCGAGACGAGCACGTGGTGCCGCACCCCGGCGTCGTGCTCGGCCGCGAGCAGCTGGCGCGTCCCGTCGACGAGCGTCGCGCGCGCGTCCGCCGTGGACGACGACGCGTTGCTCGCGTCCACGACCACGTCCACCCCGGCGAGCGCGGCCGGGAGCCCGGCGCCCGTCCGGAGGTCGACGGCGTACCGCTCCGCGTGCCGGCTCAGCGCGCGCACCTCGTGCCCGCGCGCGGTCAGCGCCGCGACGACGTGCCGGCCGATCGTCCCTGTCCCACCTGTCACTGCGATCCTCATACCCGTACGACGCCGCAGCGCCCCCGGTTGTGACATCTGGCCGGACGGGAGTACCGATCCGCTAGTTGTATACAAGTGCGCAGGGCGTGTGGCACGATGGCCGGGTGACGACGACGCCCGACCTGCGCGCCGCCGTCGGGCAGGCCGCGACGGCCCCCGGCGACGCGGGCCTCGCGCGCCGCCAGTCCGGCGCCCGCGCGGTCTACGACCTCCTGCGCGGCCGCATCATCGACGGGTCCCTCGCGCCCGACGCACGCCTCACCGAGCCCGTGCTGTCCGCCGAGCTCGGCGTCTCCCGGACCCCCGTGCGCGAGGCGCTGCGCCTGCTCCAGGCGGAGGCGCTCGTCGTCGAGCTGCCGACCGGGGGCGTGCGCGTCGCGCCGCTGGACGTGGCGGACGCGCGCCGCGTCTACGACGTGCGCGCGCGCCTCGAGGGCCTCCTCGCACGGGACGCGTGCGAGCGCGCCACGCCCGTCGACGTCGCGCGGCTCGCGCGCCTCGTGACGCTCATGGACGCGGTCCGCGACCACGAGGACGAGGTGCTGCGCATCGGCGCCCAGTTCCACGGCGAGATCGAGGCGCTCGCGGACAACCGCTGGGGCTCCGCGCTCCTGCGCCAGATCCGCGGCCACGTCGACCGGTACCGCGCGCTCGCCGCGCGCCGCCGCGTCGGCACCACCGACCACGTCGACGAGCACCGCGCCGTCGCCGACGCGATCGCGAGCCGGGACCCGGCCGCGGCCGAGGCCGCGATGCGGGCCCACATCGAGCGCAGCGCCGCCCTCGCCGAGCAGTCGCTGCGCGGCGCGGGGTCGGCGACCGACGACCTCCCCTGACCACCGCCCACCGCACGACGGAGACACCGATGCCGTACACCCACCACCTGCGCGTCTACCCCAGCGCGGAGCCGCTCGACCGCACGGACCAGCTCGCGTGGAAGCTCGCCGAGCTCGCGACCGATCCCGTCGAGGTCACGCCCGAGGTCGTCGACATGGTGGTCAACCGGGTCATCGACAACGCGGCCGTCGCCGCGGCCAGCCTCACGCGCGGCCCCGCGGTCGCGGCGCGCGGCCAGGCGCTCGCGCACCCCTACACGCCGGGCGCGACGGTGTTCGGCTGCGACCTCACGACCCGCACGAGCCCCGAGTGGGCAGCCTGGGCGAACGGCGTCGCGGTGCGCGAGCTCGACTTCCACGACACGTTCCTCGCCGCGGAGTACTCCCACCCGGGCGACAACATCCCGCCGATCCTCGCCGTCGCGCAGCACGCCGGGTCCGACGGCGCCGCCGTCGTCCGGGCGATCGCGACCGGCTACGAGATCCAGGTCGACCTCGTGCGCGCGATCAGCCTGCACCGGCACAAGATCGACCACGTCGCGCACCTCGGGCCGTCGGCCGCGGCGGGCATCGGGACGCTGCTCGGCCTCGACACCGAGACGGTGTTCCAGGCGATCGGCCAGGCCCTGCACACGACGACGGCCACGCGCCAGTCCCGCAAGGGACAGATCTCCACGTGGAAGGCGCATGCCCCGGCGTTCGCGGGCAAGGTCGCGGTCGAGGCCGTCGACCGGGCGATGCGCGGCCAGACGTCGCCCGAGCCGATCTACGAGGGCGAGGACGGCGTCGTCGCGTGGCTGCTCGACGGCCCGGACGCGGCGTACGACGTCGTGCTCCCGGCCCCCGGCGAGCCGAAGACCGCGATCCTCGACACCTACACCAAGGAGCACTCCGCGGAGTACCAGTCCCAGGCGCTCATCGACCTCGCCCGCGCGCTGCACGACGAGCACCCGTGGCTCGCCGACCCCGAGAACGTCGCGTCGATCGTCATCCACACGAGCCACCACACCCACTACGTCATCGGCTCCGGCGCGAACGACCCGCAGAAGTACGACCCGACGGCGTCGCGCGAGACGCTCGACCACTCGATCCCGTACATCTTCGCGGTCGCGCTGCAGGACGGCGGCTGGCACCACGTCGACTCGTACGCCCCCGAGCGCGCGGGCCGCCCCGACACCGTCGCGCTGTGGGCCAAGGTCACGACGGCCGAGGACCCCGAGTGGACGCGCCGCTACCACTCGACCGACCCGGCGGAGAAGGCGTTCGGCGGGCGCGTGGAGATCGAGCTGGCCGACGGTGGCCGCCTCGTCCGCGAGATCGCCGTCGCCGACGCGCACCCGCTCGGGGCGCGGCCGTTCGGGCGCGAGCAGTACGTCAAGAAGTTCCGCACGCTCGCGGCCGACGTCCTCGAGGACGCCGAGATCGAGCGCTTCCTCGACCTCGCGCAGCGGCTCCCGTCGCTCACGGCGGACGAGGTGCGCGAGCTGACGATCGTCGGCCGCCCGGGGCTGCTCGACTCCGTCCCCACCCCGACCGGGTTGTTCGAGCTCGGACGCGACGAGGTCGGCGGGGCGCGCGCCGAGTTCGAGGGGGAGGGCTTCACCATGCACGAGGCGCCCGACGCCGCGGCGCAGCCGGGCGGACCGGGTGACCCTGCGGCGTCGGGCACCACGACCACCGAGGGAGAGGCGCGCTGATGCTGTACAGCCAGGTGACGGCGTCGGACAAGCGGCGCGCGTTCCGCGCGGCGCTCGACGCCGCGGCGACCACAGGGGAGCCGCTGCGGCTCCCGGGCGCGTTCAACCCGCTGTCCGCGCGCCTGATCCAGGACAAGGGCTTCGAGGGCGTGTACGTGTCGGGGGCCGTGCTGTCGGCCGACCTCGGCCTGCCCGACATCGGCCTCACGACCCTCACCGAGGTCGCGGGGCGCTCGCAGCAGATCGCGCGCGTCACCGACCTGCCCGCGCTCGTCGACGCCGACACCGGCTTCGGCGAGCCGATGAACGTCGCGCGCACCGTCCAGGCGCTCGAGGACGCGGGCGTGGCAGGCGCGCACGTCGAGGACCAGGTCAACCCCAAGCGGTGCGGCCACCTCGACGGCAAGGAGGTCGTCGGGCTCGACGAGGCGGCGAAGCGCGTGCGGGCGGCCGCCGACGCGCGCCGCGACCCCGGCTTCCTGATCATGGCGCGCACCGACGTCCGCGGCACGATCCCCGGCGACGCCGGGCTGCGCCCCGCGATCGACCGCGCCAAGGCGCTCGTCGACGCGGGCGCCGATGCGATCTTCCCCGAGGCCATGAAGGACCTGTCGGAGTTCGAGGCCGTCGCGTCGGCCGTGGACGTGCCCGTGCTCGCCAACATGACCGAGTTCGGCAAGTCCGAGCTCTTCACGCGCCGCCAGCTCGGCGACGCCGGCGTGCGGCTGATCATCTACCCCGTCACGCTCCTGCGGGTCGCGATGGGCGCGGCCGAGCGCGCGCTCGACGAGATCGCCGCGACCGGCACCCAGGCGGGGCAGGTCGAGGGCATGCAGACGCGCGCGCGCCTCTACGAGCTGCTCGACTACGCCGCCTACAACACCTTCGACGAGGGCATCTTCACCTACCGGCCCTGACCACCGGCCGGTGCCGCGAGCCCGTCGGCCGCGGCACCGGCATCTCCCCGCGACCCGTGCTGCACGAAGGAGTGACCGCATGACCACCTCCCCGACCACCACCGAGGGGCCCGAGATCCGCAAGGGGCTCGCGGGCGTCGTCGTCGACGTCACGGCGATCTCGAAGGTCAACCCCGACACGAACTCGCTCCTCTACCGCGGCTACCCGGTGCAGGACCTCGCCGCCCGGCGCAGCTTCGAGGAGGTCGCGTACCTCCTGTGGCACGGCGAGCTCCCGACGCCCGAGCAGCTCGCCGAGCAGACCGCCGTCGAGCGTGCGCACCGCGCGCTGCCCGGCAACGTGCGCAACGCGATCCTCGAGCTCCCGACGACGTGCCATCCCATGGACGTCGTCCGCACCGCGATCTCCCAGCTCGGCGCCCACGACCCCGACGCCGAGGACTCGTCTCCCGAGGCCGAGCAGGCCAAGGCGGTCCGCCTGTGGGCCGTGCTGCCCGCCGCCGTCGCGCTCGACCAGCGCCGCCGTCGCGGGCAGCAGATCGTCGAGCCGCGCGACGACCTCTCCTACGCCGAGAACTTCCTGTGGATGACGTTCGGCGAGGAGCCCGAGCCCGCCGTGGTGCGAGCCTTCGAGGTGTCGATGGTGCTGTACGCCGAGCACTCGTTCAACGCGTCCACGTTCACGGCGCGCGTCATCACGTCCACGCTGTCCGACCTGCACTCCGCCGTGACGGGCGCCGTCGGCGCGCTCAAGGGCCCGCTCCACGGCGGCGCGAACGAGGCCGTCATGGCGACCTTCGCCGAGATCGGCACCGCCGACCGCGCCGAGTCGTGGCTCGACGACGCGCTCGCCCACAAGCGCAAGATCATGGGCTTCGGGCACCGCGTCTACAAGCACGGGGACTCGCGCGTCCCCACCATGCGCGCGACGCTCGACGACCTCGTCGCGCACTACGGCCGCCAGGACCTCCTCGACCTCTACACCGCGCTCGAGACCGCGATGACCGAGCGCAAGAACATCCTCCCCAACCTCGACTACCCGGCCGGCCCCGCCTACCACCTCATGGGCTTCGACACCCCGATGTTCACCCCGCTGTTCGTCGCCTCGCGCGTGGTGGGCTGGACCGCGCACGTCATGGAGCAGCGCGCCGCCAACGCCCTCATCCGCCCGCTCAGCGACTACGTCGGCCCGCCCCAGCGCGACCTCCCCTGACGCCGAGGTAGAGCCCTGGTCGCGCGAGGTAGAGCGGTGGTTCTCGTGCTCGACGGCGTGTGGTTGCCCGGGTGGTCGGGGTGGGTGGTGGTGCCGCGTCTACCATCCGCCGCTCGTTCCTCGCGGCTCCCGCCAGGCCCGACCACGACGCGG
>NZ_JBQEMZ010000013.1:0-32386 GCF_052044445.1 Cellulosimicrobium sp. 22598
GACCCCGACCAGGTCCGCGACGAAGCGACCTACGAAGAACCACGCCGCCCGGCGTCCGGCGTGGACGACGTGCTCGTGGCGGGCGTGCCCGTCCTGCGCGACGGCAGGCTCACTACCGCCCTCCCGGGCCGGCCCCTGCGCCCCGACCCTCCCCCGGTGTCCCCCCGTCTCCGGGCCGCTCGCCGGACCCGCGCGATGTCCGACGACTTCCAGGTGCCGTCGGGCGCGGCCTCGCTCCGGCCGACGACGCGAAGACGGGCGAGCCGATGACGCTCGGGTCGGACTGCGCCCACGGCGCACCTACGGTGCCGGGCCGCTCGGACCGGAGCACAGGATGGCGGTGCAGCCCGTTCTCCCAGCCTGCGCAGCATTCACTCACCTGCGCGAGCCGGCCTTCACGGGACGTCCGACCACACGTCCTGCTTGCCTCTCGCGGTACAGGGAGAAACCTGATGGCCGACCTACGCAGGCAGGTTCCGATGCCCTTGAACGGGTTGTCGCTGTCAGCAGCAGAGGGCGCGGTGGGCGGCAACAAGTGCCTTCGCACCCGCGACCAGGTCGCTGGTGCCCATGCCGGGCTGGTACAGCGAGCCCCCGACACCGAACCCGTCCGCCCCGGCCGCCGCCCAGATGGCAAGGTTGGCTGCGCCCACGCCTCCGACGGGA
The DNA here is from genome assembly GCF_052044445.1 of Cellulosimicrobium sp. 22598. NCBI lineage: Bacteria > Bacillati > Actinomycetota > Actinomycetes > Micrococcales > Promicromonosporaceae > Cellulosimicrobium > Cellulosimicrobium sp. 22598. The sequence continues at coordinate 667 of NZ_JBQEMZ010000013.1, forward strand.
TAGAGGGCGATGCCCTCGGGAAGGACGGTTCGCCAGGCGCGCAGTCCGCTGGTGCCGACCTGGTCGGCCGGGAACACCTTGAGTTCTGCAGCGCCGGCGGCGAGGGCGGTGAGAGCCTCGGTGATCGTTGCGACTCCAGGCAGGCATCGCATCGAGCGTGCGAGCGCAGCGCCGATGACGGCCGGGTCGACGTGTGGGGAGACGATGAGCGAGGCGCCCGCCTCATGCGCTCGAGCCACGTCCTCGATCGTCCTGACCGTCCCGGCGCCGACTTGAACGTCCTCGGGCAGACAGGAGCGCAGCGCGGTGATGCTGCGCAGGGAGTCTGGTGTCGTGAGCGGTACCTCCAGCGTGCGGATTCCCGCGCCGTAGAGGGCGGTGCCCACGGTCGGCGCTTCGGTGGACGGCAGTCCACGCAGGATGGCGACGAGCAGTGCCGGGTCCGCCGATGAGGTCATGGGAGGGCTCCTGCGGGCGTAGGTGAAGGGACAAGGCCGACGCGCACAGCGACGTGGTGCAGTCCGCCCGCGGTGACGTCGTTGTCGGCGAGGCGAGCCTGCGTCCCGTACCGCGTCAGCGCTCGGACGTACCGCTCCTGCAGGTGCGGCTCCCCCACGACGACGGGCTGACCATGTGACGAGCTGAGCCAGGCTCTTGCGATGCCTGCGATCTCTGCACCCACGAGGAGGCCTGACAGGTAGTCCGGCACGTCGTCGGCGGGCAGCTGCCCCGTCACGGCCAAGGCCCGCGCCGAGAAGAGCGTGAGGACGGTCCCCTCGACCTGATGGTCCCAGGCGACGTCCAAGCCGCGGTCGAACGCCGACCAGCTCGGAGCCCGCGGCGCGCGCACGTCGTGACCGAGAACGGTGTGCGCGAGCAAGGCTGCGTACAGCTCGCCGGTCAGGGCTGTCGCTAGCGAGGTCAGGCGTGTGCCTCGCGCTCGCAGCCATTTGGAGTGGGTCCCGGGAAGGACGAGGACGGTCTCCTCGTCGTCAGCGGGACGGATCTGCAGGAGGACCCCGAGCGCCTGGGTCTCCTCTCCCCGGGCGACCTCGGTCAAGGCTCCCTGCGCAGACGTCACCCCGGGCAGCAGGTGCACGTCCGCGATCCGGGTGCGCACTGCGGTCAATGGCACGTCGTCTCGCGCGAGCTCGACCGGTAGCGGCAGGTAGGGCGTGTGCTGCCAGCCTTGGTCGCTGCCGACCATGCCGCTCGCGAGGACCGGGAGCCCTGGGGTGCGCGCCAGCCAGTCCCCGCACAGCAGCACCAGGGCGTCCTCGAAGGCACGCTCCCGACTATGGCCGTCAACGATCGCACGCCGGCTGATCGCCGCCACGCCGTCCTGGCTCGTTCGTCGTGCTAGCACCGTGCCGGTGTCGTCGAGGAGGTAGGCGCGGCAGGCTGTCGTGCCCCAGTCCAAGGCGACGAGGCCGGGCGTCACGACGGGCCACCGGCAGGCTGGAGCAGATGTGCGTGGACGCGGGCCCACTCGAGGTAGTGGGACACCTGCGTCTGAAGGTCGCCGGGTGACCAGCCAAGCTCTGACTGGGCGCGCTCCGACACGTAGACGCCGTTCTTCCCGTGGTCGTCGCGCGGGTCCATGTCGGCCTCGGCCACGTCGAGCGGCGTCTCGACGACGTCGACGCCGAACGCCGCGACGAGCTCGCGCACGCTGGTGCGTCGGCCGGAGGAGATGTTCAGGGTGCGTGTCGTACCCGGGTCTCCCCCATGGCGGGCAGCCTTGTGCAGCGCGTCGGTCGCACTGTCGGCACTGAGCCAGTCGCCGCACGCTTCAAGAGTCCGGGCCGTCAATCGAGCCGGTTCTCCCCGCACTGCGGCGGCCGCGAGGTGGAACGGGAGCGACATGACCGCCCGTCCACCAGTGGGTCGCTCCATCGGCCCGAACATCTTCGTCAGGCGCGTGATGGTCGTGGGCAGAGCGTGCAGCTCGGCGAAGCGGCGGGCGACGAGCTCGCTCGCCCACTTGCTGATGCCGTAGAGCTCGTCGGGGCGGGGCGCGCTCTCCTCGGTCAGCAGCGTCTCGGGCGAGGACCCGTAGACCGCGCCGCTGCTGACCAGGACGATGCGCGGCGCTTGCGGCAGACGGCGTGCGGCGTCCAGCAGGTTGACCGTCCCCTCGACGTTGACCCCGGTGAATCGGGCAGGGTTCTCGACCTCGCTGCGGGCGTCGTGTGTGACGGTCGCGCCGTGCACGATCGCGTCCGGGCTCGCCTCACGGACCGCCTGTGCTACCGCGTCGGCGTCGGTGACGTCGACGGCACGGAAGTGGGCGCGCTGGGCCTGCGGGCCAAGGTTGTCGAGAGCTGCCTGGTCGGGATCGTGCAGGTCGATCGCCGTGACCTGAGCGTCCGGCTCGGCGTCAAGGATCCTCGCCGCGAGGACGCTCATGACGAAGCCGTTGGCTCCGGTGATCAGGTAGTGCATGGGCTCTCCTTACGGTCGGTGCCGGCCGGCAACAGGAGCGGCGGCGCGCTCGCGTGCCATCGCGTGGACTGCGTCGTCGACGGTCAGGACGCCGTGCAGGCCGAGCTCGGCGGCAAGGACAGCGGCCTGCGGTGGGCGGATATTGGTCTCCTCGAGCACCGCCCTCCGGGAGAACACCTCTGCTGGGGTGCCGTCGGCAAGGACGGCTCCCTCGCGCATCGCGATGACGCGCGTCGCGTACTCGGCGACGAGAGCCATGTCGTGGGAGATGATCACCACCGTGCGTCCCAGTGCGTGATGGTGGGCCAGGGCGTCGAGGATCTTGCGGGACTCGGCACGGTCCTGCCCGGTGGTCGGCTCGTCGATGACGGCGACCTCGCATCCCATGACGAGGGTGGAGGCGATGGCAAGCCGCTGGCGCTCACCACGCGACAGGTGGACGGGGTTGGCGTCCTGGCGCCCGGAGAGTCCCACGAGGGCGAGGGTGCGGTTGACCTGATCCTCGAGTGCGGACTCCTCGACGCCGAGGTTGCGCGGCCCGTACTCCAGCTCTTCTCGGCAGGTGTCGTGAAAGATCTGTCGGTCAGGGTTCTGGAACACGTATCCGACCGTGGAGGCGAGCTGGTGCAGCTTGGTGCGCCGGGTGTCCACGATGCCGTCTCGCGTGCGCAGCCGGACGCTGCCGCCGGGGTTGGTCGGTCGCAGGAGCCCGTTGAAGTGCTTGGCGAGCGTCGTCTTGCCGGAGCCGTTCTTCCCGATCACCGCGACGAACTCGCCCTGGCCGATGGACAGCGACACCCCTGCGAGCGCGCGTTTCGTTCCGCCGTAGGTGTGCTCGACGTTGTCGATCTCGATGACCGTCTCGGTGCTCGTCATGCCAGTCTCCCCTCGTGCAGCATCGGCTCGGCCAGGTCAGCCCGGCGCCACGTGTCGACCGCCTCCTGGACGGACAGCGGCAGCTGTCCGGGCCACAGGCCCTGCTCGCGCAGCCGCAGTGCGACGTCCAGGACCTGCGGGCGCTCGGGTGCGGTCGGCCCTTCAAGGACGTCTCGCGGGGTGCCTAGAGCGCGGATGCGCCCTTCGTCGAGGACGACGAGCCGGTCGGCGTACACCGCCAGCTCCTCGACCTTGTGCTCGACGACGATGATGGTCACGCCCTCGTCGGCGAGTACGCGGATGGCGTCCATGACGTTCTCGGTCCCTGCCGGGTCGAGCTCTGACGTGGGCTCGTCCAGCAGCATGATTCGCGGGCTGAGGCAGAAGATCGAGGCGACCACGACGCGCTGCTTCTCCCCGCCCGAGAGCGCGTGGGTGAAGCGGTCGAGCAGCCGCTCGATGTCGAACAGGTGCGCCGCTCGGGCAAGGCGCCGCTCGATCTCCGGGACGGGCACGCCGCGGTTCTCCATGCCCCAGACGAGTTCCTCGCGCACGACCGTGTTGACGAGCTGGACCTCTGGATCCTGCATGACGAGCCCGACGTCCTCGGTGATCTGGGCCAACCCGTCATACTCGGAGAGCTCGCGACCAAGGACGCGGACGGTTCCCTTCAGGCTCGCGTGGTGCTCGTGCAAGGGGATGACGCCGGACAGGCACTGCAGGAGCGTGGACTTGCCTGCACCGGTCGGGCCGAGGATGCCGACGATCTCACCCTGTCCGATGGTCAGGTCGACCTCGTCGAGGGCACGGCGGTCGGCGCCGTCGTACCGGACGCTGAGGCCGGCGACCTCGATGGCTGGTGTGGTCATGTCACGTTCCTCCCAGGAACGGGGTCGGGGCCCACCACTGCACGCCGATGAGGGCGACAGCGAGCGCAAGGGTGCACAGCAGCAGGGCGGCGTCGGTGGCGCGGAAGACCGGCGAGCGGTAGTACGTGCGCGTGCCGCGCAGCCCGTATCCGCGCAGCTCCATCGATAGGGCGATGTCGCCGCTGCGCTTCATCGATCCCGCAAGCATGGGGAACAGCATCCGCACGATCGCTCGTCCGCGTCTGAACGGGTTGCTGGAGCCGCTCTCGCTGGACCCGCGCACGGCCATGGCGGTCAGCAGGGTGCGCGCCTCGTCCTGGAGCAGCGGCAGGAACCGGAACGCGAAGCTCGTCAGATAGGCGAACCGGTACGGCACACCGAGCTTGTCCAGCGCGAGGGCAATGTCCGAGGGACTCGTGGTGACGGAGAACCCGTAGAAGCAGATGCCCATCGCGAACAGCCGCATCCCGATGCCGAGCCCGAGGAGCACCCCCGAGCGGGACAGCGAGACTGAGCCGATCTGCATCAGCGCCGGGCCTCCCTGAACCAGCGCCTGCAGGAGCGTCAGCAGCGCGATCAGGGGAACGATGAGGACGAGCGCCTTCCAATAGGAGGCTGGGGTGATGCGCGCGAGCGCAGCGAGCCCGATGACGATCAGGACGGTGAGCGCGACGAGAACGTCGAGCCGGGTCGTGCTGAGCGCTACGGCCAGGACGAGCAGGATCACTGCCAGCTTCGCACGGGCGTCGGCACGGTGCAGGAAGGACCGGCCGGGACGGAACAGCATCGTGCCGCTCATCGTGCTCCTCCCGCGGACGAGATGGTCAGGTCACACCGCATCGAGGCTCCCAGCGGTGGCGCGCTCCTTGGGAACCAGGCCCGTGTTCACCAGTCGGCGCATGATCCCGTAGGTGATGAAGGAGCCCACGAGGTAGCACGGCTGGACGATGAGGATCTGCACGGTGATGAAGTCCCAGGGCAGGTGCAGGATCACGCGGTTGCCGATGCCGAACATCATGGCGTCGCACAGGCCGGCGATCTGGCCGATGACCACGACCTGCCAGAGCTTGAGGCCGCGGTCGCGCGGCTTGAGCGCCCAGACCAGCAGAGCCACCGGGACGGTGTGGGCAGCGTTCGTCAGGAACAGGAACGGTGCCATCGGCTGGGATGCGGTGAGGTTGGAGATGATCGGGTTGATCCATGCCGTGATCAAGGCGCCCGTCAGCCCGTAGAACGCGGCGGACGGAACCCAGATGGCGCACACGACGATCGCCGAGACGATCGGGATGCTCCCGCCGGTCAGGGCGAGGTCGATACGCTCGGTGATCTGCAGGATGACAGCCATCGTCAGTCCGAGGAACACGCACGTGATGATCGTGCGCGTGTCACGCGGGAGGATCTGGAACTTCCAGTTGGGCAGGACGGTCCAGCGGGTCTTGGTCTGCTGAGCTCGAGTCATGGTGTCCCTCCGGGGACGTGTCATGGTGCGGTCGTCGCTGACAGCACCTTCTGGTGGTCGCCCGTGCGCGTTCATGCCGACGAGCGATCGGGGCCGCGTTGCGGCCATGGCCCGGACCGGCGCGCGTGCCGGTGTCCGGAGGTCTGCGTCAGTGCACTCGGGCGAGCGCGCGGTTGACGAGCAGGGCGAGCTCGGAGCCGGGGCTGCTCGGGGTGCCGGCGAGGATGTCGTCCTCGGTGATGCGGGCGAGGTAGATCCCCCGGTCGCCGAACCGGTCGTGGTCGTAGGTCACGTAGATCTGGCCGTCGGGGCCGATCGCCGCGTCGGGGTAGGACACGTCGTCGCGGTCGTCGAGCAGCAGGCGGTGCGGCCAGGTGGCCCCGTCGTCGTCGCTGAGGAGAGCAGTGAGGTTGGTACGCCCCTTCCACTCCTTGACGTTGCCCTGCAGCTCGAGCTCCTCGACGGTGCGCCGCTCGCCGAAGTCGACGTGGTTGATCATGAGCAGGCGTCCAGAGGGCATTCGTCGGATGTGGAACCGCGAGCACGGGCCGTCCACGTGGCTGCGCCGGCCGGGCGACCATGTGCGTCCGCCATCGGTGGAGAATGACTCCCCCACGCCGTCGAAGCAGCGCACCAGCATCCACAGCGTGCCGTCCTGCTTCTCGACGACCATGTGCTCGTCGAAGCTGCGGTTCGGGACGTCAGCGCTGCCCCTGTACCTGATGGTCTCGCCCTGGTCGGTGGAGGCATACACGTTCGAGAACCGCTCGCCGTCGAGGGGGTGGTCCTCGGTGGGCTCGTGGCATGCCCAGATGGCGGTCGGGAAGAGCCAGGTGCCGTCGGACAGCACCGTCGGCTTGTTCATCTGCAGGCCGTTGGCGATTCGCCGCGGCGGCGACCAAGAGGGCGTGTCGTCGTCAGGGTTCTCGCTCACCGACGCCCACACCCCGACCCGGCCGTCGAAGAAGTCGCGGCTCTGGTTCCAGAACATCCACAGCCGGTCGGCCGGGTCGCGCCACAGTGCCGGGTCGTACACGCGCACCTGCGGATCGGGGTGCTCGACGACGAACCGAGGACCATCCCAGGTTCGGCCCTCGTCGTCGCTGGTTACTGCCAGGACGAAGTTGCCACCGGTCTCCGTCTCCATCCCCGTGTACCAGTCGACGTAGAGACGGCCACCGGCCGTCCGCTCGATCGAGGGGATGCCCTGCCACATGCGGTGCTCGTCCTGGAACCGGTCCTCGGTCGGGTTGATCAGCACCCGTGCCGGAACCATCGTGCCTGAGGCCACCATCTGCTCCTGCCGTCGTTGCGTCGTCGATCCGACGGTCGTTTCCGTCGACGGCGGCAGTCTGCACACCCGATCAGGCGTCTGTCAATTCTGACTAACGCCGACCAGGTCAGCGTCGAATGACATCGGGCACGGCCTCGACCCAGCCGAGGAGGCGCTCGACGAGAGCGCCACCGCTTCCCACCAGGGCGTTCTCCGCCGCTGCGATCATGTCGTCGAAGTGCGCCTCCATCGCTGCCTGAGCACCCGCGGGATCGCGAGCCTCGATGCGCTCGAGGACATCCCGGTGCTCGGCGACGACACGCTCCTCGTCGCGGCGGGTGGACAAGATCGCGTCGAGCACAGCCTCGACCCGGTCCAGGTGCGGGGCCAGCATCATGTCGGCGGCGAGCTTGAGCATCCGATTGCTCGCCAGCTCCACCACGCCGCGATGGAACTGAAGACCAGGCTGCTCGATCATCGGCATGCTCCCGACCGCGTTCGCGTGATCGGAGCACAGCCGTCGCAGCTCGGCGACACCCTCACCGCTGGGATTGCGGGCCGCGTCGGCAGCCACAGCGCTCTCGACGGCCTGTCGTGCGCGCAGCAGGTCGAGCAGGTCCTGAACATCGCGCACCGCGTGCTGCAGCGAGTCCGACGTCCGCTCCGCCAAGACCGCCTCTGCGGCGCGGCGCCGCCCCTCTGCCGAAAGGGTGCGCCCCTTCGTCCCCGCCGGGGTCGTCCACCCGCGCCGATCCATCTCGCGCAGGAGGCGAGACACGGAGGATTCGCTGAGGACCATCCCACGTGCCGCGAGCTCGCGTTGGGCGTTGCGCGTGCCCACGGGAACGTCCGACGTCGAGATGGCGTGCGCCAGAGCGAGCATCGCGCCTTCGCGATCGTTCATGTGTGTCCTCTCCAGGCCCGTCCGCTTGACGCGGATGGCGAGTCGGGGCCATCGTTGGCCGATGTTGGTCAGATGTGACTAACGAACACCACGCATTCTAGTCGGCGCGTCGGCGACCGACATCACCCCGACGGAGAGACACGCGATGACAACGACGCACCCTATCGAGCAGCCCTATCCGCGCGACCTCTCCGGCTATGCCGGGCGTCCTCCGCACGCGGGGTGGCCGGGCGGGGCGAAGGTCGCCGTCTCGTTCGTCATCAACCTTGAGGAGGGCGGGGAGAACAACGTCCTGCACGGCGACGCTGCATCCGAGGCGTTCCTGACCGAGGAGCCGACGACCGCACTGTCGGGTCGTCGTAACCTCAACGTCGAGTCCCAGTACGAGTACGGGACTCGTGCTGGCTTCTGGCGCCTGCATCGCCTGTTCGCCGAACGCTCGCTGCCCGTCACCGTCTTCGGCATCGCTGAGTCGATGCGGCGCAACCCGGGCCTTGTGGCGGCCGCGCAGGAGTCCGGCTGGGAGATCGCGTCGCATTCGCTGCGCTGGATCAACTATGCCGAGGTGGGCTCCGACGTCGAGCGCGACCACATCGCGCAGGCCGTCCGCATCCACACCGATGTCGCCGGAGAACCGCCCGCCGGGTGGTACACCGGTCGCAACAGCGACAGCACCCGCCGCCTGGTCGTCGAGCACGGCGGATTCCTCTACGACTCCGACTCGTTCAGCGACGACCTGCCCTACTGGGTCGACGTCGACGGCATCGCCCAGCTCGTCGTCCCGTATACGCTCGACAACAACGACGGACGGTACGTCAACACCTATGGCTTCCAGTCCGAGTCCTTCTCCGCGTATCTGACCCGCGGCCTGGAGCAGCTTCTCGAAGAGGGCGCCGATAGCCCCAAGATGATGAGCATCGGACTCCACCTGCGAATCTCCGGGCGGCCCGGGCGCGCAGGCGACCTCAAGCGCTTCCTTGGCCTGGTCGCCAGCCACCCCGATGTGTGGGTCGCGCGACGCATCGACATCGCGCGTCACTGGCGATCGGTCCACCCGGCAAAGAACTGGCTACCGGACAGTGCCGACCCCTTCGCCGACATGTCCTAGGCAGCAGGCGTGCTCCCCCATGGTGGCCCAGACGACTTCCGTCCCATGGTCGAGCAGATTCCCGCACGGCGACATGGTGTGCATGACGTGCAGGCCGCCTGGAGGGTGTGGCACCTCCCAGAGACCCGCAGCCGAACCTCCAGTTAGCCCGGTGCGCGCCGCTCGCTGCGCTGTCTCTGTGATGCCCTTGCTACCGAACTTTGCATAACCGCAGGTCAGAAGACTAGATGCGGACGAGCCGGTCTGTACGCCGGGTTCTGTTCCCGCCGCGAGGTCGCCCTCGCGCGGGCGACGGTCATCCATCTAGGCCCTGCGTCGCCGCAGGGCTCGAGCGGTCTACCCGACTGTGCTTCTCCGAGGAGAATCGGGCGGGCAGCCCTCAGACACAGTCTGTCTGACCTTGCTCCAGGTGGGGTTTACCGAGCCGGGCCGGTCACCCGGCCCGCTGGTGGTCTCTTACACCACCGTTTCACCCTTACCGCGCCGGGCCGAGCCGAAGCCCTGCCTGACGTGGCGGTCTGTTCTCTGTGGCACTGTCCCGCGGGTCACCCCGGGTGGGCGTTACCCACCACCTTGCCCTTCGGAGCCCGGACGTTCCTCGGCGAGGAGCACGAGGCCCCTCGACGCGACCGTCCGACCGACTCGTCCGCGCCAGCAAGATTACCGCTCCCGAGCGGCTCGGCGGACCATCGACCGGCCCACCGGAGGGGGCGGCGGCCCCGTAGGATGGCCCGCCCCCTCAACATCCCGCTCCCGGAGGTCTGTCGTGCCCGCCCCCGCCGTACCGTCCGCCCCCGACGCACCGACCGCGGCGACCGCCGGGGACACCTCGGGCGAGCTCGCGCGAGAGCAGGAATTCCTGGAGAACGCCCGCGCGCAGCTCGCCCGCATGCGCGAGCAGGCCGGGTCGCTCGACGCGCTCGCGGGAGACCGGGTCAGCGCCGAGTACCTCGAGGCGGCGCTCGCCCGTCGGCTCGCCCAGCTCGCCGACGACCCCGAGGTCCCGCTCTTCTTCGGACGCATCGACCTCGACGGCACCGGCCACGAGCCCGCCGAGGTCTTCCACATCGGACGCCGCCACGTCTCCGACCCCGAGGGCGACCCGCTCGTCGTCGACTGGCGCGCCCCGGTGAGCACCCCCTTCTACCGCGCCACCCGCACCGAGCCGATGGGGGTCGCCGTCCGCCGCCGCTACGGCTTCCAGCGCGGCGCCCTCACCGGCTTCGAGGACGAGGCGCTCACCGCCCCGGGTCCCGGCGCGGAGTCCTCCGCGATCCTCGAGGCCGAGATCGAGCGGCCCCGTACCGGGCCGATGCGCGACATCGTCGCCACCATCCAGCCCGAGCAGGACGTCATCGTGCGCAGCGGGATCGACCGGACCGTCGTCGTGCAGGGCGCGCCCGGCACCGGCAAGACCGCCGTCGGGCTGCACCGTGCCGCGTACCTGCTGTACTCCCACCGGGAGCGGGTGAGCCGCGCCGGCATGACCGTCGTGGGGCCCAACGCGAGCTTCCTGCGGTACATCCGCGACGTCCTGCCCGCCCTGGGCGAGGTCGACGCGACCCAGACGACCGTCGAGCAGATCGTCGCGGTGCACGGTCGCCTGCGCCGGACGGAGCCCGCGGACGTCGCGCGGCTCAAGGGCGACGGGCGCATGGCCGAGGTGCTCCGCCGCGCGGTGTGGTCGCACCTCGTCGAGCCGTCCGAGGCGCTCGTGCTGCCGCGCGGTGCGCGCCGCTGGCGCGTCGCCGCGCACGAGGCCCGCGAGTGCGTGGCGCAGGTGGTCGGCCGGGAGCCGCGCTTCGACGCGGGCCGCGACCAGCTGCGGCACGCGCTCGCGCACCGGATCCTCGTGCAGATCGAGGAGTCGGGCGAGGCGCTCGACGAGCGGGCGTGGGACGCGCTCGCGCGCACGCGCCCGGTCCGGGACTACACCGCCGCGGTATGGCCGAAGGTCACGCCGACGGCGCTGCTGCACCGGCTCCTCGTCGACCCCGCGTTCCTCGCCGCGAGCGCCGACGGCGTCCTCACCGCGACGGAGCAGGAGCTGCTGCGCCCGCTCCGACCGTCCCGCACACCGGGCACCGCCCGCTGGACGCTGGCCGACCTCGTCCTGCTCGACGAGGTCGCGGACCTGCTGGCCCGCGGCGCGTCGGTCGCGCACGTCGTGGTGGACGAGGCGCAGGACCTGTCGCCGATGATGCTGCGCGCTCTCGGGCGCCGGGCGCGCACCGGCTCCCTGACGGTGCTGGGCGACCTGGCCCAGGCGACGACGCCGTGGGGGGTCTCCTCGTGGACCGACGCGCTGACGCACCTCGGCAAGCCCGACGGCCACGTGGAGCAGCTCACCGCCGGCTTCCGCGTCCCCGGCGACGTCATCGAGTACGCGGCCCGCCTGCTCCCGTCGATCGCGCCGGACCTCGACCCGCCGGTCGCCGTCCGCCGGGCGCGGGGCGAGCTCGTCCTCACCACGGGGCCGCTCGTGGACCTGGTCCGCACGGCGCTCGCGCAGGAGGGGTCGGTCGGTCTGATCGTGCCCGACGCCGGCACGGACGCCGCGCGCGCTGTGCTCGCCGCGGCGGGCCTCGCCTTCGCGGTCGTCGGCGAGGCGTCGGACGACGACGGCGCGGTCGAGTTCGACGCGCGCCTCGACCTCGTTCCCGCGTCGCTCGCGAAGGGGCTGGAGTTCGACCACGTCGTGCTGGACGACCCGGAGGGCGTCGTCCGGGGCGAGCCCGACCGGGTCACGGGGCTGCGGCGGCTGTACGTCTGCCTGACCCGCGCGGTGACGTCGCTCGCCGTCCGCCACCGCGACGACCTGCCCGCCGAGCTCCGCCGTCCGTGACGGGCGCCCCGGCGCGCGGACGGACGCTCCGGGGACCGTCGTGTCGGACCTCGTCGGTAGGGTGCCCTGGTGGCCACAGCGACTGCGACCGACCCTGCTCTCGACGTGCTCCGGCGGGTCTTCGGGTACGACGCGTTCCGGGGCGAGCAGGCGGCCGTCATCGACACCGTCGTCGGCGGCGGCGACGCCCTGGTGCTCATGCCCACCGGCGGGGGCAAGTCGCTGTGCTACCAGATCCCGGCCCTGGTCCGCGCGGGGACCGGCGTCGTCGTGTCACCGCTCATCGCCCTCATGCAGGACCAGGTGGACGCCCTCGCGGCGCTCGGCGTCCGCGCCGCGTTCCTCAACTCCACGCTGTCCTCGGAGGACCGCCGTGCCGTGGAGCGCGCGCTCGTGGCGGGTGAGCTCGACCTGCTCTACGTGGCGCCGGAGGGGCTCCGCAGCCGCGCCACCCTCGATCTGCTCGACAGGACGCCGATCGCGCTCTTCGCGATCGACGAGGCGCACTGCGTGTCCCAGTGGGGCCACGACTTCCGGCCCGACTACCTCGAGCTCTCGGTGCTGCACCGACGCTGGCCGTCCGTCCCGCGCATCGCGCTGACGGCGACGGCGACGGCCGCGACGCGGGCCGAGATCGCCCAACGCCTCGACCTGGAGGGCGCACGGCACTTCGTCTCGAGCTTCGACCGGCCCAACATCACCTACCGGATCGTGCCCAAGGACCGGCCGGAGAAGCAGCTGCTCGACCTGCTGCGCACCGAGCACGCCGGGGACGCGGGGATCGTCTACTGCCTCTCGCGTGCGTCGGTGGAGAAGACCGCCGCGACGCTCGTCGAGAACGGGATCCAGGCGCTGCCCTACCACGCCGGGCTCTCCGCGTCGGTGCGCGCCGCGAACCAGTCCCGGTTCCTGCGCGAGGACGGCCTGGTCATGGTCGCGACGATCGCCTTCGGCATGGGCATCGACAAGCCCGACGTCCGGTTCGTCGCGCACCTCGACCTGCCCAAGTCCGTCGAGGGGTACTACCAGGAGACGGGGCGCGCCGGGCGCGACGGGCTGCCGTCCACCGCCTGGCTGGCCTACGGCCTGGCCGACGTCGTGCAGCAGCGCAAGCTCATCGCGACGTCCGACGGTGATGCCGCGCACCGGCGCAACCTGGGCCGGCACCTGGACGCGATGCTCGCCCTCTGCGAGACCGTCGAGTGCCGCCGCGCCCAGCTCCTCGCGTACTTCGGCCAGGAGCACCCGGGGGGCTGCGGGTCGTGCGACACGTGCCTCGCCCCGCCCGAGTCCTGGGACGGGACGGTCGCCGCGCAGAAGGTGCTCTCGACGGTGTTCCGTCTGGACCGCGAGCGCGGGCAGAGCTTCGGCGTCGGGCAGGTCGTCGACATCCTCCTCGGCCGGGACACGGAGAAGGTCCGACGGTTCCGGCACCAGGAGCTGTCGGTGTTCGGGGTCGGGAAGGACCTGTCCGAGAACGAGTGGCGGGCCGTGGTGCGTCAGCTCCTCGCCCAGGGGCTGCTCACGGTCGAGGGCGTGCACGGGACGCTCGTGCTCACCGCGGCGAGCGGGGAGGTCCTGGCCCGGCGGCGCGAGGTCCGGATGCGGCACGAGCCGGCACGTCCGGTGCGTGCGGCGAAGGCACGGAAGGCGGCCGCCGCCGCCGAGCTGGCCGAGGCCGACGTCCCGCTCTTCGAGGCGCTGCGCGCCTGGCGTGCAGGGGAGGCGAAGGCCCAGGGCGTGCCCGCGTACATCGTGTTCGGGGATGCGACCCTCCGCGGGATCGCGACCGCCCGACCCGGCTCGCTCGAGAGGCTCGCGCTGGTGAGCGGCGTCGGCGAGAACAAGCTCGCCCGGTACGGCGACGCGGTGCTGGCCGTCGTCGCCGAGGCAGGATGAGCCGGCGCGCACCGGGCTCGGAGCCGCCCCCGGCCGCCTGAGGCGAGGGAACGTTCCCGGGTTCGCCCTCAGACGTCGACGCGGTACGACAGCGCGAGCTCGTCGCCGCCGACCCCGCGGATGCCCCAGTTCTCGCGCGGGCTCTCGAGGATCACGAGCTCCACCTCGTCCACCGTCAGGCCGAGCGCGGGCACCACGTCGTCGTACAGCGCCGCGACCAGCGCGCGCTTGGCCTCGCGCGTGCGGCCCGTGAAGCACACGACCTCGACGACGAGGTACGCGTCCGAGCGGGGGGCGACCATGTCGCCGTCGTCCAGGAGCAGGAAGCGGTGGAACCGCTTGTCCGGCGGGAGCTGCCAGGTGCGCACGAGCGCGTCGTGCAGCGAGTCGGACACCTCCGTCCGCCGCTCGCCCCACACGCTGCGCCGTCCGTAGATCTTCACCTGGGCCATCGGGCGAGCGTAGCCGTGACGCACCCCACGCCGTCGTCCCTGGTCACACTCCGCGACGACGCGGCGAGCGCTCGTAGAGTGGCCGCGTGCTCGTGCTGCTCCCCCCGTCCGAAGGCAAGACCCCCGCGCCCGACGGCGCCGCGCCGGTCGACCTCGCCGCGCTCACCTCTCCCGCCCTCACCGCGCACCGTGACGTGGTCCTCGACGCGCTCGCCGCGGCGAGCGCACGCCCGGACGCGCACGACGTCCTCGGCACGACGCCGGGGCTCGCCGACGAGGTGCGCCGCAACACGTCACTGCGCACCGCGCCCGCGGGCTCCGCGGCCGACGTCTACACGGGCGTGCTCTACGGCGCGGCCGACCTCGCGGGCGCGCTGGCGTCCGGCGGCGAGGCCGCGCGACGCGCGCGCGAGGACGTCCGCGTCGTGTCGGCTCTCTGGGGGGCGCTCTCCCCCGCCGACCGCGTTCCCGCCTACCGGCTCTCCATGGCCGTCGACCTGCCGGGCGTCGGGAAGCTCGCGACCGCGTGGCGCCCGCACCTGGCCCCCGTGCTCGACGCGCGCGCGGCCGGGGACGTCGTCGTCGACTGCCGGTCCGCGACGTACGTGGGCGCGTGGAAGCCCGCGGTCTCCGGGCCGCGCTCGGCCGACTGGGTCGCGGTGCGCGTCGTGCGCGAGCACGCCGGGAAGCGCATCGTCGTCTCGCACAACGCCAAGCACACGCGCGGCGTGCTCGCCGGGCACCTCGTGCGCCGGGCTGCGGCGTCGCCGTCGTCGGCCGAAGGGCTGCTCGACGCCGCAGGCGAGCTCGTCGGCACGGTGATCGGCACCGAGGTGGGCTCGGGCCTGAGCTACCGCCTCCTGCAGACGACGCTCCACGACGCGACCTCCCGGAGCGGGCCGCGCACGCTCGAGCTCGTCATCGCCTGAGCGACCGCCCGCCTCCACCCCGGTCCCCGCTGCGACAGCACGGGACCCGGTCCACAGTGGACCCATGGTCTACAGCGAGGATCTTGCCGAGCGGATCCGCGCCGCCCTGGGGCCGCGCGCACCGTTCGACGAGCGGAAGATGTTCGGCGGGATCGCGTTCCTCGTCAACACCCACCTGGCGCTCGGCGTCACCCGAGACGACCTCATGGTGCGGGTCGGCAAGGACGGCACGGACGCGGCGCTCGAACGCGGCGGAACGGTCATGGAGATGGGGGGTCGCCCGATGACGGGCATGATCCTCGTCGACGGCGCGCGGGTCGCCGACTCGGTCGAGCTCGACGCGTGGGTCGCGACGGCCGTCGAGCACGCCCTCGCGGAACCCGCCAAGGCGAAGAACCCCCGGAAAGGGTGAACGCGCCGCGGCGGCGCCGGACTCCGCCGAGGTAGAGCCCGCTGCCCCGAGGTAGAGCGCGCGGAGCTCTACCTCGCGACCGGCGGTTCTACCTCGCGGAGGACGGACGTCAGAGGTCGCTCGGGACGCCCTGGGCGGTGAGCTCGCTCGTGCCGTCGGCCCACAGGCGCAGGATGCTCACCGACGCAGGCGGGACGCGCACGCGTGACCACTGCGACGGCGGCGCGCCGATCGCCGTGCCGATCGCGGCGCGCACCTGCACCGCGTGGCCGACGACGACCGCCGTCCGGCCCGCCGGTCCCGCCCCCGCCAGGAGCGTGTCGACGAGGTCCTGGAGCCCGTGCCAGACGCGCGCACCGACGTCGGCGTACGACTCGCCCCCGGGGGCCGCGGTCGTGCCGGTCGTGTGCCAGGCGTGCAGTCGGCCCGGCCACGCGGCGTCGACCTCCGCGGCGGTGAGCCCCTCCCACTCCCCGAAGTCGACCTCGGCGAACCGGTCGTCCGTCGTGACGTGGACGCCGAGCCGGCGACCGACCGCGCGCGCCGTCTCCTGCGCGCGCACCATGGGCGAGGCGACGATCGTCGTCGGTCGCGGCAGGTCGGGCCAGGCCTGACGGCCGACCCGGAACACGAGGTCGGCCGCCTGCGCCGCCTGCGTGCGGCCCCGCGCCGTCAGCGACGGGCCCAGCACCGACGACCCGCTGAACGCGCCCGCGACCGTGAGCGGCGTCTGCCCGTGGCGCACGAGCACGACGGTGAGCGCGGGCGCGTCGTCGAACCGCACCGCGGCGCCCGACGGGCGGGCGGGGGTGTCGAAAGCGGCCGACTCCCCCGGGACCTCGGCGGGCGCGTCGGCGGCGGCGGGGTCGGGCTCGTCGTCGCCGGCACCCGGCGTTGCGCCCTCGGGCGGGTAGTCGCGCGCGACCGTCCCGGCCGTGTCCATCGCCTCGTTCGCGAGGGCGTCCGCGGCGGCGTTCTGCGCGCGTGGCACCCACTCGTACGCGACCTGGCCCGCCGGCAGCACCGCGGCGGCCTCGGCGGCGAGGCGGCGCATGTCGTCGTGCTTGATCTGCCAGCGGCCCGACATCTGCTCGACGACGAGCCGCGAGTCCATCCGGACGGTCACCCGCGCGTCCGGGTCGATCTCCGCCGCGGCGCGCAACCCGACGACGAGGCCCGAGTACTCGGCCACGTTGTTCGTCGTCGTCCCGAGGAACGCGGCGCGCTCGGCGAGGACCTGACCGCTCTCGCCGTCGCGGACGAGCGCGCCGAAGCCCGCCGGGCCGGGGTTCCCCCGCGACCCGCCGTCCGCCTCGACGACGAGGTGCCGCCGACCGTCCGCGCTCACGCGCCGGCGCCCTCCGGCCGCACGACGATGTGGCCGTAGTCCTCGAGCCGCACCACCTGGTCGGGCGCGGCGGACGTGATCGCCGCGAGCTCGGCCGGGCTCAGCGAGACGTTGAGCCCGTCGACGTGCTGGCCGCGCAGCGCGACGACGCCCCGGCCGCCGTTCTGGTCGCGCACGCGCTCGTACAGGGCCAGGAGCCCGGCGTCGAGGCCCGCGACGGCCTCCGTGCGCTTGCCTGCGACCTGGCCCGCCTCGGCGTCGAGCTCGGCGAAGCGCGCGTCGCGCGCGGCCACGACCTCGGCCTTCGCGGCCTCCAGCTCGGCGTTCGCGGACTCGAGCTTCGCGAGCGCCTCCTCGTGCGCCTCCAGGCGCTCCATGACGTCGAGCTCGACCTCCTCGAGCACGCCCTGGCGGCGCGCGAGGGACTCGAGCTCCGCGACGAGCGCCTGCGCGTCCTTGGCCCCGACCTGTCCCGAGTCGAGCCGCGACCGGTCGCGCGCGGCGCGCGTGCGCACCTGCTCGACGTCGGTCTCGGCCTTGGTGAGCTCGCGCTTGAGGTCGCTCACCGCGGTGCGGGACTCGACGAGCTTGCCCCGCAGGTCCGCCATCTGGGCGTCGAGCTCGGCGATGCGCGCGTGCTCGGGCAGGTTCTTGCGCTGGTGCGCGAGCTGCTGCGCCCGCGTGTCGAGCTCCTGGACGTCGAGCAGGCGGAGCTGGTCGGCGGGCGGTGCGGTGGCCACAGGTGGTTCCTTTCGTGGGCCCCGTGCGGGGCCGCGTGCGGGGTCGGGGCGTCAGGCGTGCGGGGCGTCGGGATCGGCTGGCAGGTCGGCCGGCACGGACGCGATCCGTGCGGTCCACGGGTCCGTGACGAGCGTGCTGACGCGCGTCTCGACGGCCGTCCCGGGCTGCTCGCGCGCGAGGGCGCGCGCGAGGTCCTCGGCAGCGTAGCGGAGCCACGGCCACTCGGAGGCGTAGTGCGGCACGTCCACGAGGAACGGCGTCCCCGCCTCGCCACCGCCCTCGAGCCGGGCGCGCTCGCGCAGCTCGGAGACCGGGTGGTGGCGCAGGTCCGACGTGAGGTAGACGTCGGCGCCGCTCGCGCGCACGGCGTCGAACAGCGAGTCGCCCGACCCGCCGACCACGGCGACGGACTCCACCGGGGCGTCGAGGTCGCCCGCGACGCGCACGCCCTGGACCGTGGGCGGGAGCACCTCGGCGACGCGCTGCGCGAAGCCGCGCAGCGTCGTCGGCTCCGCCAGGCGCCCGACCCGGCCCGTCCCGGTCGACGCCGCCTCGTGCGGCGACGGTGCCGGGTGCGCGACGAGGGGTACGCGGTGCAGCAGGTCAAGGGCGTCCGCGAGAGCGTCGGCGACGCCGCGCTCCGCCGCGTCCGCGTTGGTGTGCGCGACGTACAGGCCGCAGCCGCCCCGGATGAGCCGGTGGACGAGCGAGCCCTTGAACGTCGTCGCGGCGACCGAGTGCACGGGCCGCAGGAAGAGGGGGTGGTGCGTGACCAGCAGGTCCGCGCCCCAGGCGAGCGCCTCGTCCGCGACCTCCT
This sequence comes from Cellulosimicrobium sp. 22598, assembly GCF_052044445.1. Lineage (NCBI taxonomy): Bacteria > Bacillati > Actinomycetota > Actinomycetes > Micrococcales > Promicromonosporaceae > Cellulosimicrobium > Cellulosimicrobium sp. 22598. The sequence goes on from NZ_JBQEMZ010000013.1 coordinate 19,044, forward strand.
CGACCGGGTCGACGGCGAACAGCACCTTGCGCACGGGCGCGCCCGGGTCCCCGGCCACGAGGCCGACGGCGTCCCAGGCCTCGGCCGTCGACGGCGGGTACAGCTCGTCCAGCGTCCGCACGACGCGGCCGAGCGTCGGGTGCGCGGCGCCGTCGGCCGCGGGGTCGGCGCGCGAGGCGTCGGCGGTCGTCGTCTCGGTCCTCGGGTCGGGCGCGACGGTCATGGCGGCAGGCTATCCCGCGCGGGACGCCCGGGTACCGTCGGACATGGTTTGATGGATTGCGCAATCCATCATCCCGCTGGAGGACCCGTGCCCCGCACCCCCCGCCCCGACCGGCCCGACGACGGCGCTCCCGGCGACGGCGCCCGCGGCACCGACGAGGCCGCTCCCCTCTACCGCATCAAGGCCGAGCTCTTCCGGTGCCTCGCGCACCCGACCCGCATCCAGGTGCTCGAGGTGCTCGCGGCCGACGCCGACCACACCGCGGCCGTGTCCGACCTCTTGGACGTCACCGGGTGCGAGCCCTCCCAGCTCTCCCAACACCTCGCCGTCCTGCGCCGGGCCGGGGTCGTCACCTCGACCCGCAGCGGCAACGCGGTCGAGTACCGCCTCGCCGAGCCCCTCGTCGCCGAGCTCCTCGTCGTCGCGCGCGCGTTCCTCCTGTCGAGCCTCGCGGGCGCGTCCGACCAGCTCGAGGCCGCGCGGCGGCTCCCCGCCCTGCCGGGAGCGTCGGCCCGCGCCGTGCTCGACGCCACCACGTCGAACGCCTCGGCATGAGCCGCCTCGCCGCCGTCCGCGACCTGCTCCCGCGGCGCTCCGACTACGACCTGCGCCCCCGGACCCTGCGCGCCGACCTCCTCGCCGGGGTCACCGTCGGCGTCGTCGCCCTCCCGCTCGCGCTCGCGTTCGGCGTCAGCTCCGGCGTCGGGGCCGCTGCCGGGCTCGTCACCGCCGTCATCGCCGGGGTCGTCGCCGCCGTGCTGGGCGGGTCGAACCACCAGGTCTCCGGCCCGACCGGGGCCATGGCCGTCGTGCTCGCGCCGATCGTCGTCACCCACGGGCTGGGCTCGGTCGCGCTCGTGACCGTCCTCGGCGGGCTCGTCGTCCTCGTCGCGGGGCTGGCCCGGCTCGGTCGGGTCGTCACGTTCATCCCCTGGCCGGTCGTCGAGGGCTTCACGCTCGGGATCGCCTGCATCATCTTCCTCCAGCAGGTCCCGGCCGCGGTCGGGGTCGAGGCTGCCCCCGGCCACAACACGTTCGTGACCGCCGTCGGGGCCGTGCGCACCGCCGTGACCGACGTCCCGCCGGCCCCGGTCCTGTGGACGCTCGGGTGCGTCGCGCTCGTCGCCGCGACGATGCTGCTGCTCCCCCGCCTCCACGCGGCGATCCCCGCGTCGCTCGTCGCGGTCGTGCTGGCCACCGTCCTCGTCGAGGTGCTCGGCGCCCCCGTCCCCCGCATCGGCACCCTGCCGTCGTCCCTGCCCGCGCCCGTCCTGCCGACGTTCACCCCCGGCGCGCTGCGCGACCTCGGCGGCGCCGCCCTCGCGATCGCCGCGCTCGCGGCCATCGAGTCGCTGCTGTCCGCCCGCGTCGCCGCGTCCATGGTGCAGACCGGGTCGCCCGGGGGCTCCGTCTACCAGCCCGACCGCGAGCTCGTCGGGCAGGGCCTCGCGTCCGTGGCCAGCGGCCTCTTCGGCGGCATGCCCGCCACGGGAGCCATCGCCCGCACCGCGGTCAACGTGCGCTCCGGCGCCCGCACGCGGCTCGCCGCCGTCGTGCACGCCGTCGTGATCCTCGCCGTCATCTACCTCGCCACCGGTCCGGTCTCCCGGATCCCGCTCGCCGCGCTCGCCGGCGTCCTCATGGTGACGAGCTTCCGGATGATCGGCGCCCGCACGATCCGCTCGGTGCTCGGCGCCGGGCGGTCCAGCGCGGCGACCTTCGTCGTGACCGCCGTCGTCACCGTCGCGTTCGACCTCGTGCAGGCCATCGAGATCGGCATCCTCGTCGCCGCGTTCTTCGCGCTGCGGACCGTGGCCAGCGCCTCGGCCGTGCACCGCGACCCGCTCCCCGGGCCGGCCCAGCCGGGCGACGAGCACGTCGCGCTCTTCCGTCTCGAGGGCTCCATGTTCTTCGGCGCCGCGGACCGCGTGCTCACCGAGGTGACCGACGCCTCGACGGACGACGACGTGGCGGTCGTGATCCTGCGGCTCTCCCAGCTCCGCATGGTCGACGCGACGGGGGCGAAGGCGCTCGGCGAGCTCGTGGAAGGGCTGGAGGCGCGCGGCGTGACCGTGCTCGTCAAGGGCGTCCAGGAACGGCACCGGTCGCTCCTCACGAACGTCGGGGCGCTCGCCGAGCTGCGCCACGAGAACCACCTCTTCGACACGCTCGACGACGCGATCGAGCACGCGCGCTCGCACGTGCGCCGCGCCGCGCGGGGCACCGACGTCCCCCAGGTGCGCGGGCTGCGCCCGTCGACCTGACCCGCTCGGTACGATGCGCCGATGCAGCGCACGGTGGGCCGTCGTGCCGGGGTCGCCGGTGCGGCCGTCGGACTGGTCCTCCTGGTCGGGTGGCTGGTCGGCCCCGTGCTCTGGGTCGAGCTCGACGAGGCGGGCACACCCCCGGTCCCGACGTTCGCCGACGGCATCCAGGTCGTCCATGAGGAGACGGGCTGCGGCTCGGGCGGCTGCTGGCGCGAGCTGACGCTCTCGTGGTCCGGGCACGACCGCGACGCCGTCCGCGCGCGAGTCGGCCTCGACGGCGCCGGGCGGCGGTGCGACGCGATGTCGGTCCTCGACCGGCGGGTCCGGTGCGTGGGGGAGGTCGACGACGAGGCGTCCGACGCCTCGCTCCGCGTCGACGTCGGATGGCACCGCCCGCTCGGGCTGTGAGCGTCGTGCCCGCCGCATAGCGTGGTCGGATGCACGAGTTCGTGCGAGCCTCGCCCGACGCGCTGCCGCCCGGCGTCGTGTCGATGGTCGGGTACCGCCTGCGGACGGAGACGACGGACGGCACGCCGACCGTCCACCGCGGCCTGCCGTCGCCGTGGCTCACGCTCGTCGTGAGCACCGCGGGCGTCGTCCCGACCTCGCCCGGGCCGGACGACGTCCCGGTGCGCTACGAGTCGCTCGTCGGCGGCCTGCACACGCGCCCGGCCCTGATCCACCAGCCGCGGGAGCAGGCGGGCGTGCAGCTCGCGCTCGACCCGCTCGCCTGCCGGGCTCTGCTGGGCGTGCGCGCCGGCGACCTCGGCCTCGTCGAGGACGGCGACGCCGTCCTCGGACCCGCCGCCGCCCGCCTGCGCGAGCAGGCCGCCGAGGCGGACTCGTGGGCCGCCGCGTTCGAGGCCGCGCGCGCGGCCTTCGCAGGCCCGGGCGACCCGCCTGGCAGCCCCGGAGCCCTGCCCGTCCGCGCCGACGTGCGCGCCGAGGTCGCGGAGGCCTGGCGCGTGCTCGTCCGGACCCGGGGCCGGGCGCACGTCCGTGACGTCGCCCGGCACGTCGCCCTCGGCGAGCGGCAGCTCGAGACGCTGTTCCGGGCCGAGCTCGGCGTCACGCCCCGGGCCGCGCGCGGCCTCGTGCGGTTCGACGCCGCGCGCCGCCAGGTGCAGCGCCTCGCCCTCGGCCGGGGCGCGCGGACGCTGGCGGACGTCGCCGCGCTCACCGGGTACGCCGACCACTCCCACCTGGTGCGCGACTTCCGCCGGTTCGCCGGCACGAGCCCGACCGCCTGGGTGCGCGAAGAGCTCGGGAACATCCAAGCCGGCGGCCACACCGACGGGCCAGGGTGGGGACATGAGCATCCACGAGAGCACCCGCACGACCGCTGACACCTCCCCCACCGCCGCGGCGCCGGCCCCGGTGCCCGATGTGCCGCCGCCGTGGGTCTGGCCCACCCTCCAGGCGCACGACGCGCGCGGCCTCGTCGCGTTCCTCACCGACGTCGTCGGGTTCGTCGCGACGACCGTCATGGCGGGCGACGACCGCGACGTCGCCCACGCCCAGCTCGACTGGCCGCACGGCGGCGGGATCATGCTCGGCAGCCACTCCCCCGACCGCGAGTGGTCGCGCGAGCCCGGCACCTGCGGCACGTACGTCGTCGTGCCCGACGACGAGATCGAGGCGCTCGACACGCGGCTCCGCGAACGCGCACCGGGAGCCGGGGGACGCGTCGTCGTCCCGCTCCGGGACACGGACTACGGGAGCCGCGAGCTCGTGCTCCAGGACCCGGAGGGCAACCTGTGGTCGTTCGGCACCTACCGCGGTGAACCGCGGCGGTGAGGTCGCCGGGCGACGGCCCGACGGGCGACGGGTCCGCCGCGGCCCGTCGCCCGACCCTCACTTCGCCTCGGCGTAGTGGTCGACGACCGCGACGGTGAGCGGGAAGTCGACCGGGAACTCCCCGAACAGGAGGCGTCCTGCCTCCGCCGCGGCCGCGCGGACCTCGTCGGCCACCGCCTCGGCGAGCTCGGCCGGCGCGTGCACGACGACCTCGTCGTGGAGGAAGAACACGAGGTGCGCCCGGTCGGCGAACGGCGCGGGCGCGGCGCCCGGGGCCGCGGCGAGGGGCAGCTCCCACAGCCGGCGCCGGATCGAGGCGAGCCAGCACAGCGCCCACTCGGCGGCCGTGCCCTGCACGACGAAGTTCCGCGTGAACCGGCCCCACGCGCGGGTGTACGACCGGGCGCGCGCCTGCGCGTCCGCGCCCGTCCGGCCGCTCTCGGCGTCGTCCGCGCCGCCCTCCTCGACCGCGTAGGCACCCTCCTGGGCCGCCTGCCACGACTCGCCGGGGCGCGGCGAGCTCCGGCCGAGGAGGGTCGACACGACCTCGCCGCGCTCGCCCGCCTGCGCGGCACGCTCCACGAGGCCGATCGCGTCGGGGAACGCCTTGGCGAGCCGCGGCAGGACGAGCGCGCTGTCACCGGTCGTGCCCCCGTACATCGCCCCGAGCATCCCGACCTTCGCGTGGTCGCGCGTCGCGACCGCCCCCGACGCGACGATGCCCGCGTACATGTCGCCCCCGCGACCGGCCGCCGCCATGCGCTCGTCGTGCGCGAGCCCGGCCAGCACGCGCGGCTCGAGCTGCGCGGCGTCCGCCACGACGAGCTTCCAGCCCGGGTCGGCGACCACCGCGCGGCGCACCTGCTGGGGGAGCTGGAGCGCCCCGCCGCCGCTGGACGCCCAGCGACCCGTGACGACGCCGCCCACGACGTACTCGGTGCGGAACCGCCCGTCGTGCACCCAGGTGTCGAGCCAGGACCAGCCGTTCGCGGTGAAGAGCCGCGAGAGCTTCTTGTACTCGAGCAGCGGCGCGACGACGGGGTGGTCCGCGCGCTCGAGCTCCCACTTGCGCAGCGACCGCACGCCGACGCCCGCGTACTGCAACGCCTTCAGCAGGTCCGGGTGCGAGTCCGGGTTGAGGGTCGGCGGCGCGTCGAGGGCCGCGCGGATGCGCGCGACGAGGCCCTCCATGAGCGCGGGGCGCTCGCCGGGACGCGGTCGCGGGCCCAGCGCGTCCGTGAGGATCGCGTCGTGCACGTCGGCGCGCCACGGGACGCCCGCGTGGTGCATCTCCGCGGCGACGAGCGCGCCCGCCGACTCGGCGGCGAGCAGCATCCGCAGCCGTCCCGGGCCGCCCGGTCCGTCGGCCCCGTCGACCGCCGCGAGCTGGTCGCGCAGCTCCGCGACCGTGTCGAGCTCGACGCGCGGCACGGCCTCGGCTCCGAGCTCGAACAGGCCGACGGGCCGCGGCGCCGCCGTCGGCTCGCGGCCCGCGGGCACTGCGGCGAGCGCGTCCCACGGACCCGGGTCGCGCCGTGCGAGCGCCGATCCCGCGGCGAGCTGCGAGCGCCGCAGCACCACGTGGGACAGGCGCAGGTCGTGCGACCGCTCGACGCGCCGACCCTCGGCGAGGAGCCGTGGATACCACCGGTTCGTGTCGTCCCACGTCTCGCGGACGGGTTCCGCCGGACCGTCGACGACGTGCTCGACCCGACCGTGCTCGGGCGACCCGACGTGGACGGCGTACGTGCTCATGCGCGCACCGCCCGCTGGTCCGGCCGGGGCTCGCGGGACGAGCCCACGACCCGTGCGAGGGCGCGGCCCCGCGAGGCGACGAGCGCCGCCCGCAGCAGGCGTGCGGCGTCGGGCTCGTGGGCGACGAGCGCCACCGCACCCGCGAGGGTCGGGGCTCCGAGGTCGTCCGCGGTCCGCGCCGCGCGCGCGAGGGCGGCCGCCTGGTGCGGACTGAGGTGCCGTCGGCCGGTGGCCGCGAGCGCCACGGCGGCGTCGAGCACCGTGCCGCAGACGTCCTCGACGGGGGCCGGTACCGCGACCTCGTGCACCTGGGTGGCGGCTCGCCCGCGCAGCGCACGGACGCGAGCGCGCAGCCGGGTCCACGCGCTCGACCAGGCGCGGTGGTCGTAGGCCGGCGTGAGCGTCGGCACGACGAGCCGGAGTCCTCCCCCGGGACGCTCGACGAACAGGCCGACGGCCTCGGACCCGCCGGACTCCAGATCGTGCTCGACCGCGACGGCGACGAGCCGGCGGCTCCCCGCCGCCACCCCGAGCAGGGTGTCGCAGGCCGCCTCGTCGGCCGCGTCGACGCGCACGACGGTCGGCGTGCCGTCCGCCGTGACGAGGGTCCAGGTGATCTCCTGCGCGACCTCGTCGACGCCGACCGACCCGGCGTCCCGGACCATGACGACCCGCACCACCGCCGGCCTCCGGCCGAAGCCCACCTCCTCCCGCGCGTCGGTCCGCGCGGTCCGGTCGGCGACCTCGCGCAGCGCGTCGGCGTCGAACCGCCCCCACGGTTCGACGACCGGGCCCTCGCCCGGGCGCAGCGCCCCGGCACGCTCGGTCGCACCCCGCAGGGCGAACGGGCCGCGGCAGAGCGCCTCCACCGAGCGCCCCCAGACGAGCGGGAGGTCCCACGAGCGGCGGAACGTCGGGTCGGCCCCGGGCGGTCGCCCGGTCGTGACCGTCCGCGCGCGCCCCTCGGCGCCGTCCCACAGATGCACGGTGACGCCCCGCGCCCCCGACGCGGCGACCCACCAGCGCGCCCCGAGCGGGAGGAGGTGCGGGAGGTCCGTCACGCGCTCGTCCGGCGCCGCGGCGTCCGGCGCGGGCTCGGCCCGCACGAACGCCCACAGCTCGGCCAGCGCGAGCAGGCACTCCTCCTCGTCGACGGCGTCGCGGCGGTCCGCGAGCGCCTCGAGCCGCCCGACCGCGGACGTGACGAGCCGCTGCACCGCGGGCCGGCGCCCCAGCCGGGCGAGCACGCCGGCGCCGCGCAGCTCCTCCAGGTCGTCGCGGCCGAGGTGCGAGAGCCCGACGTCGAGCACGCGCTCGACGGTGCGCGCGACCTCGTCCGCGACCGTCCGCGCGTCCGGCACCCCGGCGGCGCGCGGCGCGGCCTCAGCCGCCTCCTCGGGCCACGGCCAGGCACGGCCGTGCGCACCCCAGACGCGGGCGAGCGCCTCGAGCCGCCACCGTCGGTCGTCCGCCGCGCGCGCCGTCGGGGAGGCAACGCGTTCGCGCTCGACGAGCATCCCGGCGAAGCCCGCCCCCGCGACGAAGGTGACGCGCGGGGCGTCGGGCCAGGAGACCACCGCACGAGGACCGTCCACCGTCACGTCCGTCGTGCCGCCGCGCGTCGGGTCCTCGGCCCGCTCCCGCTTCTCCCGGGCGACCGCGCGCACGACGGCGGCACCGGCGGCCCGGTGCACCGCCCGCGGGTCGAGCGCGAGGATCTCCCCCAGCGGATCGGCGCCCGACGCGGCACGAGGACCAGGGTCTGGCTGCGGTGGCGCGCCCGTCCCGGCGCGCTGCGCTGCCGGACCCGCCGAACCGGCGTCGGCTCGACCGAGACGCGCGCGGACGGCCCCGGGATCGGGACCGTCATCGGCATCGGCATCGGCATCGGCGTCGGCGTCGGCGTCGGCGTCGGCGGGAGCGTCGGCCGTCGGTCGCACCGCCGCCGTCCGGTCACGGACCGTCACGACCGGCTCGACCGGCTCGATCGGCTCCTCGATCGGCTCGGCCGTCGTCGCCTCCACCGGCGCGGCCCCCGCGTCGCGCGCCCACAGGCACGCGGCCACCACGTGCTGGCAGACGCCGGCGGTCGGGCACCCGCACCGCGCACCCGCAGGACCGCGCGCGTCGAGCTCGACGCGCGCGCCCCCGACCGACAGCGCGGCCCCGTCCCCGCGCAGCTCGATCACCTCCACCTTCCCCGCGGCGACGTCCTTGCGTGCGCGACGGACCAGGCCGGCGTTGGCGAGGGTGGCGAGCGCGGCGTCGTCGTACCCCGCGTACACCGCGGCCCAGGGGCCGGGCCCGGTACCGCTCACGGGAGCACCTCCCCCAGCCACTCCGCGAAGCGCTCCGGGGTGAGCGCCGCGATCTCCATGCCCTGCTCCGCGAGCCGCCGGGCGACGCCGCGGTCGTACGCCGGATTCGCCTGGCCGTCGAGGGCGGCCAGGCCGAGCAGCCGCACACCGGACGCGTGCAGCCGCCCGACGCTCGCGACGAGCTGCGACACGGAACCCCCCTCCTCGAAGTCGCTGACGAGCGCCACGACGGTCCGGCGCGGGTCGCGCACGTGCTGCTCCGCGTAGCGCACGGCGCGCGCGATGTCCGTGCCCCCGCCGAGCTGTGCGGTGAGGAGCACCGTCACGGGGTCGTGCGCGAGGTGCGACATGTCGACGACCGACGTGTCGAACAGCACGAGCCGCACGGTGATCCCGGGCAGGCCGGCGAGGATGCCGGCGCTCACCGCGCTGTACAGCACCGACGAGGCCATCGAGCCGGACTGGTCCACGAGCAGGACCACGTCGTACGACAGCGCACGCCGGCGTCGCGCCGAGAAGCGGAGGTCCGTGACGAGCAGGCGCCGCCGCTCCGGGTCCCAGCGCCCGAGGTTCGCGCGCACGGTCGCGGCCGCGTCGAACGTGCGGCTCGACCGCACGAACGAGCGCCGCGACCGGTCGCGGCGACCGTCCACCGCGGTCTCGAAGCGCGGCCGCAGCCGCCGCACGACGTCCTCCACGACGCGCGCGACGAGCCGCTGCAGACCGTCCTGCACCCCGGGCCCGAGCCTGCCCCGAGCACGCAGCAGCGCGGACGCGAGCTCCGTGCTCGGCTCCACCGCCTCGACGGCGCGGGGGTCCGCGAGCAGCTCCGTCATCCCGTAGCGGCCCACCGCCTCGACCTGCATGCGCTCGAACGTCTCGCGCGGGAACAGCTCGCGCGCGGACTCGAGCCAGTCCAGGCCCGCGACGACGGAGCCCCCGCGCCCCCCGCCGCCGCGCCCGGCGCGCGCGTCGTCGCCGTCGCCGTGCCGGTGCCCACGCGCGGTGTACTCACGGTCGTACAGGTGACCGAGCGTCCGGTCGAGGCCCTGGTCCTGCGGTGCGACGGGCAACGTGTCGCCGGCGTACCGGCCGAGCACGAGCCGCCACCGGCGCGCCGCCTCCTGATCGTCTGCGGGGCTCCCGGCGGGTATCCCCGCACCGGGTCCGGAGCCGTCGCGCGGGGTCCCGGCCGACGTCGCGTCCGGCACGTCCGCCGTGCCGACACCCGCGGCCGTCACGACGTTCCCCCGCGAGTCCAGGCGCCGAGGCCGTCGCGCTCCAGGACCGCGACGAGCTCGCGCTCGACGAGCAGCCCGGCGCGCAGGTCGTCCTCGGTCACGTCGACGTGCCGGTCCAGCGCGGCGGCGCTCGTCCCGGTCCGCGCCGCGACGCGCTCCGCGAGCCGGTGCGTCTCGGTGGGCCGCAGCCAGGTGAAGGCGCGACGCAGGTCGGGCAGCACGGCACGGAACGCGTCCTCGTCCAGGCCGCGCAGGCCGTCGTCGACGGCGTCGAGCATCTCCGGGGTGTGGAGCAGGAGGTCGGGCGCGGCCCGCATCACGCCGCCGAGGAAGGCCGTCGCCGCCACCGGGTCCGCGCCGGGGGCGAGGTGCGCCCGGACGCGCGTGACGAGGCCGTCACCGCCGGGCTCGTCGTCCAGCTCGTCGTCGACGGCGGCGAACGCCGTGAGCGCGCCGCGCACCGCGGGCGACGCGTCGTCGTCCTCCCGCACGTGCACGAGCGCCCGCGCGACGGACTCCGCGGCCGAGCCGGTGCCGTCGCGGCCGGCGTCGCGCAGGTCGCGGACCAGCGAGCGCAGCGCGACGAGGCTCGCCAGCGCGTCGTCCTGCGTCGCCTCGTCCGCGGAGGCGAGGTCCGGGACGAGGTAGGCGGCCGTGGCGAGCCCCTGCTCCGCGAGGTCGAGCAGCGCCTCGGCGTGCTCACCGAGCTCGAGCTCGGTGCGCGCGCGCCACAGCCCGACGAGGCGGCGCATACCCGCGACCACCGAGGCGAGCGACGGGTCGACGTCGAGCGTCGCACGCACGAGCGCGACCAGCGGGGGCAGCCGGTCGGGCAGACCCACCACGACGCACTGCGCGACGAGTCGCGCCACCGCGTCGCTCGACCGCTCCTCGCGCGCCCGCTCGCGCGCGTCGTCGAGCAGCGCGACGGCGACGGCGTCGAGCGTCGCCCCGCGGTGCGAGAGCTCGACGAGCCGCGCCTCGACGAGGGGCGTCCACGCGTACTCCCACTCCTCGAGCACGAGGCCGAGCCCGCGTCCGGCCACGTGGTCGGGGCCGGAGACCCGGCGCGCGAACCCGAGCTCGAGGAACGCGCACAGCGCGAGGAACCGGCGCCGGTCGCGGTGCGCGGCACGACGGCGCGCGTCGAGCCGGACGGTGCGCGGCACGGAGTCGGACACGTCGAGGCGCAGCGCCCGCGCGCGTGCGCGTGCCTCCTCCACGAGGGGCGGCGACGCACCCCCGGGCGGCACGTCGCCGAGCGCGCGCCCGGCGAACACCTCCGCGACCGCGAGCCCGAGCGGCCGGTCGCCCGCCGCGTCGAGGTCGTCGGGGTCCTTGACGTAGCAGGACGTGATCGCGTCGAGCAGGTCGGTGCGGCAGGGCCACGGCCGCTCGCGCAGGGCCGCGAGCCGATGCGCGTGCTCGACCGCGGCCTGCGACTGCGCCACGCTCACGAGCGCGCCCCGCTCGCTCGCCCCCCGCCCGACGTCGACGAGGACGGCGTTCGCCGCGCCCGCGGGACCGCCCGCGTCGTGGTGCGCGGCCCAGAGACGGTCGTAGTACCCGGGCGTCGGCATGCCGGCGCCGTACCCGCGCAGCGCGTCGAGCCGCTCGTCGTCGTACCGCACGAGCCACGCGGGCGCGTCGGCCAGGTCGCCGTACCCGCCCGCCGGGCGGCGCGCGACGACCGCCTCGCCGCTCGCGCTCCCGGTCAGCGCCTCGACGAGGGCGAGCGTGTGGAACGCGCCCGTCACGACGACGACCGGTCCGGCCGCGCGCGCCGCGTGCTCGGCGACGCGTGCCGACATCCGCGCCTCCCGGTCGAGCGACCCGTCCGCGACGAGCGCCTCGTCCTCGTAGTCCAGGCGGGCGAGGGCCGCCCACGCGAACACGTCGTCGGTGAGCTCGCGCCAGTCGCGCAGGCGCGCGGTGTCCCGCGCCTCGAACAGGTGGTCCCACAGCTCGTCGTGGTCGCGGCACCCGAGGCGCTCCGCGATCCGCGCGACCGTGCGGGAGTGCGCGAGGTGCCGCTCCGCGAGGACGGTGCGGGCCGCCGGGCCCTCGTCGTCGTCCTCCGCCTGCCGCGCGCCCCACGGGGAGTCGACGAACGCGAGCCCGGCGCCGAGGGCGTGTCCCGCCCGGAGCGCGACCCACTCGGGCGAGTACCGCGCGAGCGGGTAGAACCCCGCGCCGCGCGCGACTCCTCCCGCCCCGTTCGTGGGGTCGCCGGCGAGGCTGAGGACGGCGACCGGCGGGACCGTCCGCTCGTCGAGCAGCGCGGGCAGGAGGCGCGTGTACTCCTCCGGCCCCTCGACGAGCACGACCGCGGGCCGGACCTCCTCGACCAGCGCGGCGACGGCGACCGCGCACGCGGGGCTGTGGTGGCGCACGCCGACCAGGTGCACGCCGTCGCGCTCGCGCAGGGTCACGAGGTCGCGGGCCGCCTGCCGCAGCCGGGGCGGCGCGGCGTCCCACGCCGCGCGCGGGGCTACCGCCACAGGTCGCCCGCCGCGGTGAGGAAGTCCTTCCACCGCGCGTCCGAGCGCGCGCGCTCGCGCACCACGTTGTCGACGTAGTGCCGCAGGCGGCGCGCGTCCTCCTCGTCGCCCTTGAGCGCCACGCCGCCCACCTGGCGCGCGACCTGGCCCGCGGTCACCGTGCCGTCGCCGAGGTAGCGGGCCTCGAGCGAGGCGGCGACCGCGACGTTCACGGCCTCGGCGGTCGACATCACCGTCTCGGGCCGCTTGACCGGGGCGCCGCTCGCCGTCGTGCCCGTGCGCAGGTCCTGGAAGACCGTGACGAGCACCTCGAGCACGTCGCGGTCGAGCCGCGGACGCTCCGGGGCCGGGCCGAGCTCGGCCGTCAGCCGGCTCTCGACGAGCTCCATCTCGAACGCGCGGTCGCGGATGGGCGCGACGGTCTCGAAATTGAAGCGGCGCTTGAGCGCCGCCGACATCTCGTGGACGCCGCGGTCGCGCAGGTTCGCCGTCGCGAGCACGTTGAACCCAGGCCGCGCCGCGACGCGCGCGTCGGCGCCGAGCTCGGGGACCATGAGCTGCTTCTCCGAGAGCACGGACACGAGCGTGTCCTGGATCTCGGGCGCGCAGCGCGTGATCTCCTCGAACCGCGCGATCCGCCCGCTCTCCATCGCCCGGAAGACCGGCGACGGGACGAGCGAGCGCTCGCTCGGCCCCTCGGCGATGAGCAGGGCGTAGTTCCACGAGTACCGCACGTGGTCCTCGCTCGTGCCCGCGGTGCCCTGGACCGTGAGCGTCGACGTGCCGCTCGCGGCCGCGGCCAGCAGCTCGGACAGGAGCGACTTCGCGGTGCCCGGCTCGCCGACGAGCATGAGCCCCTGCCGGCCCAGCAGCGACACGACCGCGCGGTCGACGAGCGGGTCGTCGCCGAAGAACTTGCGGCTCACGCCGAGCTCCGCGTCGCCCACGACGAACGCGCGCACCGCACGGGGGCTCAGGCGCCACCCGGGCGGGACGTCGGCGCCCCGGCGCGCGTCCGCCGCGGCGAGCGCCGCGAGCTCGTCGGCGTACCGGACCTCGGCGGGCGGCCGCAGCTCGCCCGGTCCTCCGGCCGCGACCTGCGCGTCACCGGTCGTCGTGCTCGTCACCCGGGCTCCTCCTTCGTCGGGTCGCGGGCGCCGTGCCCGTGGTCCTGCAGGTCAGCGTAGGAGCCGCGTCCCACACGACGGGCGGTGCGGGCGCCGCCACCCGGCGCCCGCACC
>NZ_JBQEMZ010000013.1:32396-130423 GCF_052044445.1 Cellulosimicrobium sp. 22598
GGGTTATCCCCCCCCCCCCCCCCCCCCCCCCCCGCGCCGTACCGGTCGGCCCTGGTGCGGGCCGACCGGCACGGTCAGTACTGGCTCTTCCGCTCCCAGTCGGGGTCGAAGGCGCCTGCCTCGGCGACGGCGACGTAGTCGCGGTACGCCTCCGCGACGAGCACGGGCGGGAGGTCCGCGATCCGCGCGGTCCCGCGACCCGACCCGCGGCCGGTCCGCTCGAACGTCAGCGCGGTCACCGCGGCCGCGATGTTCTCCTCCGGGACGAACGACCCCGTGAACTCGATCTGCACGACGATCCCCGCGCTCGCGAACGACTTCGTGTACGCGCTGAACCACCCGGCGTCCTCCGCCTGCGAGCGCGTGTAGCCGCGCTTGGTGGCGCGCCCCCGGATGGAGAAGCTGTCGGAGAACCAGCCCTTGTGGTCGTCGATCGCCGTCGCGCCCGCCGGGACGTCCGGCGTCGCGACGTCGAGCTGCGCGAAGAGCGGGGTGACCTCGTAGTCCGTGAGGTGTGCCGCCCATGCGGCCGTGGCTTCCTGACCGAGCAGCACCGCGTGGGCGAGACCGACCGTCGAACCCTCGCCGAGCTCGACGTCCTCGTCGTCCGCGTCGACGAGCGCGCCGCCGTCGGGACGGAACGGGCGAGCCTCGTCCGTGCCAGGGTTCTCGACCCACACGAGCCGCTCGACGAGCCGCGACATCACCGGGTGACCGAGCAGGTACTCCTGCCACTCCTGCGCGGTCCACGTGCGGCCCACGCACATCGCCTCGTAGAGCCGCTGCGTCTGGAGCGTGACGACCGCCTTGAGCTCTCTGCGGCTCGCGGTGAGCTGCTTCTTCGCGGCCGCGACGAGCTCGGGGTCGTCCTGCGCCCGCGCGGCCGGGAGCGCCTTGACGACCTTCCCGGCGTCGCTCGTGAGCTCGAGGGTGAACGCGGGAGTGATGCGCCCGACGTACTCGCGCGACCCGAGGTCGAGGTGGAGCAGACCGTCGTCCTCGAAGCCCGCCGTCTGGACCGTCCGGTCCGCGAGCTGGTCCGCCGTCCAGCCGCGCCGGTCCGCGAGCTCGGCGGCGAGCCGCTGCGCGGTCTCCTGCACGGTCGCCTGCCGGAAGCGGCGCGAGACCGCGAGGAGCTCCTGGATCGCGGCGGGCTGACCGTTCGCCGCGAGCGCCTGGACGAGGGCCTCGGTCTGCGCCCGGCGGCCGATGTGCGCCTTGGCGTAGCGCTGGAAGGTCGCGGCGAGCTCGCCGCCCTGCATCGCGACCGTGAGCGCCAGCATCCCCTTGTCCTTGACCGCGGAGCCGAGGTAGGTCGCCTGGTGCTCCCGGTACAGGTCACGGTGATGGTCCTCGACCGACTTGGACGCCTCGACCGAGTAGTACTCCGGCGATCGCTTGGCCCACGCCTGGAACTGGTCGTAGCGCTGCTGGGCACCGGCCGTCGCGTGCGCGTCGCTCTCCTGGGGCGACGGGTTGCGCGTGTCCTGCGCGACCCACGCGGCCAGCACGTGGCTGCCGAGGCGCGCGCGGTCCTCCTCCTGCAGGAGCGACAGGTATCGCTCGAGCAGCCCCGCGCCGCTCGGGTCCTTGAGCTTGACCGCGAGCACGACCCACCAGCGCAGGATCGTCGGGTCCACCGGCGAGCCGTCCGCCGCCCAGCGCGCGTCCGGGAGGGAGCCCAGGTCGAACCAAGACATGCTCACCGGCGCCTTGCCGCGCAGTCCCTTGGTCGCCTCCGCGAGCAGCACCTCCGGCGCGAGATCGACCGAGATGTCCTCCCCGAGGCTCTCGAGCGACGTGAGGAGCGCCGCACGGACGACCTCGCTGCGCTCCTTCGCGAGCGCGGCCCGCAGGGCAGGCACCGCGTCGGCGTCGCCGAGCCGGGCCAGCCACTCCGCGGCGGTGCGGCGCACCTCGGACCGGCCGTTGCCGAGCCCCTGCTCGGCCAGCCCCCGCACGCCGGGGTGCGTGCTCAGCGCCGCCTGCGCCGTCGCGCGGTAGGTGCGGCCCTCGCCGAGCGCGAGCTCGGTCAGTCGCGGCAGGAACCGGCGCGGGACGTGCGGGAGCTGCGCGAGCACCGCGAGCGCCCGGGCCGGCTTGGTCGTGCCGTAGGTGCGCTCGCGATCGTCGAGCGCCGCGGCGAGCCGGTCGAGGCGCCCCGCGTAGTACGGCCACGCATTCTCGGGCGTCACCGTGTCCATGGCCCACCACGTGGAGAAGTACAGCTCGTCGATCAGCGCCTCGGCGTCGTCGCGACCGATGCGTCGCAGCGCCTCGTCGAGGACGCGCAGGTCGACGTCGAACGTGTCGCCCTCGTTGAGCCGATACCAGCCGAACCGCTCGCTGCGCCCGCGCGCCTCGTTCGCCTGGAGCCGCAGCCGGTGCAGGAGGGTGATGCCCGGGAGGCGCGAGAAGACGCCCGGTGCGGACAGCCGGCGCATCGCGACGCCGCCCGGGCGACGCGTGCTCGTCCCGGACAGGAACCCCGCGAAGACCCGGAGGTCCTCGTCGGAGATGCCGGGCAGCTCCTTGAGGTCCTGCTCGACGGCCTGTCGACGCCACCGCGGCCACCCGGCGTCGTCCTTCCTCCCGGGGTGCGCCGCCTGCTCGGCGCGGGCGCGCTCGAGGGCGGTGTCGATCGCGGCCCGCGCGGCCTGCACGAACTCGTCGCCCAGCACCGTCTCCGGCAAGGGCTCGAAGGGCGGGACCTCGATCGCCGGCTCGTCCTCCTGCGCGGCGTCGAGCACGCGGGCGCGCTCGACGGTGTCGCGCAGGAGCGTCGCGCGCGCCCCGGTCGACTGCTCGGCGGCCTGCTCGAGGTCGGCCAGCCCGCCGTCGACCTGCGCGAGGCGCGTCACGACCGTCCCGAGCCGGGACGGCGCGAGGGCCGTGAGGAGCGGGGTGAGGATCTCGCGCTGGCGCTCGCCCGGGAGCTGCGCGACGGCGGCCACCGCCGCCTCACGGACGCCCTTGCTCGTGTCCGCCGCGAGCCGCGCCAGGAGCGGGGCGAGCGCGTCGGTCGCCGCCGGGTCGGACGCCACGAGCTCGACCAGCTCCGTCCGGCCCGCGGCGCTCACGCCCGGCAGCGCCTGGGTCGCGACGTCCACGTGCGCGACCACGAAGTCGCGCGCCGGGTCGCCGAGCAGCGCCGGGCCGAGGTGCCGCGACGCCCAGCCCGACGACGTCGGGCGCTCGAACAGCTCGCGCAGCACGACGGCCGGCGCGTCGGCCTCCGGCACGCCGCCCTCGACCGCGAGCGCCACCAGCAGGTCCGGCGTCCAGCGGTCGGGCGTCTGCTTGCCGTTCCTGCCCTTGCGGCGGTCGTTCGCGCGCCGCGACATGTCGTTGACCAGCACCGTGAGCCAGCGCGGGTCGGCGGGGCGCTCGCGGTCCACCTCCGACGACACGGCGCTCAGCACCCGGCCGAGGCGAACGAGCTCGGGGATCGTCACGGAGTCGCTCAGCGTGTAGAGGTTGGACCGGGCCGTGACGGCCTTCGCGGACGTCCAGCCCGGCACCGCGGCCTTCAGCCGGTCGTCCTGTGCGGGCGTCGTCCACGAGTAGATGCCGGACTGGCCCGGCCGCCCCAGCAGCGCCTCGACGTCACCGCCGCGCAGGGCCTCGAGCTCCAGCAGGACCTCCGGCCCC
This sequence comes from Cellulosimicrobium sp. 22598, assembly GCF_052044445.1. Lineage (NCBI taxonomy): Bacteria > Bacillati > Actinomycetota > Actinomycetes > Micrococcales > Promicromonosporaceae > Cellulosimicrobium > Cellulosimicrobium sp. 22598. The sequence continues at coordinate 36,048 of NZ_JBQEMZ010000013.1, forward strand.
TCGCCCCGGTGCACGTAGGCGACCGCGCGGTCTGCGAGGCCCGGCGACTCGACGGCGAGCACCTTCAGCGCGTCGACGAGCCGAGCGCTCGGCCGGCCCCCTCCCGCCTGCTCCTCGTCCCGCCGGAACAGACCCTTGACCTTCTCGAGCACCCTCTACCTCACCGTCACGTCGTCGCTGCTGGTGCGGCCGATGCTAGGGGGCGGTGCCGACAGGACTTTGCGTCTCCAGGCACCCACAGGACCAGCTTGGGCCGTCCTCGCCCATCGTGGGGTACCTCACAGGGCTCCGCGGGACGGCCTGACCGTAAGTTGCTCTAAAGGGCTCAAGAGACTCGAAACCCGGTAATCGGCAACCCCGACAAAGACGTGCCACTACACCGCGCAGTCCGTATCGCTCTAGGACTTCACCACCGGCTAGGGGCCGCCACGGCGTGACCGGGTCGCACTGCCGACAAGAACGCAGCCACGGCACCCGTGACGCGCACCGACGATTGGCAACGGCCACAACTGCGAACCCTCAGACATTGCCAGTACTGCGTCTAGAGGTAACGCCCGGCTGGAACGGCGCACCTTCACAGAGGTCGCCGATATCCTGGTCCTGCGAGACGCGCGAGCCTTCGACCACTCCTGCGCACGCCTCGCCTCAAGGCCACCGTACCCGGCGGAGAGCCCGCACACGACATCAATCCAGCGCCAGATCCAGCGTGCTCCCCGAACGCGTGACGTCGTCGACACTACGGTGGCATCCCGCAACATACGTTGCCTCCCTCCGGCACCTATCACCGCTCGTGGAGGAGATGCGGGTCCGACACTTCACCCACGAGTCCACGTGGGTCTATCGACCAGACACCGCCCCTAAGCGGTACTCTGCCCCAACGTGGCCCTACGAGCGGGAAGACACCAACGGTGAAAGCAGAGTTTCGCGATCTCTACTTCGGCAAGAGTGACTCCGTCAACGAAGCGCTGACGAGCGAGGCAGACTTCATACGCAGCTACGTTGACATCGGTGGAGCCGTCCAGCAGGTCACTTCCGGCGAGAAGACACTAATCCTGGGCCCCAAAGGCACCGGCAAATCCGCGCTCGGCCTCTACCTTGAGAGAAACGGACGCAGCGACAGCTCGCTATATCGTTGCCAAATGCGGAGCGCCAGAAATCTTCCAATCGGCGACATTCCGGAACTTAGGACCGGGCAACCCAAGGGCGCTCAACGGACGTACGGTGCCTGGAAGTTCATCCTTCTCTGCAACTATCTCGATGTTGCACTTAGCGACCCAAACACGCGAATCAGTCAGTTGCGTGACGTCAAGCGAGTAATTCGAACGCTGCGCGATGCCGGCTTCATGGGGGGCGAGTCGGGGCGGAAACTCCAACAAATCACCAACATCTCCTACTCTATCGATCCTTCATCGGCGGGCAGTCTGTTCAAAGACGAAATAGGCTCCCGCGTTGATATCTCTACCTTGACGCCCTACTTGGAGAAATGGGCACGGTCACTGCGATCCACACGTCGACACATTCTTATTCTCGACGGGCTCGACTCAATTCTGCTGAACGACCCCAGGTACGACGAATCGATCGCGGGCCTCTCACAGGCGGCATACGACATCAACCTTGACCTTCGCGAGGGCCAAGCGACTGGCAGCATAGTACTGCTTCTGCGGAATGATATCTTTTCCAGGATCTCGCTTATTCTGCCCGACGCACATAAGATGCGCGACTTTGCGTACGACCTCGATTGGCGGATCCTGTCGGGGGGCGCCAGCGAAAACGCGCCTCTCATCAGACTGGTGAACCAGAAAGCAGCGCAGGGCGTCGGGGAGACGGAAGTCGATGTTCTCTCATACTTCCCCGAGACCATTACGATCGGAGGACGCGGGCATAACCGAAATCGTAATCGCCGCCAGCCGAAGAGGCTCAAGTACCTTCTCAACCTCACCCGGCACACACCGAGAGACATTCTCCAACTCATGGAGTACGTACGGCTAACCGAGGCCACCAACCCTTCGAGCAATGGAAGCGCATTGCTCGATCAACAAGTCATTCGCGAAGGCGTTCTCCAGTATTCAACCAAGTACTTTGTCGACGCTGTCAGGGGAGAACTTGCTGGGTACGAGGGTGGCGTCGCGGAGACGACCGCTGCGCTGAATGCACTCAAGTCGCTCGATTCGCCGCGATTCACCCGATCAGACTACCGTCGAACAATTTCAGCGACTGCACCGGGGCTGGAAGTAAAGGCAGACGATTTCCTCCGGCTCTTCTTCTTCGCTGGCGCATTGGGAAATCTGTTCGATAACGGCAGTGAAAGATATATGGTCTTCTACCATCGACGGAATGACGTTGATCTCAACGTTCAGGGTACACTGGTGCTCCATAATGCACTCACACACGCTTGGTCGCGCCCGTTCGGAATGCGCGAAGGCTGATGGATAAAGCCATCTCGCTCCTAACGGAACTTCGCCACTGGCGCGCCGCGGTCCCGACCGGCATCTTCGCTGCCGCTTTTGTCATTCTTGAGTGGCTTCGCAAGGCACCCAGCGCAAGCGAGGACTCGCTTCAGGCGAGCACTCTGGGTCAGAGTGTTACCCTGTTCCCCGCCGCAACAATCGCGGTTGTGGGAGTCGTGCTAATTCTCCTAGTGGGAAGTTGGTGGTGTGCGTTCGCGGTGTGGTGCTTCGGGTGGACTCAAATCGCCGCTCTACATGCCCTGCCGATTGACAGGCCGGTCAACGAGTGGAACCGTTGGCAACGCCTCTTCAGCCCGATTCCCTTTGGTGATCTTTCGCAATTGCAGCGAACCATTTCAGCGTCCCCCGACTATGTCGACCTCCTGAAAGCCGATCAGAAGGGTGCTCACGTCAAGTTTCTTTCCGAGGTGATTCATACGTCCGATACGTCGATGTCCGAACTGCCTGGCAGTTCAGACACCGTGCGGACATTGACAGACATTCGAGTCCTAGCAGGGTTACTGCTTTGGGGGCCATTGTGCGTCTGGTCGATTGGCCAGGGTCTGGACAGCGCACTTACCTCGGCGTCAGGCACGATTACATTCTGCGCCATCGGCCTTCTTGTCGTCCTCCTTCTTTCTCTTTGGCACCAGGGGAGACTTGCCGTCGGCAGCGCGAGTCGATTGATGGCGAGCAATGAGCGAGTCTCCGCGAGCGCTCGGTCCGCTCAGGGCTGGGGCCTTAAACCTATTGACCGCCAGAATCTTGAGGACGAGCTGACCTGACGCCGTTTGGACATACCAAGTCTACTAGCGCCCTGCCGATCGCTTCCATGAATCCGGCGCTCGGCAAGTAGGCGGTGGAGGTCAATGAAACAATTGGCACTTCGTCACAGGGTTCATCTCGGTTAGCGATTTGCTCATGCGACGCGGTCGGGACGACGGCCGGATACTTCGGATGCTGCGCGCGGCGCGAACTCAACTCGGTCGGTGTCCCGGATTGTTGCGGCAAGGGGCCCTCCCCGAGAGCGGACCTCTGCTCAGGCTTGTCCATGCCCAGGCGCGGGGTTCCGTGGGACAGCAGCCCGCCGGTGTGACGACGAACGAAGGCTGAAGGGTGGCCGGAGGCTTGCCCGGCGAGGCCGTCGAGCGAGTCGCTGGCGGTCCTTCACACCCCCGCTAGCGTCGTCAGTGCTCGGCGAGGGTTTCTGCGACGGCAAAGTTCCCGATGGGGTTGTCCAGTCCACGCTTCAGTCTCCTGACCATCGCGGGCAGTCCTTGCCGCCCTGCGTGGCGTTCGCGTGCACTGTGATCGCAGCGACGCTGGGTCACGCGCTTCGACATCCCGTAGGCTCAGCGGCCCCTTAGACGAGCAGTTTCCGCGCCAATAGCACGTCGCCGAGTGCCTGGGAGGAGTGCTAAGCATCCGCACCGCGTTGCTTACCGGGCGCCTGACCCCCTGTTCGTCGTCCTGCTCAGACCGGACTCAACAGGCCGAAGTCGGTCGCCTACCCTCGTGCCACCGCCCTCTGAGAGCAGGGCCGGGCGGCATGCAGCGCGATTGAGGCTCTTACGACCTCGGCAAAGCCGGATGGGAGCAGACGGTCCCAGTGGTTCGGTCCCGGAGTACGACGTTGGGCAACAAACCCGCACTTCCTTGATGGTGGGCCCGGAGGGACTCGAACCCCCGACATCCACGGTGTAAGCGTGGCGCTCTAACCAACTGAGCTACAGGCCCCGGAACAGCGGAGCACAGCCTACCGGGTCGACGCCCCGCCACTGGCCACACCGAGGCGCGTCCGCTCGACGCGGGGACTAGATGTAGGCCCCACCCTGCGGAGCCCACACGTGCGCCGCGCCCCATGCGCGCTCCCGCGTCAGAGCTGTTCGAGCGCCCGCCGGTACCCGTCGAGGTCGCGGCGCTGCCCGCGCGGGTTGACGACGGACCAGCGCACGATCCCGTCGGCGTCGAGCAGGAACGAGCCGCGCAGGGCGAGCCCGTTCTCCTCGTCCAGCACGCCGTAGGCCCGGGCGACGTCGCCGTGGGGCCAGAAGTCGGAGAGGAGGTCGAACTCGAAGCCCTCCTGGGCCGCCCACGCCTTCTGCGTGAACACCGAGTCGCAGGAGATGCCCAGCAGGGTCACGCCGGCGGCCTCGAAGTCCTCGAGGTTGTCCCGCAGCTCGCAGAGCTCGCCCGTGCAGATGCCGGAGAACGCGAACGGGTAGAACACGAGGAGCACCGGGCCGCCGCGCAGGTCGGCGAGGTGGACGGGCGTGCCGTGCGTGTCGGGCAGCGTGAAGTCGGGCGCCGGGTCCCCCGGACCAGGACGCACCGCGCCCCCGACGGTCGGTGCGCTCGCGCCGTCAGCGACCGCGGCCACGGGTCCCGAGCTTCGTCGCGGACCAGTCGGGCGCGATGGCGAACGTGCTCGTCGCGTGCAGCCCGGCCGTGGTCGCGGCCTCCTGGATGTCGTTGTGGCCCACGTGCCCGGACCGGCCCGGCTTGGGCGTGAGCACCCAGATGAGGCCGCCGTCGTCGAGCACGGTCTGGACGTCCACGAGCAGGTCGGTGAGGTCGCCGTCGTCCTCGCGGAACCACACGATCACGCCGTCGGTGACGTCGTCGTAGTCCTCGTCCACGAGCTCGCCGCCGACGAGCTCCTCGAGCTCACCGCGCAGGTCGTCGTCGACGTCCTCCGACCAGCCGAACTCCTGCACCACGTTGCCGGGCGCGAACCCCAGGCGGTCCGCCCCGCTGGGCCCTGCGGTGTCGGTCACTGTCGTGTCGTTCCTTTCCTCGTCCTGTCCGTCCGTGCGGCGGGCCGACCGACGCGCGGGCGGACGCCCGCGCGCACGACGACCTGCCGTGTCTGGCAAAGGTAGCCCACCGGAGGATCCGTTGCTTGGCAAGGTGCCTCCCACGGACACCGGCCGGGCACGTGGTGCCCGGACCTCCGTCGGGCACCGCACCCGCACGACGCCGGGACACCTCACCTCCCGGCCGTGTCGCCGAAATCACGCCCTCTTGACCACCCGATGGTGTGACTTACGCGCGCGTTGTGAACACAATGGGTAGACCACCCTGGTCTCGTGAAGAGGCGCGGTCGCCACCAGCGGCCGCGGCCGCGTGCCCGGAGTGGCCCCGAGACGGGTGTCGGCCGTGTACCGCGCGGCCGTGCGCCCGGCATCCGACGAGATATGAGGTTGCTGGTGGCTTCGTACGACGAGACCGGACCGCTGATCAACGGTCTGCTCAGCCAGGTTCCGGACTTCGACCCCGCCGAGACCGGCGAGTGGGTCGAGGCCCTCGACGGCCTGATCGACGACCGCGGGGGCCCGCGCGCCCGCTACGTCCTGCTGAACCTGCTCAAGAGGGCCCGGGAGCGCAACGTCGCCGTCCCGACGTCCCTGACCACCCCCTACGTGAACACCATCGGTGTGCACGAGGAGCCCTACTTCCCCGGCGACGAGGCGCTCGAGCGCCGCTACCGCTCGTGGATCCGCTGGAACGCCGCCGTCATGGTGACGCGCGCGCAGCGGCCCGGCATCGGCGTCGGCGGCCACATCTCCTCCTACGCGTCGGTGGCGACGCTGTACGAGGTGGGCCTCAACCACTTCTTCCGCGGCAAGGACCACCCCGGCGGCGGCGACCAGGTCTACTTCCAGGGCCACGCCTCCCCCGGCGTGTACGCGCGCGCGTTCCTCGAGGGCCGCCTCTCGGCGGACCAGCTCGACGGGTTCCGCCAGGAGAAGTCGCACCCGGGCGGCGGCCTGCCGTCGTACCCGCACCCGCGGCTCATGCCCGACTTCTGGGAGTACCCGACGGTCTCCATGGGCCTCGGCCCGGCGAGCGCGATCTACCAGGCGTGGACGGACAAGTACCTGCACAACCGCGGCATCCGTGACACGGAGCAGCAGGACGTGTGGGCGTTCCTCGGCGACGGCGAGATGGACGAGCCCGAGTCGCGCGGCATGCTCCAGCTCGCGGCGCAGCAGCAGCTCGACAACCTGACGTTCGTCGTGAACTGCAACCTGCAGCGCCTCGACGGCCCGGTGCGCGGCAACGGCAAGATCATCCAGGAGCTCGAGGCGCAGTTCCGCGGTGCGGGCTGGAACGTCATCAAGGTCATCTGGGGCCGCGAGTGGGACGTCCTGCTCAACGCGGACAAGGACCGCGCCCTGGTCAACCTCATGAACGTCACGCCCGACGGCGACTACCAGACGTACCGCGCGGAGTCCGGCGCGTTCATCCGCGAGCACTTCTTCGGCCGCGACCCGCGGACCAAGCAGCTCGTCGAGAACATGACCGACGACGACATCTGGAACCTCAAGCGCGGCGGCCACGACTACCGCAAGATCTACGCGGCCTACGCCGCGGCACGCGCCCACACGGGCCAGCCGACGGTGATCCTCGCGCACACGGTCAAGGGCTACGCGCTCGGCCCGACGTTCGCCGGCCGCAACGCGACGCACCAGATGAAGAAGGTCGGCCTCGCCGACCTCAAGGCGCTGCGCGACTCCCTGCGCATCCCGATCACGGACGAGGAGCTCGACGCCAACCCGTACGAGCCCCCGTACTACCACCCGGGCCCCGACGCGCCGGAGATCCAGTACCTGCTGAACCGTCGCCAGCAGCTCGGCGGGTTCGTCCCCGAGCGCCGCTCGTCGCCCAAGCCGATCACCCTGCCGGGCGACAAGTCCTACGAGATCCTCAAGAAGGGCTCGGGCCAGCAGGAGATCGCCACGACGATGGCCTTCGTCCGGCTCCTCAAGGACCTCATCAAGGACAAGGAGTTCGGCAAGCGCATCGTGCCGATCATCCCGGACGAGGCGCGCACGTTCGGCCTGGACTCGATCTTCCCGTCGGCGAAGATCTTCAACACCCAGGGCCAGCACTACCTCGCCGTGGACCGCGAGCTCATGCTGAGCTACAAGGAGTCCGAAGCCGGCCAGATCATGCACACCGGCATCAACGAGGCCGGTTCCGCGGCCGCGTTCCAGTCGGTCGGCACGTCCTACGCCACGCAGGGCGAGATCATGGTGCCGTTCTACATCTTCTACTCGATGTTCGGCTTCCAGCGCACGGGCGACCAGTTCTGGGCGGCGGGCGACCAGCTCACGCGCGGCTTCATCATCGGCGCGACCGCGGGCCGCACGACGCTGACCGGCGAGGGCCTGCAGCACGCCGACGGCCACTCGCCGCTCCTCGCGGGCACGAACACGGCCATGGTCCAGTACGACCCGGCCTACGGGTACGAGATCCGCCACATCGTGCGCGACGGCATCGAGCGCATGTTCGGCCCCGGTGAGCACGGCGTCGGCGCGGACGGGCGCGACCAGAACGTCATGTACTACCTCACGGTGTACAACGAGCCGATGGTCCAGCCGGCCGAGCCGGAGGACGTGGACGTCGAGGGCATCCTCAAGGGCATCCACCGCATCTCCGTCGGCGAGGGCGACGGCCCGCGGGCCCAGATCCTCGCCTCGGGCGTGGGCGTCCCGTGGGCGCTGGAGGCGCAGCAGCTCCTCCACGACGACTGGGGCGTGGCGGCCGACGTGTGGAGCGTGACGAGCTGGAACGAGCTGCGCCGCGACGGCCTCGCCGCCGACCAGGCCGCGTTCCTCGACCCGGCCGCCGAGCCGCGCGTCGCGTACGTGACCGAGAAGCTGTCCGGAGCCGAGGGCCCGTTCGTCGCGACGAGCGACTACGACCACCTCGTGCCCGACCAGATCCGCAAGTGGGTCCCGGGCGACTACGAGGTGCTCGGGGCCGACGGCTTCGGGTTCTCCGACACCCGCGCGGCCGCCCGCCGGCACTTCAAGATCGACGGCCCGTCCGTCGTGGTCCGCACGCTGCAGGCGCTCGCCAAGCAGGGCAAGGTCCCCGCGGACGCGTCCGCCCAGGCGATCGAGAAGTACCGCCTCATGGACGTCACCGCCGGCACGTCCGGCAACGCGGGCGGCGAGTCCTGACGGTCCCCGCCCGGTAGCACGACGACGGCCGGTCGCCCCGCGGGGTGACCGGCCGTCGTCGTGCGGGCAGTGGGCGGCCCGACGGCGCAGCGGCGGTCCCGCGCCGCGTCCTCGCCCGGGCGGCGCGGGTCAGGTCCCGGCGCGGTGCTGCTCGGCCTGCGCGACGGTGCGCTCGAGGTCCGTGCGCAGGGACGCCACACCCTGAGGGTCGCCGTACTCGACCAGCGACTCCAGGTGGTGCCGGGCATCGAGGGGACGGTCGGCCTCGATCGCCGCGAGGACGAGCTGGCGCCCGACCTCCGGCTCGTGCTCGCGCGCGCGCCAGTGCCCGACGCCCAGGCCCAGCGCCTCGACGGGCAGACCCGCCGTGCGCAGCACCTCCATCGACTGTGCGAGCGCGCGGCCGGACGGGTCGCGCTCGGCCGCGGTGGCGAACCGGCGCAGCGCGGCCTCCTGGTCGTCGTCGAGGGACAGCCGCCCCAGCTCGACGAGCGGGTACCACCCCTTGGGGTGCCCGGCGAGCTCCTCCGCGAGCGCCCAGACCGCGAGGTCCGCGGCGCGCTGCTTCTCCGTCTCGTCCGCAGGCGCGGCGAGCGGGTCGTCCGCGGCCGGCCCCTCGGCGGCGCGGCGCCGGACCAGCTCGGCGAGCGCCCGGAACGCGCGCTCGTCGTTGGGGTCGTCGACGAGCATCGCCCGCAGGGCGTCCTCGTGGACCGTGTCCCCGCGCTTCTCCCCGGACCGCGGGCGGCGCGTGCCGACGGTCGACGCGGACGTCGGCCGACGCATGAGCTGGCGGAGTCGGGGCATGAGGGCCATGTCCCGACCCTAGCGGGTCGTCCGGACGCTCACCCAGCGGCCCGGGTCGGACGCCGTCGGGCTCCGCGCGGGCTCGTGTGCGGGCGCGGCCCTTTGTGGACTGTCCACAAGCGCGGACCGTATGCTCGGCGCGTGACGGCCACCCCCAGGACGCCCGCGAGCGCGTCCGCCCCGAGCGGCCCGACGGGCAACGCGGACAACCTCCAGCGCCTGCGCGACGGGAGCGGCCTGCTCATGTCCGCGGCCCTGCGCCGCCTGGACGACGAGATCCCGTGGTACCGCGAGCTGCCCGCCGAGGACCGCTCGTACGTCGGTCTCGTGGCGCAGTCCGGCATCACCGCCTTCGTCACCTGGTACGCCGACCCGCTGGCCCCGCCGCACGGCGTGAGCGACATCTTCGCGGCCGCCCCTCCGGAGCTGACCCGCTCGATCTCGCTGCAGAACACGCTCCAGCTCGTCCGCATCGTCGTCGAGGTCGTCGAGGCGTACTCCGACCAGCTCGCCGCCCCGGGAGGCGAGCGCGACCTGCGCGAGGCGGTCCTGCGCTACTCGCGCGAGGTCGCGTTCTCCGCCGCCGAGGTCTACGCGCGCGCCGCGGAGGTCCGCGGCGCGTGGGACGCGCGCCTCGAGGCCCTCGTCGTCGACGCGCTGATCCGCGGCGACGGCGACGACTCGCTGCGCTCGCGCGTCTCGGCGCTCGGCTGGGGCGGCCACGGCCCGACCCTGGTCATGGCGGGGACGATCGCCTCGACGCTCGACGAGGTGCGCACGGCCGAGCTGCGCCGCGCGACGCGCCGCGCGGCGGGCGACGCGCTCGTGGGCATCCACGGCGACCGCCTCGTCCTCGTCCTCGGCGGGGAGGGCGACCTGCAGGCCGCGGCCGCGTCGCTCCTGCCGCGGTTCGGGCCCGGCCCCGTCGTCATCGGCCCGACCGTCCCCGGCCTGGAGGAGGCGGCGCGCTCGGCCCAGGCCGCGCTCGCGGGCCTGCGGGCCGCACCGGCGTGGCCCCAGGCACCGCGCCCGGTCCTCGCGGACGACCTGCTCCCCGAACGCGTGCTCACGGGCGACACGACCGCGCGCCGCACGCTCGTCGCGCAGGCGTACCGGCCGCTCGCGGAGGCGACGGGATCCGTGCTCGAGACCCTGTCGGCCTACCTCGGCACGGGACGGTCGCTCGAGGCGGCGGCCCGCTCGCTGTACGTGCACCCCAACACCGTGCGCTACCGCCTGCGCAAGGTCTCCGAGATCACCGGGTGGGACCCGCTCGACGCGCGCGAGTCGTTCGTCCTGCAGGTCGCGCTCGCCCTCGGGCAGCTCTCCACCGCGCGCTGAGCCCGGGCGGGCGGAGCGGCGCTCGTGGGGTGCGCCGTCCGGGTCGCCTTGTAGGTTCGGCACAATCACCTTCCGCAAGGTTGGTGCGGGTCGTGACGTGGCGCGGGAGCAGCGGGTTGGCACAGTTGACGGGTGCTCGCCGTCTTGTGCCCTGGACAGGGCTCCCAGTCCCCCGGAATGCTCGCCCCTTGGCTCGAGCTGCCCGGCGTCGCCGACCAGGTCGCCGCGTTCGGCGAGGCCGCGAGCCTCGACCTGCGTGCGCACGGGACGGAGTCCGACGCCGACACGATCCGTGACACCGCGGTCGCCCAGCCGCTCATCGTCGCGTCGTCCCTCGTCGCCCTGCGGGCGATCCTCGACGGCCGCGACACCGCCGACGTCGTCGACGTGACCGCGGGCCACTCGGTCGGGGAGCTCGCCGCCGCCGCGGTCGCGGGCGCGCTGACCGACGTCGGCGCGGTCGGGCTCGTCGCGCACCGTGCTCGTGCCATGGCCGCGGCCGCCGCCGCGACGCCCACCGGCATGAGCGCGGTCGTCGGGGGCGACCCCGAGGAGGTCCTCGCCGCGATCGAGGCCGCGCACCTGTGGCCGGCGAACGTCAACGGCGGCGGCCAGGTCGTCGCCGCCGGGGCGCTCGACCACCTCGCGGCGCTCGCCGAGAACCCGCCCGCCAAGGCGCGCGTCATCCCGCTCCAGGTCGCCGGGGCGTTCCACACGCCGTTCATGCAGCCCGCGCTCGAGGAGTTCGAGCCGGTCGCCGCGGCGTGGGACGTCGCCGACCCGCGCCTGCCGTTCCTCTCGAACGCCGACGGCGAGTCGTACGCGACCATCGACATCGAGGGCAGCACGTCCGGCAAGGCACGCGACGTCGTCCGGCGCCTCACCGCGCAGATCGCCGCGCCCGTGCGCTGGGACCTGTGCCAGGAGACGCTCGCCGAGCTGGGCGTCACCGCGATCCTCGAGCTCGCGCCGGGCGGTGTCCTCACGGGCCTCGCGCGCCGCACGCTCAAGGGCGTGGAGTCGGTGGCCGTGAAGTCGCCCGACGACGTCGAGGCGGCCCGCGACCTGATCGCCCGCCATTCCGTCGTGGGCGGCGCACCTGCCCCGGGCGACGACGCGTGAGTGGCGTGACGCTGCGCCAGGCCACCGGCCCGGCGTTCTCGCGGATCCTCGCGATCGGTGGCGTGCGCGGCGAGAACGTCGTCACGAACGACGACATCGCCGGGCCGATCGACTCGTCCGACGAGTGGATCCGCCAGCGCACCGGGATCGTGACGCGCCGCCGCGCCGGGGCCGACGTCGACGTGCTCGACCTGTCCGAGGCGGCGGCGCGCGACGCGCTCGCCCGCGCGGGGCTCCAGGGCGCCGACGTCGACGCCGTCATCGTCTCCACGGTCACGTACTTCCACCAGACGCCCGCCGCGGCCGCGGTGCTCGCCGAGCGCCTCGGCGCGACGCCCGCCGCCGCGTTCGACGTCTCGGCCGCGTGCGCGGGCTACGCCTACGCGATCGCGCAGGCCGACGCGCTCGTCCGGGCGGGCATCGCCACGCACGTGCTCGTCGTCGGCGCCGAGAAGATGAGCGACTTCATCGACCCGACGGACCGGTCGATCTCGTTCCTCCTGGGCGACGGCGCGGGCGCCGCGGTCGTCGGCCCGTCGGACACCCCGGGCATCGGCCCCACGGTGTGGGGGTCCGACGGCGGCAAGGCCCAGGCGATCCGCCAGACGCACGCCTGGTCGGACCTGCGCGAGGACCCCTCGCTCGGGTGGCCCACGCTGCGCCAGGACGGGCAGAGCGTGTTCAAGTGGGCCGCGTTCCAGATGGCGCCCGTCGCGGCCAAGGCCATGGCGGAGGCCGGGGTCGCACCCGGCGACATCGGCGCCTTCGTGCCGCACCAGGCGAACATGCGCATCATCGACCAGATGATCAAGCAGCTCCAGCTCCCCGACACGGTGGCGGTCGCCCGCGACATCGCGGAGACCGGCAACACGTCGGCCGCCTCGATCCCGCTCGCCACCCGCCGCCTGCTCGACGAGGGCCAGGTCCGCTCCGGGGACCTCGCGCTCCAGATCGGGTTCGGCGCCGGGCTCGTCTACGCGGCGCAGGTGGTCGTCCTGCCGTAGGGGAGAATCACCCTGGACGGACGGCCGCCCTCCCCCGCGGGAGGACCCACGCCGTCGGCGGACCCGTCCGTCGCACGCACCGTCTATCGCTGTACCGCCCGGGACACCCACCCGGGCACCGCCACCGGGACCGGTCGCCGCCGGCCCCACGACAAGGAGAAACCATGGCTTACACCGAGCAGGAAGTCCTCGCCGGCCTCGCGGAGATCGTCGCCGAGGAGACGGGTCTGCCGACCGACGCCGTCGCGCTCGAGAAGTCCTTCACCGACGACCTCGACATCGACTCGCTGTCGATGATGACGATCGTCACGCACGCCGAGGACAAGTTCGGGGTCCGCATCCCGGACGACGAGGTCAAGAACCTCACGACGGTCGGCGACGCCGTGTCCTTCATCACGGGCGCCCAGGCCTGAGCACGCCCCGCCTGCTTCGCAGGCCTACGGGCGGGTCGGCGTCACCCGCGCCGACCCGCCCGTCCTCCCGCCCCAGAACCCCACCCGAGGAGCACCATGTCCGCCGCTACTGAAGTCGTCGTCACCGGCCTCGGCGCCACCACGCCGCTCGGCGGCGACGTGCCCTCGACCTGGGCGGCGGCGCTCGCCGGTGAGTCCGGCGCCCGCACCCTCGACAACGACTGGGCGGAGCGCTACGAGATCCCGGTGACGTTCGCCGCGACCCTCAAGGTGGACCCCGCCGAGGTCCTGGCGCGGCCCGAGATCAAGCGCATGGACCCGTCCACGCAGTACGCGATCATCGCGGCGCGCGAGGCGTGGGCCGACGCGGGCAGCCCCGAGGTCGACGGCGACCGTCTCGGCACCGTCGTGTCGTCCGGCATCGGCGGCATCTGGACCACGCTGGACGGTTGGGACACGTTGCGTGAGCGCGGTGCCCGCCGCATGCTCCCGATGACGGTGCCCATGCTGATGCCCAACTCCCCCACCGCGTACGTGTCGCTCGAGCTCGGTGCCCGTGCGGGCGCCCACGCGCTCGTCTCGGCCTGCGCGTCCGGGGCCGAGGCGATCGGCTACGGCGTCGACATGATCCGCGCCGGCCGCGCCGACGTGGTCGTCGCAGGCGGCACCGAGGCGACCATCCACCCCATGCCGATCGCGGCCTTCGCCGCCTCGCGCACGCTCTCGCTGCGCAACGACGACCCGCAGGGCGCGTCGCGCCCCTACGACGTCGACCGCGACGGCTTCGTCATCGGCGAGGGCTCGGGCGTCGTCGTCCTGGAGAGCGCCGAGCACGCCGCCGCGCGCGGTGCCCGCGTGTACGCGCGGCTCGCGGGCGTCGGCCTGTCCTCGGACGCCTACCACATCACCTCCCCGGACCCGGAGGGTCGCGGGCAGGTCGCGGCGATGCGCCGCGCGATCGAGGAGGCCGGGGTGACCGGCCGCGACGTCGTGCACGTCAACGCGCACGCGACCTCGACCAAGGTGGGCGACCTCACGGAGACCCGCTCGATCCGCTCCCTCCTCGGCTCCGACACGGACCACGTGCTGCTGTCGGCGACCAAGTCGATGACGGGCCACCTCCTCGGTGGCGCGGGTGCCCTGGAGTCGATCTTCACGATCAAGGCGGTCGCCGAGCGCCTCGCTCCGCCGACGATCAACGTCGCGAACCCCGACCCGGAGCTCCAGGTGCCGCTCGTGCGCGACACCCCGGCTCCGCTGCCGTCCGGCGACATCGTCGCGGTGAACAACTCGTTCGGGTTCGGCGGCCACAACGTCGCGCTCGCCGTCGCGAGCGCCTGACCGACCTCTCACGAGCCCCGGCGCGTCGGCCACCAGCCGTCGCGCCGGGGCTCGCGTGCGTCCGAGGCCCGTCCGGACGGGGGATCTCGGCTCCTGAGATGGACGTCCGTCCAGTTCGTTGCGTTTTCACCCATCCGTTTTGTCCTGACAAGGTCGCCCAAATCCGGACGCAGTCTCCCGGACGACCGAGGATCCGGGGGATTCACCCCCGCCCCCCTCGTCACCCGCCGAGCGCGCCCAGGTCGCATCGCCGAACCTGTGGGCGTGATGTGGCCTCTGCCACATCACGACCTCGAGGCAGGCGAGCGGAAGGACAGAGCACGTGACCCGAACGGCGAGACACCTCTCCACCCCGGCACCACCTCCCCTCTTGAGGCGAGCGACGGCGCTCGCCGCGGTGGGAGGTGTCGTCGGCGCCCTGACCTTCGCGGGAGGGATCGCCGCGACGGCCGCCCCCACCGACGACTCGGAGGCCAGCGGGCAGTTCCTCAGCGGCAGCGTCGCCGGGCTCGACCTCGCGACGATCGCTGCCCTCGACGGGGCCGTGGCCGAGAACCCCTCCGGGGCGAACCCCGTCGTCACGAACCCCCTGGCCGCCTCGGTCTTCCAGACGCTCGGGATCGACCTGACCGGCACCCTCCAGCTGCTGGGCCCCAACGGGATCCTGCAGCTCGGCGCGGTCAACCAGTACGGCGAGGCGAACGACGACGGCTCGGCCCGCGCCGCGTCCGGCGCCGTCTCCGACCAGGGCGCGATCTCCGTCGGCGGCAGCGAGGAGTTCCCGTCCGACGCGCAGCTCAACCTCACGCAGCTCCTCGGCCCCGGCTTCGAGTCGGTCGTCGCGGACCTCGACCTGTCGCTCGGCGCGCTGTCCGCGACGGCGGAGGCGACCGGCGGCACGGCACCGACCGGCGACTACCAGATCGCCGGTGCGACCCTCACGCTCGACAGCCCCGCCGTCTCGGGCATCGCCACGACGGTCGACGACGAGGTCGTCCCGCTCGTGGACGGCGCCGTCGGCCAGCTCGTCGGGACCGACGGGCTGCTCGCCCAGGCGCTGAACTCGATCGGCGCGCTGGCCGGCGTCCTGGAGGTCCTCGGCGCCGACCTCGAACCGACCGTCGCGATCGACGTCGACCTCGACAGCGCCCTGGCGCCCGTGCTCGACCAGGACTTCGGCGACGAGGGCGTCGTGATCAACGTCGGTGACGGGACCGTCACGGTCGACCTCGACACGATCCTCGGCGGCGCCGGGTCGCTGAACGGGTTCGACCCCAACACCGAGGTCCTCGACGACGCCGCGATCAACGCGATCCTCGACGGGCTCGGCGCGGCCCTCGACGACCTCACGACCGCGCTCGTCGGCGCGGTCGACACGGCCCTGCACGCCGCGAGCCTGACGCTGTCGGTCGAGGCCGTCGTCGACAACCCGATCCCCCTCGCACCCGACCTGCTGAACCTCGACATCAACCTCGACACGACCGTCGGCGACGTGGTCGGCGGGACGGTGGCCCCGGGCGACGCGACCATCACCATCGCGCTCTCCGGCCTGCCGGTCACGCTCCCGCTGGGCGACCTCGTCAGCGCGCTGGCCGGTCCGCTCAACAGCGTGCTGTTCGCCGACGGGACCGGACTGGTGCGCACGCTCGCCGGGACGATCACGTCGGAGGTCACCGGTCCCGTGCTCACGGCGCTCTCGCCGGTGTTCGAGATCCTCACGGAGGTCGTGAGCCTCGTCGTCAACGTCCAGGAGCCCGAGCCGTCCGTCGCGGACGCGACGTTCACGCAGCGCGCACTGACCCTGTCCCTCCTCGAGGTCGGTACGGGAACGGGCCTCGCCGAGCTCCATCTCGCCTCGGCGACCGTCCGTGGTTCGACGGTCGCAGCGATCACGCCTGCGGTCACCGTCGACCCGTCGACCGTGCCCGCGGGCACGCCGACGACCGTCACCGGCACCGGCTACACGCCGGACGCCACCGTGACCGTCGAGGTCCGGGACACGACCGGCACCGCCGTCGCCACGCTCTCCGACGTCCCGACCGACGGCGACGGCGGCTTCACGACCCCGATCACCGTCCCCGTGGACACCACGCCCGGCGACTACACCGTCGTCGGCATCGACGACACCACCTCGACCGAGGCCGAGACGGCTCTCGCCGTGACGGCAGCAGCGCTCACGCCCTCCGTGACGGTCGACCCGACCACCGCCAACCCCGGTGACGACGTCACCGTCGACGGCACGGGCTACACCCCCGACTCGACGGTCACCGTCGAGGTCCGCGACGAGAGCGGCACGGTGGTCGCCACGCTGGGCGACGTCCCGACCGACGGGGAGGGGAACTTCACGACCCCGATCACCGTCCCCGCGGACACCACCCCCGGCACCTACACCGTCGTCGGCATCGACGACACCACCTCCACCGAGGCCGAGACGCCCCTGACCGTGGAGGCTGCGGCCCTCACCCCGGCCGTCACCGTCGACCCGACGACCGTCCCGGCGGGCACGCCGACGACCGTCACCGGCATCGGCTACACGCCCGACTCGACCGTCACGGTCGAGGTCCGGGACACGACCGGCACGGTCGTCGCCACCCTGAGCGACGTCCCGACCGACGGCGACGGCGGATTCACGACCCCGATCACCGTCCCCGCGGAGACCACGCCCGGCGACTACGCGGTGGTCGGCATCGACGACACCACCTCGACCGAGGCGGAGACCCCGCTCACCGTCGAGGCCGCGGCCCTCACCCCGGCCGTCACGGTCGACCCGACCACGGCGAACCCCGGCGACGAGGTCACCGTCGACGGCACGGGCTACACCCCGGACGCCACGGTCACCGTCGAGATCCGCGACGAGAGCGGTGCGGTCGTCGCCACCGTCGAGGACGTCCCCACCGACGCCGACGGGAACTTCACCAGCCCGATCACGGTCCCCGCGGACACCACTCCCGGCGACTACACCGTCGTCGGCATCGACGACACCACCTCGACCGAGGCGGAGACCCCGCTCACCGTGGAGGCTGCCGCCCTCACCCCGGCCGTCACGGTCGACCCGACGACCGTCCCGGCGGGCACGCCGACCACCGTCACCGGCACCGGCTACACGCCCGACTCGACCGTCACGCTCGAGGTCCGGGACACGACCGGCACCGTCGTCGCCACCCTGAGCGACGTCCCCACCGACGGCGACGGCGGCTTCACCAGCCCCATCACCGTCCCGGTCGACACCGCACCGGGCGACTACGCCGTCGTCGGCATCGACGACACGACCGCCACCGAGGCCGAGACGCCCCTGGTCGTGGAAGCTGCGGCGATCGAGCCCGCACTCACCGTGGACCCGACGACCGCGAACCCCGGTGACGAGGTCACCGTCGACGGCACGGGGTACACCCCCGACGCCACGGTCACCGTCGAGATCCGCGACGAGAGCGGTGCGGTCGTCGCCACCGTCGAGGACGTCCCCACCGACGCCGACGGGAACTTCACGACCCCGATCACCGTCCCCGCGGACACCACTCCCGGCGACTACATCGTCGTCGGCATCGACGACACCACCTCGACCGAGGCGGAGACCCCGCTCACGATCGAGGCCGCGGCTCTCACCCCGGTGGTGACCGTCGACCCGACGACCGTGCCCGCGGGCACGCCGACGACCGTCACCGGCACCGGCTACACGCCCGACTCGACGGTCACGGTCGAGGTCCGGGACGCTGACGGGGCGGTCGTCGCGACGCTCACCGACGTCCCGACCGACGGCGACGGCGGCTTCACGACGCCCATCACCGTCCCGGCGGACGCCACCCCCGGTGACTAC
This sequence comes from Cellulosimicrobium sp. 22598, assembly GCF_052044445.1. NCBI lineage: Bacteria > Bacillati > Actinomycetota > Actinomycetes > Micrococcales > Promicromonosporaceae > Cellulosimicrobium > Cellulosimicrobium sp. 22598. Next base: position 54,309 of record NZ_JBQEMZ010000013.1, read on the forward strand.
ACCGTCGTCGGCATCGACGACACCACCTCCACCGAGGCCGAGACGCCCCTCACGGTGGAGGCAGCCGCGATCGAGCCGACGATCACCGTCGACCCGACCACCGCCAACCCCGGTGACGACGTCACCGTCGACGGCACGGGCTACACCCCCGACGCCACGGTCACCGTCGAGATCCGCGACGGCTCCGGCGCGGTGGTCACCAGCCTGGGCGACGTCCCCACCGACGGCGACGGGAACTTCACCACCCCGATCACCGTCCCCGCGGACACCACCCCCGGCGACTACACGGTGGTCGGCATCGACGACACCACCTCGACCGAGGCGGAGACCCCGCTCGGCGTCGGTGGCGTCGGGGTGTCCGAGCCGACCGTCACGGTCGACCCGACCACGGCGAACCCCGGCGACGAGGTCACCGTGACGGGCGAGGGCTGGCCGCCGAGCACGACCGTCACGGTCGACCTGCTCGACGAGGACGGCGACGTCGTCGCGACGGTCGACGTGGAGACCGACGACACGGGGAGCTTCACCACCCCGATCACGGTCCCCGAGGACGCGACGCCGGGCGACTACACCGTCCACGCGTCCGACGACACCGGGAACGAGGCGGAGACGCCGCTCACGGTCGTCGCGGCCGGTGACCGCGCCCTGGTCTCGTCGTTCGTCACGCCTCGCGTGCTGCGCGGCGCGGAGCAGACCTTCGTCGCGTCCGGCTTCGAGCCGGGCGAGTCGGTCCAGGCGGTCATCAACTCGGAGCCGCTGATCCTGCCGGTGGCGACCGCCGACGCGAACGGCCAGGTCAGCTGGACGTTCGTCGTCCCGGCGGACTTCGAGGTCGGCCCGCACACGGGCACGGCGACGAGCGTCGCCGTCGGCGACTCCACGGTCGCGTCGTTCGAGGTCTACCTCACGGCCTCGGGCGGCGACGGACCGGGCGGCTCCGGTCCCGGCTCGGGCTCGGGCTCGGGCTCGAACAACACCGGCAACGGCACCGGGTCGGACTACCTCGCCCGGACCGGCACCGACGACCTGGCGCTGGTCCTGGTCGCCGCGCTCCTGCTGGTGGCCACCGGCGCTGCCGTCCGCCTGCGCACGCACCGCGCACGTCGGGCGAGCTAGGCGCACCACGACCGAGGGCGCCTGCCGGTTCTTCCGGCAGGCGCCCTCGGTCGTGTCCGGGGGTGGCGGACGCGGCGTCAGCCGACGCGGTGGAGCCAGCGCACCGGGGCGCCGGCACCGGCGTAGCGGAACGGCTCGAGCTCGTCGTCCCACGCCTTGCCGAGCGCGAGGTGCAGGGCGTCACGCATGGCCCAGGGCTCGCTCACCTGCTCCAGCGCGGCACGGATCCGGTCCTCCGGGACGACGATGTTGCCGTGCACGTCGGTCTGGGCGTAGAAGATGCCGAGGTCGGGCGTGTGGGACCAGCGGCCGCCGTCGACGCCGTGGCTGGGCTCCTCGGTGACCTCGTAGCGCAGGTGGGACCAGCCGCGCAGCGCGGAGGCGAGCTTGGCGCCCGTCCCCTGCGGGCCCTGCCACGAGTACTCGGCCCGGTAGAGGCCGCGCGCGGCGGGCTGCTCGGTCCAGTCGAGCGACACGCGCACGCCGAGGACGTTGCCCGCGGCCCACTCCATGTGCGGGCACAGAGCACGCGGTGCTGAGTGCACGTAAAGAACACCGCGGGTGATGGCACCGGCCATGTCTGCCTCCCTAGGTCGAGGTTGCGTCTTCCCCAACGTCCTCACCGAGGGTGGTGTCACAGCACGTCACAGGTATCGCGCGGCGTGTCTCGTGCCCATCTTGCACGACATCGCGCGTTCGCGCGAGAGATTCGCCGGGCGTGCCCGGCCGCGGTCGGCCGACGCGCGTCGTCACAGGTGGGCGCGCAGCTCCCGCATCGCCTTCTTGCGCACGGAGCGGTCGAGACGGTCCAGGTAGAGCATGCCGTCCAGGTGGTCGCACTCGTGCTGGAGGCAGCGGGCCATGAGCTCGGTCCCCTCGACGACGACCTCGTTGCCGTCGAGGTCGGTCCCCACGACGCGCGCGTACCAGGCGCGCCGCGTCGGGTACCAGAGGTTGGGGACGGAGAGGCAGCCCTCGTCGCCGTCCTGGTAGTCGTCGGAGAGCTCGACGATGCGCGGGTTGAGCACGTACCCGATCTCGTCGTCGATGTTCCACGAGAACGCCCGCAGGTTCACGCCGATCTGGTTGGCGGCGAGGCCCGCGCGTCCCTCGTGGTCGACGGTCTCGACGAGGTCCGCGACGAGCGAGCGCACGCGGTCGTCGATGGTGGTGATCTCGTCGCAGGGGGTGCGGAGCACGGGGTCCGGGATGGTCCGGATCTCTCTCATCGCCATGGTCGCCATTCTTCCATGCGCGCGCGGACGGGCGGCCGGCCTCACGGCCGGCGCCCCTGCCCACCGCGTCACATGCGGGCGTACCGGGCGCGGGCGAACGAGTAGAGCCCGTACGCGGCGAAGCCGAGCCCGACGGCGACGAGCAGCACCGCGCCGAACGGCTGGGCCGCGAGGGTCGCGAACGCGGCGTCGAGACCGCCCGCCTGCTCGGGGTCGTGCTGCACGGCGGCCACGACGAAGAGCGCGCCGAGCACGCCGAGCGCGACCCCCTTGGCGACGTAGCCCACCCGCCCGAGCGTGACGACGGCACGTCCGACGTTCCCGGCCGTACCGCCCTCCAGGTCCTCGAGGAACTTCTTCCGCCAGCCCTTGACCACGTGGTACACGCCCGCGGCGACGATCCCGACGCCGACGGCACCCACGAGGAGCACGCCGCCCGGCTTCTGCAGGAGCGTCGCCGTCATGCTCTCCTCCTGGCCGGAGCCGCCCGCGGACCCGTTCACGACCTGCACGGCGAGCACGCCGAGCGCCAGGTAGAGCACCGCCTTGCCGGCGGCCTTGAGCCGGTCGGACGTCTCGGCGGCGCCGCTGATCGCCACGGTGAGCTGCCACAGCGCGAGCGCGGCGAACGCCACGACCGCGAACCAGAGCAGGACGGTCCCGCCCGGCGTCTGCGCGATGGCGGTGAGCGCGCCGGTCTGGTCCGCCTGCTCGCTCGACGTCGACCCGGTCGCCACCTGCACGGCGAGCACCCCGACCACGAGGTGGAGCAGGCCACTGACGGCGTACCCGGCGCGGGCGAGGATCTCGAGCAGCCTGCTGCCCCGCGCGCCGCGCGCGGCCGCCTTGCCCGTCGAGCTGATGCTCGGTGCCACTGGACCTCCTCGGTCGTCGGGACGCCGCCCCCAGCGCGCCGCCGGGTTCTCCGGCCCGGACACCGTGCCAGCACCGCGCCCCGCACGCACGCCGAGCGCCGTCCCCAGGAAGCTCAGATCACGGTTTGGTAACGTGCCTCGAATGCCCACGACGACCCCGCGCCTCGCGGTGCTCGACGGACTCCGGTTCGCCGCCGCGTCGGCAGTGCTCGTGTACCACTTCGTCGCCGTCAACCACCACGCGTGGGGCGAGCGGACGAGCGACTCCCTGCCGGGCGTGCAGGGCGTCGCCGCCTACGGCTCGTTCGGCGTCCAGCTCTTCTTCGTCGTCAGCGGCTTCGTCATCCTCATGACGGCGTGGGGCCGCGACGTCCGCGGCTTCGTCGCCTCGCGAGCCGGTCGGCTGTTCCCCGCGTACTGGGCCGCCGTGCTCCTCACGCTCGCCCTGCTCGTCCTCGTGATCCCCGGTCGGCGCGACGTCGACCTCCCGCAGGCGGCCGCCAACCTCACCATGGTCCAGCGCGCGTTCGGGATCCCCGACCTGGAGGCCGTCTACTGGACGCTCTGGTCGGAGCTGCGGTTCTACGTCCTCGTCGGGGTGCTCGTCGCCGTCGGCCTCACCCGGGCGCGGGTGGTCGCGTTCGTCGTGCTGTGGCCCGTCGCGGGAGAGATCGCGGCACGGACGGGCTCGGACCTCGTCGCGACCGTCCTCGTCGCACCCGACGCCCCGCTCTTCGCCGGCGGGATGGTGCTCTACCTCCTCACGCGGGAACGCCGGTCGCCGGTCCTCTGGCTCGCGCTCGCCCTCGACGTCGCTCTCGCGGCCGCCGTCTCGGGCCGGATCCAGGCGGCCCGCATCGAGAACAGCACCGACGTCGTCGTGCCCCCCGCCGTCTGGTGGGTCGCGATCGTCCTGTGCTTCGCCGTCGTCGCCGTCGCGACGCTGACCCCGCTCGCGCGGGTCTCGTGGGGGTGGCTCACCGCCCTGGGTGCGCTCACCTACCCGCTCTACCTCGTGCACGCGTCGTGGGGGCGGTGGGTGATCGAGTCGGTGCACCCGTACCTGCCCCGGGCCGCGACGCTCACCGTCGCGGTCGCCGCGTGCCTCCTGCTCGCCTGGGCGGTCCACCGCGCCGTCGAGCGCCCGCTCGGCCCGCGGCTGCGCCGCACCCTCGACCGCGACCTCCGGCGCGACCCCGGCCGTCCGGGCCGACGCACCCCGGCGCGTCAGGACGAGCCCGTCGCGGCCAGGTAGTCCCGCAGCACGACCGCCTGGTTGTGCTCCTCGTCCCGCGCCCCGTACACGAGCGTCACCACGGGATGCTGCCCGACGACGTCCCGCAGCTCCCCCACGGCCTCGCCGTTCGCGTCCAGCTCGGCCCGGTACCGCTCCGCGAACTCGTCGAACAGCCGCTCCTCGTGGTGGAACCACTGTCGCAGCTCCGTGGAGGGCGCGACCTCCTTGAGCCAGAGGTCCACGTGCGTCTTCTCCTTGCTCTCGCCGCGCGGCCACAGCCGGTCGACGAGCACCCGGTACCCGTCGTCCTCGTCAGCCGTCTCGTACACGCGCTTGATCCGGATCGTCATGACGCCATGACACCCCTGCGCCGGGCGCACCGCATCCGCAGGACGGACCGTCATCCCGATGGTGCCCCGTGCAGGACTTGAACCCGCGACCGAGAGATTATGAGTCGGAACGGGCACGTCCCGGCCTGTCACGGCTGGTCCGTTGGGTCTCGGGATCGTTGCCGTTCTGCGGGTCTCATCTCGCCGCGCACCGGCACGCCCAGGGTGTCCCGAGTGGCCCGTTAGCAGCCGAGTAGCACCGCGAAGGCCGTCACGCCTGCCGCCGGCGTACGAGCCGGGACCAGAGGTCCGCGGCCTCACCGTCGTCCTGCGGGATCACGTCCGCGTACACGCCGGGCCCTCGAGGACGCGTACGACGCGCTCGTCGCGGAGGCGCGCGCCGCCGGTGTCCCGGAGGTCGAGGCGAGCGCGCTCCCGAAGCCGCCGGGGATCTACCTCACGACGAGCGGCGGGCTCGCGCTCGGTGGTGAGATGTCTGTCCCCCGCGGCTCGTCGCTGAGCATGGCGTCGACGCACCGGAAGCGCCTGCAGCGTGTCGCTGGGGACGCGATCGACGAGGCGCTGCGCTCATGAGCGAGGAGACCGTGCCCGGACGAGCCACGACCGCGAGCTCGTTCTTCCCCGACCCTCCGTCCCCGCGCGACATGACCGCGGTCACGACGCCAGCCGAGTTCGCGTCCCTGACCGCGGAGGAGAAGGCGCGCCTGTACGTGCAGGACGTCGACCGGTACCGGCAGCTGCGCGACGCCGCCAGGGAGGGCTGACCGTGGGCCGCGGGGTGCAGGCGATTTCCGCCATCTCACTTCCGAGGATGTGGCGCGACAACAGGTCGATTCTCGGGTTCCAGCAGTTCCTCGTCGGCCTTGCGTACGGCTTCGTCCACGGATGACTCGTAGCCGACATAGACCGACACGACGATGAGAGCCATCATCAGCGCCAAGTAGATGCCTGAAGCAGCGGTCAACGCGCTCCATAGGCGGGCCGGTGCAGCGCCAGCATTCAGCACGACGGCAAGGACCGTCGCGACGACCGAGAACCAGACACCCATCAGCGAGTGCGCGACCGCGGCGTCGACCGACCTGCGCGCGGGGGCCTCAGAGTCCGGTCGGTCTCGCGCCCGCTCGTCAAGCCGGTTACGCCAGGACGCGAGCTGGGTGAACGCGGCAAGAAGTACGCCCGCGGTGAGTGCGAACCCGGCTATCAGCGCTTCGGCAGACCGGCTCAGATCGACGTCGAGCACGAAGACGGCCAGGGCAGTCGCCACGGGAGTGACATACAGCACCCAGCGCGAGGCCCGATCCGGCTTACCAGCGTGGCCGTTGCGCGGGTCGGAGAGCCCATCCCAATGCCGGGCGAAGACAGGCATGGGATTAAGCGCCGACACACCAACCACCTTGCCTCTCGCTCGTGTCAGACCTGTATATCGGTGCCCTCCAACAGTGTCTCACCGAGCAGGTCGCGCACGAGGCCGATCCAGTCGCTGTCGTCAGTGGGTGGAGACGGAGCGATCTCGTAGGTGAACCACTCCCGGATTCGATCGGGGTCGATCGTCTTGGGCCGCCCAGTCTCCGGATCCGTCACCACGACGCTCGCGCCATCGAACTCGAGGCGCGCTTGATCCAGCTCGGCAGGATCGAGGCCCGCGATCCTCTCGACCTTCTCGACGTACTCGTGATCGGCTCCGTGTTCGATCAAGTCACTGACCGCCGCAATCAGGCTGTGTCTCTGAAGCTCGGACTCCACCTCTACGCTCAGGGTCTTCCGTGTCCCTCGGCGTCGACCCGGGGTTGCCGGCCTCGACTCCTTCAGGCGTACCTCGAACTTCTCGGAGTCTCGGATCATCTTCTTGAGCTTGTCGCGATCTGACAGCTGGTACGCACGCATGCTCGTCCACGCGCCCGGCGAACGCTCAAAGTCCGCCTTCGCCAACCAGTGCAGAAGCATGGTCACCGGGCACCTTCGGTTGATGGCCTCGACGACGAGGCGCGCCTCGGTTCCGCTGGCGGGGAGAAGGAAGAGTGCTCGGAAGTCGCGATTCGGCGCCTTGTCGCTGAGGTCTACAGCGACGTCCTCGCCACGGGCCTCCGGGTACTCCCCGTGCAAGCCGTGCTTGAGGCGCACCAGGACGTGGCCGTCGAGCGTGGTTTCGAAGCTCTCGATCCAGATGCGGGGGTCGCGCTGCGCGACGGTGGTCGGCGGTTCCCACCGCGCGATGTCGCGGAGGCTCGGAACGGTGGTGAGCGTGCGCGGCGAAGGTTGCGAAAGCACCGTAAGAGCGTTGACGATGCGCTCGTACTGCGAGACACCATCCCCGAGGGGATCCTCGACCGGCAATGCGATGCCTGCACGTCCGCCGCGCATGACACTCAGCTCGAAGACCCGGACCCCATAACCTGCCATGCCGCACCCCTCTGCCGCTCCCCGCGTATCTCACGGGGCTCCGTATCTCCAGAGAGGCTCGACGAGGAGCGGTGATACAACCGGCAACGTGGCTACACGCCGTGCTACTCGCCGAGCCGTTCCCGTTGGCTCGCGTCCTCCGCCAGCTCTCGGAACGCGGCCCAGCGTGACTCGCTGTCAGCGAGGTCCCGGACCTCGCGTCCGTACCCGCCGGATCGGTCGAGCGCCGCGAGCGTGCGACAACGCTTCACCCCGCAGCTGCACCCCGTCGCCGTCGCCCGATGCAGGTTGGCGACCTCGGCGAGCAGTCTCCGGTAGCCAGCACGGGTCTCCAGCGCGGAGCGCACCCGACGACGCGCCTCCTCGACCTCCTGCTTGCGCTCGGCGGCGTCGGTGGCCGCCCGCTTCATCCGGAGCCAGTACTCGCCTGCATGAGCCTCGGCTCGATCGACGCGGGCCGCGGGATCCTCGTCCGGGCGTTCGAGGTGGTCGACGCACTTCGGGCAGATGCCGGCTCGCTCTCCGTCCTCGACGTTGTACCGGCCGGGGTACGCAAGAGCGCAACAGCGGCAACGCAGAGCGCCGTCGCGCCACCGGCCCTCTCCCGAGTAGCCGACTCCGTGCGGGTTGTTCTTGATGGTCATCGAGCTTCTCCCCGTGTCGCGCCGTCCCTGCCCTGAGGCTGCCAGGTGCCACCCACACGGTGTCCGAACGCCCGTTCGAGCCGTCTGTTAGCCGTTCGTTAGCACGACGCCCCGCCGGCGCGAAAGCGACGACGGGGCGAGGGGCGCGCAAGCGACGGAACCGCAACGTTCCTGGTCTGTGCCCCGTGCAGGACTTGAACCCGCGACCGAGAGATTATGAGTCTCCTGCTCTGACCAGCTGAGCTAACGGGGCGCGCGGGCGAGCATACCGCCCGTCCGGCGGGCCGAGCCGGAGCGGCTACGGTGGGGACGTGTCCTGGTTCCGCCGCCCCAGCCTGCCCGACCCGGTCCGCCGGTCGCTCGACGTCCCGGCGAGCGATCGCGTGCTCGCCTCGGCCGAGCTGGCCGACGGCTCGTGGGCGGTCGCGACCCGCACCGAGCTCCTCACGAGCGACGCGACCGGCAGGACGGTCGCGCGACGCCCGTGGTCGGACGTCGACCGCGCGGGCTACGTGCCGGAGACGGCCACGATCACCGTCTCGTGGGTCGACGGCGCTCCTGCGCTGACCCTCACGCTCGCCGACCCGCGTCGCACGTCGCTCGCCCAGACGCTGCGCGAGCGCGTCCAGTCGTCGGTGGTGCTCTCCGAGACCGTGACGTTCGCCGCAGGGCTCACCGCCCGGGTCGCGGTGCGCCGGGACGGTGAGGGCGAGCTCTTCTCGCAGGTCGTCGCCGACCCCGGCGTCGACCTGACGGACCCGGAGGTGACGGCCCGCGTGGACGCCGCCGAGGGCCGGGTCCGGTCGGCGTCCGGACTACCCCTCTGAGCCTGCTAGAGTTTTCCCCGGTCGCTGCGGTGCACACCGCGACGGCCGTGATCGATCCCGCGTAGCTCAGCTGGCAGAGCATCCGACTGTTAATCGGACGGTCGTAGGTTCAAGTCCTACCGCGGGAGCCCACGGGTTCGGCCCCGGATCGCTCAGCGGTCCGGGGCCGCGCTGTTTCTCCGGTCCCGTCGACCGATCGGACCGCGCACGTCTGCGCCTCGGGAATACTCGACCGTTGCCCGGGGCTTGCGTCTGTCGTGACCACGACGTCCCCTGCCGGGATCGGTCTGCGCTCCGAGCGCGGCCCCGTCCTCCTCGCGCTCATGCTGTCCACGGCCCTCGTCGCGCTCGATGCGACGATCATCGCGACGGCGTCGGCCACGATCGCGCGCGAGCTCGGTGGGTTCGCGCAGCTCCCCTGGCTCTTCTCCAGCTATCTGCTCGCGCAGGCGGTCGGGACGCCGGTGTTCGGCAGGCTGTCCGACGTGCTCGGCCGCAAGCGCCTCATGCTGGCGGGGGTCGCCCTGTTCTTCCTCGGGTCGGTGCTGTGCGGGTTCGCGTGGTCGATGCCGGCGCTCGTCGCGGGCCGCGTGCTCCAGGGCCTGGGAGCCGGTGCGGTGATGCCCGTCTCCCAGACGATCGCCGCCGACATCTACACGCTCGAGGAGCGCGCGAAGGCGCAGGGCTACCTGGCGTCGGTGTGGGCGATCTCGTCGGTCGTCGGCCCGACGCTCGGCGGCGTCTTCTCCGAGTTCGTGAGCTGGCGCTGGATCTTCTTCGTCAACGTGCCGCTGTGCGCGCTGGCGGCGTGGATGCTGCACCGCCGGTACCACGAGTCCCCGCGCGAGGGAGCGCGCGAGCCCATCGACTACGTCGGCGCCGCGCTCCTCACCGCCGGCAGCACGCTGCTGCTGCTCGGGCTGCTCGAGGGCGGGTCCACGTGGGCGTGGGCCTCCCCCGCGTCGCTCGCGGTCCTCGGCGCCGCGGTCCTCCTGCTCGGCGTCTTCGCGCTGCACGCACGGCGCACGCGCTACCCCGTGGTCGACCTCGCGATCCTGCGCCGGCGCGTCGTCGGCGTCTCGACGGCGGTCTCGCTCCTCGTCGGGGTGATCGTCCTCGCGCTGTCCACGTACGTACCGATCTACGCCCAGGGCGTCCTCGGCGTCGGGCCGCTCGTCGCGGGCTTCGCGCTCGCCGCGATGACGGTCGGCTGGCCGATCTCCGCCTCGAACGCCGGGCGCCTCTACCTGCGGATCGGCTTCCGCTGGACCGCCGTCATCGGCTCCGCGCTCGTCCTCGTCGGCACCTCGCTCACGCTGCTGCTGGGCGCCTCGTCGTCGGTCGTCGCGGTCGCCGCGACGACGTTCGTCGTCGGTGTCGGGATGGGCCTGACCGCCGTCCCGACGCTCATCGCCGCCCAGTCGTCGGCCGCCTTCTCGGAGCGCGGCGCCGTGACGGGCACCAACATGTTCGCGCGGTCGCTGGGCTCCGCGGTCGGCGTCGCGGTCTGCGGCGCGATCGTCAACGCCCGCACGACGCTCGGTGCCGACGGCACGCCGGAGGGCCCCGGCCTCATGAGCGCGATCCACGTCGTGTTCGTCCTGCTCGCCGCGAGCGCCGCCGTCCTCGTCGTCCTCGCAGCCCTCATGCCGCCGGACCGGCAGGCGGCGCGCGACCGCCGGGCCGCGACGACCGCCGCGACCGCGGACGCGACGGCCTGACCTCCCGGACGGCTCAGGCGATCTCGCCCTCGCGCAGCGTGCGGCGCTCCGCCTCGACCGCGAGGAGCGCGGCGAACGCCTCCTGGTACGCGGCGAGGTCCGCCGTGGGGTCGAGGCGCTGGAGGCGGCTCTTCGCGTCGGCGACGCGGCGCGTGAGGCCGAGGTCGACGAGGCCGCGCACGACCCCGGCGACGTAGCCGCCGACGACGTTCTCGCGGTCCTCCGGCAGCGGCGCGACGGCGAGCTCGGTCACGAGGCCGCGCACGGGCTCGGCGGCCTGCTCGACGACGGCCTCGACCCAGTGCCCGGCGCCGAGCGTCGCACCCTCGCGCACCCCGCCCGCGGCACGGATCGCCGCATGCACGGCGCGCCAGGCCGGGACGGCGAAGGCGTCCTCGCCGAGGTCGTCGAAGACCGGCGGCACGTGCTGGGGGTACTGGAGGACGGCGACGAGCGCGAGGCGCTCGCGGCGCGCCACGGGGTCGCGCGGGTCGGGCGCCGGCAGCGCCGGGACCTCCGGCTCGGGTGCGGGGGCCTCCGCACCCGGGCGGGCGTCGTCGGGCCGCGCGGTGCGGACCGGGCCGGGCGCGCTGCCCCGCTTGGCGGCGGCCGCCACCTCGCGGCGGACACGCTCGGCGTCCATGCCGATCCAGCCGGCGAGCATGCGGGCGTACTCGGGGCGCAGCGCGGCGTCGCGGATCCCGGCGACGACCGGGGCGGCGGCGCGCAGCGCGCCGACGCGGCCCTCGGCGGTGTCGAGGTCGAACGTCGCGAGCGTCGTCCGGATGACGAACTCGAAGAGGGGCTGGCGCCCGTCGACGAGCGCGCGGACCGCGTCGGGGCCGCGCGCCATGCGCAGCTCGCACGGGTCCATGCCGCTCGGCTCGACGGCCACGAACGTCTGGGCGTAGAAGCGCTGGTCCTCGCCGAACGCCCGCACGGCGGCCTTCTGGCCCGCCGCGTCGCCGTCGAACGTGAACACCACCTCTCCCCCGACGGAGGCGCCCGAGGCGAGCTGCATGCCGCCCCCGGCCGTCGTGTCGCCGAGGAGCCGGCGCACGATGCGCGCGTGGTCGGACCCGAACGCCGTGCCGCACGTCGCGACGGCGGTCGTCACGCCGGAGAGGTGCGCGGCCATGACGTCCGTGTACCCCTCGACGACGACGACGCGCTTCTGCTTGGCGATCTCGCGCTTGGCGAGGTCGATGCCGTAGAGCACGTGCGACTTCTTGTAGAGCGAGGTCTCGGGGGTGTTGAGGTACTTGGGCCCCTGGTCCTCGTCGTAGAGGCGCCGCGCGCCGAACCCGACGATCTCGCCCGTGACGTCGCGGATGGGCCACACGAGCCGACCGCGGAACCGGTCGTAGATGCCGCGCTGGCCCTGGCTCATGAGTCCGGACGCGATCAGCTCGGGCTGCGTGAAGCCGCGCCCCTGGAGGTGGCGCTGCAGGTTGTCCCAGCCGGTGGGCGCGTACCCGACGCCGAAGTGCTCGGCGTCCGCCCGGTCGAAGCTGCGCTCGGCGAGGAACGCGCGGGCCGCCTGAGCGCCGGGCGCGAAGAGCTGCTCGGAGAAGTACTGCGCGGCGACGCGGTGCGCCTCGAGCAGCCGCTGGCGCCGTCCCGGCTCCTCGCGCGGGCGCTGCGGCCCTCCCGAGTCCTCGTAGCGGAGCTGGATCCCGACGCGGTCGGCGAGGTACTCGACGGCCTCGACGAACGTCAGGCCGTCGATCTTCTGGACGAACGAGATGACGTCGCCGCCCTCGCCGCACCCGAAGCAGTGCCAGCGCCCCACGCCGGGCCGCACGTGGAAGGACGGCGAGCGCTCGTCGTGGAAGGGGCACAACCCCTTGAGCGAGCCGACGCCCGCGGTCTTGAGGGTGACGTGCGCGGAGACGATCTCGTCGATCCGTGCGCGGTCGCGGACGGCTTCCACGTCCTCGCGTCGAATCAGGCCGGCCACGGAGCGAGTCTATGCGCCCGGGCGGTGCCTCGGGGGTGGCGCGACGGCGTCGTCGGTCACCCCGGGTGCGCCGTCGCGCCCGCCCCGACGAGCGCGTCGCGCGACGCGGCGCAGCGTCGTGCGTACGCCCCCGGCGTGGACCCGGTCGCGCGCGCGAAGTCGGTGCCGAGGTGCGCCTGGTCGTAGTACCCGACGGCGCTCGCGAGCGCCGCGAGGTCCTGGTCCGGGTCGGCGGCGAGCAGGTCGGCCGCGAGGTGCACGCGGTGGCGCTGCAGGGCCCACTTGGGGCTCACGCCGACGTACGCGGCGAAGTTCCGCTGGAGCGAGCGGGCGGAGGTCCCGACGACGGCGGCGAGGTCGGCGACGCCCGCACCGGGCCCGAGCTCCCCGGCGACGAGCGCGGCGAACGCGCGGGCGACGCGGTCGAGGTCGCGGGCCGTCCGCGCGTCGCGGACGCGTTCCGCCCGCGCCCGCAGCAGCGGCTCGACACCGCGTGCGGCCTCCTCGTCCCGGCCGGCGACGGCGAGGGCGAGCGCGGCGGCGCCGGTGCGCTCCGCCGTCGGGCCCAGGAACGCGGCGGCGGGCACCTGCACTCCCGGGCGCACGGCGTCCGCGTGCCCCAGCAGGACGCGGAACGCGCCCGGCCGCAGCTTGGTCCCCACGACGGCCCCCGACCCGGTCAAGGTGCGCTCGAACAGGCCCGGCGGGATGCCGTGCGCGACGTACCCCGCCGCCTCCGCGACCACGTTGGCGACCGGGTGCGGCACCAGGACCTGCGTGAACGACTCCCCCGGCGGCAGGTCCCAGCGCACGACCCAGTGCCGTTCCACGAGATCCGCGAGATCCGGCGCCGGGTCGACGCGCACGAGCTCGAACCCGCGCGGCGCGGCGGCGGGGTCGACGAGCCCCCGCAGGGACGTCGTCGGGCCGTGCCGAGGGGCCACCCTCGCGTCGGCGCGGACCCGGGGTTCGAACACCTGTCGCATTCCTCCAAGACTGGCACGGCCCGCCGACACGAGCATGGGGGTACGGCCCGCACCCCCGCGGGCGACCACGACGAGGAGGACCCCATGGAGATGTCGGCACTGCACCCCAACGTCACGGTGAGCGGCGCGCGCGAGGCCATCGCGTTCTACGAGGCCGCGCTCGGCGCCGAGGTGGTCGACACGATCACGGCGGGCGACACGATCATCCACTCCGACCTGCGGCTCGTCTCCCCCGCCGGGACGTCCACGTTCACGGTCGCGGAGGCGTTCCCGCCCGACTCCGTCGCGCCCGAGGCCGGGGCGCCGACGCACGCGTCGTTCACGATCCCGGTCGAGGACGCCGACGCCGCGTACGCGCGGGCGATCTCTGCCGGCGGGTCGAGCATCGCGGAGCCCGCGGACTGGTTCGAGGGGTTCCGGCAGGCCGCGGTCCGCGACCCGTTCGGGCACCGCTGGTTCTTCGTGACCGTCGCGGACTCCGTGACGGCCGCGGACGTGCAGCGCGCCAGCGACGCCTGGATGACCGAGCAGGCCTGAGCCGGCCCTCCGACCCGACCGCGTCGCGCCCGTCGGCCTCAGGCGGGCGGGCGCACGAGGCGTGCGTGGAACTGCATCGCCGAGACGTCCGTCAGCGAGGCGACCTGGTCGATCACCACGCGCAGGCGGGCCGCGTCGTCGGGCGCGGCCTCCCAGTCCGCCGCGAACGACGGCTCGAGCGCGACGGGAGCGCGGTCGGAGAAGACGTGGACGAGGTCGGCGATGACCTCGCGCTGGCGCTGGTAGAGCGGCTCCTGCTCGCGCGGTGCCATGACGTACGCGACAGCGACGCCCTTGAGCACGAGGATCTCGGCGACGGTCTCGTCCGGGACCACGAGGCGGGCGGCGTACCGGGTGAGCGGGCCGTCGCCGTAGACGGCGCGCGTCGCGTCCTGCGCGGCCCCGGTGAACCGGCCGATGAGCTGGCTCGTCGCGTCCTTGAGCGCCGCGAGCGCGCGGCGCGACCCGTCGAACCCGGTGACCAGGTGACCCGTGCCCTGCAGGCGCGTGATCGCCGCGTCGAGCGCCGCCTCGTCGTACGCGGTGCCGTACCAGGAGTGGACCGCGCGCACGACCCGGGCCCGCTCGTCGGGGTCGTCCAGCACGGCGAGCTCGATGCGCCCACCCACGATCGCGTCCTCGACGTCGTGCACGGAGTACGACACGTCGTCCGCGAGGTCCATGACCTGCGCCTCGAGGCACTTGACCTGGCTCGGCGCGCCGGCGCGCAGCCAGTCGAACACGGGTCGGTCGTCCTCGTAGACGCCGAACTTGTGCGTCGGGCGGCCGTCCGCGCGCAGCGGCGCCTCGCCCGCGCCCCACGGGTACTTCACGCTCGCGTCGAGGCTCGCGCGCGTGAGGTTGAGCCCGTACGAGCGCCCGTCCGCGTCGACGACCTTGGGGTCGAGCCGCGTGAGCAGCCGCAGGGTCTGCGCGTTGCCCTCGAACCCGCCGACGTCGACCGCGAGGTCCGCGAGCGCCCGCTCGCCGTTGTGCCCGAACGGCGGGTGTCCCAGGTCGTGCGCGAGGCACGCGGTGTCGACGATGTCCGGGTCGCAGCCGAGCGCCTTGCCGATCTCGCGCCCCACCTGCGCGACCTCGAGCGTGTGCGTGAGGCGCGTGCGGACGAAGTCGTCGCTGCCCGGCCCGAGAACCTGCGTCTTGGCTCCGAGTCGGCGCAGGGCGGACGAGTGCACGATGCGCGCACGGTCGCGCTCGAACGGCGTGCGGGCCCGGGACTTCGCGGACTCGACGAACCACCGCTCGGTGTCGGCGTCCGAGTACGACGCCGTGCCCTCCTCGCCGCGCGCCGGGCGCGGCCCGGTCCCCACCACCGCGGGGTCGAACGCCTCCTGCTCGAACGTCTGCACGGGCCCCAGCGTAACGACGCGGGTCGGGACGTGGCGGCGCCGAGGGCCGCGCGCCGGTCGCCGACGTCCCGCCGTGGCGGACGGCGAGGAGAGCCGCACGGGCGTAGCCTCGCGCACATGGGTGCAGCGCACGCGCTCGAGCTGCGGGCCGTCACCGTCGACGGCCTGGTCGAGGTCGTCCCGTACGTGGACGGCCGCTCGCTCGTCGAGCTCGTCGGACGGCACGAGTCGGCGCGCGGCTACTCCCCCGCGGGCGCGTACGGGGGTCTGGTCCCGGCGTTCTTCCGCTACGGCGACGCCGCGCACCAGTGGTACGGCCGCGGACGGATGCCGTCGGGCGGGCACGCGTGGGTGCTCGCGTGCGACTGCCACGAGGCGGGGTGCTGGCCGTTCGAGGTGACGGTCGACGCCGACGCGACGACCGTCGTCTGGCGCGACCTCACCCAGCCGTTCCGGCCCGAGTGGGACTACTCCGCGCTGGGCTCGTTCACGTTCGACCGCGCCCGGTACGACGACGCCGTGCGCCAGGTCGCGCACCTCTTCGCCTGAGTCTCGGGCCCCCCGGACGCCCGTGGGGCCGCCCGGGACGGGCCGTTCAACCCAGGCGCCACACCCCGACGGCCGGGCCGTCGCCCGCGAGCCGCGCGCCGCCGTCGTGCCGGGAGAGGCCCAGCGTGCCGTGCAGCCGCTCCGCCCCGCCCGGCCCCACGAGCGCGGGGTGCAGGGTGACGCCGTCCCAGGGTGCGCGGGCGAGCGCGACGAGCACGCGCTCGCCGGGCGTCTCCCGCAGGTAGACGAGGGCGTCGTCGTCGACGTGCACCCAGCGCAGGCCGCCGTGGCGCAGCGCGTCCGAGCCGCGCCGGACGGCGATCAGGGCGCGGTACAGGTCGAACGTCGCGGCGTCCCAGCGGCCAGAACCCGTCGCCGCGTCGTCCCACGGCATCGTCGCGCGACCGTGCTCCCCGTTCAGACCGGTGAGGCCGACCTCGTCGCCGGCGAAGATCACCGGGGTGCCGGGGTAGGTGAGCAGGAGCGTCGCCGCGACCTCGACCATCTCGCGCGAGCCGACGATCGAGCGCAGGCGCGGGGTGTCGTGCGAGCCGAGCATGTTCCACTGCGACGCCGTGACGCGCCACGGCAGCACGGCGTCGAACTCGCGCATGGTCGCCACGACGTCGCGGCCGCCGCGCCGCGGCGTGCGCACCGGCAGCCCCAGGTACGGCACGGGCGAGTCCGCCGGGGACAGCCACGTCCAGGCCGGGCGGGTGAACGCCGAGTAGTTCATGTTCGCGTGCCAGCCGTCGCCCGCGAGGTCGCCCGACGCGTCGTGGAAGTGCTCCGCGACGAGCGCGGCCTCGGGGTTCGCGTCCCGCATGGTCGCGCGCAGGCGCCGCGCGACCTCGAGCGTGCGGTCCTCCGCACCGAAGCGTCCCGTCATGTTCGCGACGTCGATCCGCCAGCCGTCGAGGCCGAACGGCTCGCCCAGGTAGCGCCCGACGACGGACCCGGGCCCGTCGATCATGCGCGCCCCGAGCTCGGCCGACCCGTACGACAGCTTGGGCAGCGACGCGTGCTCGAGCCAGCCCACGTACCCGGGCTCGCCGTCGGTCCAGTAGTAGAAGTCGCGCTCCGGCGCGGCGGGGTCCGCGAGCGCCCGCGCGAACCACTCGTGCCCGGCGCCCGTGTGGTTGGTCGTGAGGTCGCCCATGACGCGCAGCCCGCGCGCGTGCGCGGCGCGGATGAGCGACGCGTACGCCGCGTCGCCGCCGAGCAGCGGGTCGACGTGGTCGAACGTGCTCGCGTCGTAGCGGTGGTTGGAGCGCCCCGGGAAGACGGGCGTCGTGTACAGCGTCGTGACGCCGAGCGCGACGAGGTGGTCGAGCCGCTCCTCGACCCCGGCGAGGTCGCCCCCGTAGTACTGCGTGCCGACGTCGGGCCCCGCGCCGTGCGGCTCGTCGTCCCAGGCCGCAGGGACGGCCCACTCCGGGAGCGGGCGCCCGTCGGCCGCGGCGGAGCGCGCGAACCGGTCCGGGAAGACCTGGTAGACGACGCCGTCGCGCATCCACGCGGGCGCGCCCTCGTGGACGGTGAGGCGGAAGTCCGCGGCGTCGGGCACGTCGCGGTCCCACACCCCGCGGCCGTTGAGCCAGCGGTAGCCGCGCTCGCCCTCGTCGAGGAAGAACCGGTACCCCGTCTCGGGGTTGTGCACGAGCACCTCGGCGACGTACCAGTCCTCGTGCTCGTCCGAGCGGTCGAGGCGCGCCGGGGTGAGGCGCGGCTCGCCGTCGCGCACGGTGCGCAGCCACACGTCGCGCACGCCCGCGGACCGGGGCACGCGCACGCGGACGGGGACCGTGTCCCCGAGGGCGGGGACGCCCTCGGGGACGTACAGCGCCGAGCCGTCGTGGTGCGGGACGGTGGTGACGACGTCGCGCACGCGGTCAGCCCTTCACGGAGCCGGCCGTGAGGCCGCCCACGATGTACTTCTGCAGATAGAGGAAGAGGGCGAGCACGGGCAGCGCGGAGATCACGGCGCCGGCCGTGAACAGGCCCCAGTTCGCCTCCTTGAGCGACGACACCCAGCCGTAGAGCCCGACGGCGAGCGTCCAGTTGCGCTCGGACGTGAGGACGATGCGCGCGATGATGAACTCGCCGAACGTGCTGATGAACGACAGCAGCGCGACGACCGCGAGGATCGGCGCCACCAGGCGCAGGATGATCGTCCAGTAGATCTGCGAGTGCGTGGCGCCGTCGATCTTGGCGGCCTCGTCGAGCTCGCGCGGGACCGTGTTGAAGAACCCGTACATGAGGAACGTGTTCACGCCGAGCGCGCCGCCGAGGTACACGGCGATGAGGGCGATCTTGCTGTTCAGGCCGAGGATCGGGACGACGTTGCCCAGGCCGATGAGCAGCAGGAAGATCGCCACGAACGCGAGCATCTGCGGGAACATCTGGACGATGAGCAGCGACGTGAGGCCCATGCGGCGCCCGGCGAACCGGAAGCGCGAGAAGGCGTAGGCGGCGGCCGCGCCCATGAGGACCGTGCCGACGGACGTCGCGACCGCGATGACGAGGGTGTTGCCCATCCACGTCCAGAACATCGTGCTGCCGAGCTGGGCGTAGTTCGCGCCGCTCACGTCGGAGAAGAGCGTGTTGGAGCCGGTGAGCGTCCCGTTCTCCGACAAGGACGCCGAGAGGACGTAGACGAGCGGGAAGGCCGCGTAGACGACGGCGATCACGCCGACGACGTGCCGCCAGCCGAGCTCGGAGAACCAGCGGCCCGGCTTCATCCGGTTCCGCGAGGCCACGGACGGGGCGGGACGACCGCCGACGACGGGGGGTGCCTGGGTGGTCGCCATGTCAGCTGATCTCCTCGAACTTGCGCGTGCTGCGGAAGGCGATGGCCGAGATCGTCCCCACGATGACGAAGATGACGATCGACAGCGCGCTCGCGAGACCGAAGTCCTTCTGGGCGGACCCGTCGACACCCGAGATCGAGTAGACCATCGAGATGAGGATGTCGGTGTGGCCGAGCGGGACGGACGCGTCGGCGAACCGTGGACCGCCGCCGGTGAGCATGTAGATGAGCGTGAAGTTGTTGAAGTTGAAGGCGAACGACGAGATGAGCAGCGGCGCGGTCGCGATGAGCAGGAGCGGGAGCGTGATCGCCCGCCACGTCCGCCAGCGCCCGGCGCCGTCGATCTTGGCCGCCTCCATGACGTCGCCCGGCAGCGACTGCAGCGCGCCCGTGCAGATGAGGAACATGTAGGGGAAGCCCAGCCACAGGTTCACGCCGAGCACCGAGAGCTTCGCGAGCCACGGGTCCGTGAGCCACGGGATGTGCGCGCCGCCGAGGATCACCTCGTTGATGAACCCGAACCGCGTGTTGAGCAGCCCGGACCACAGCAGCGCCGCGAGGAACCCCGGGATCGCGTACGGCAGGATCATGAGCGTCCGGTAGACCTTGCGCCCGCGCATGCGCGTGTCGTTGAAGACGATCGCGAGGAAGAGGCCGAGCAGGAACGTCGTGACGACCGAGCCGATCGCGAAGACGAACGTCCACACGAGGATCTTGACGAACGGCTGCGCGTAGCGGGCGTCGGAGAACGCGGTGACGAAGTTGTCGAAGCCGACCGGCACGCGCCACCCGACCGCGAGGGTCGAGCCGTCGGGGGCCTGGAACTGGCCCTCGTCGTTCGGGGTGTAGACGGTCCCGGTCGTCGTGTCGGTCATGGTGTCCGCCGCGGGGTCCCACTCGAGCGCCGAGGTGTAGACGTAGCCGGTCCGCGCGTCCGTCGTGCGGATCGAGCCGTCCGCGGGGTCGTCCGAGACCGGCACGCGGAGCTCCGTCACCTCGGCCTGGCGCTGGAGCACCTGGTCGCGGGGCAGCACGGTGAACCCGGGGACGTCGGTCGCGCGCCCGTCCTCGACCGTCGCGCCGTCCACGACGGCGAGCGGCCGGTCCGCCGTCCCGGCCTCGACCTCTCCGTCCTCGGTGACGACCGCGAAGCCGAGCGCGTCGCCGTCCTCGACCACGGTCAGGGCCGACGACGGAGAGCCCTCGACGCGGCGCTCGTTCTGGATGAGCAGCGCGGAGACCGCCTGCTCCTTGGTCGCGTTGTGCCCGGTGCCGTAGTTGGTGAACGCGACGTACCCCGTGTAGCCGACCACGAAGATCTGGTAGACGAGGAGGAAGAGCAGACCGGGAAGGATGTACTTGAGCGGCAGCGCGCGCCTCGAGAAGTACACCCAGTTCGCGACGACGAGCATCGCCAGGGACGCCGCGAGGATCCCGTACGAGCCCGCGGTCCACGCGGACCAGACCACGTACACGCCGAGCGCGTCGACGACGGCCATGAGCGCGAGCTTGACGAAGAACCCGGGGCTGTAGTCCCGTGCGTGCGAGGCGTCCGCCCCGCGTAGCCCGCGGGTGCGCCGAGGCGGCGGGCCGTCGGTTCCGGTCGAGCCGACTCCCGCGTCGGCCGTGGTCTGTGGGGCGGACATCGTGGTGCCTCCGAGGTCGTCGGACGCGGTGCGTCCCGCGTCGTCCCGAGTGTCGTCGTGCTGCGTCGCAGCCGGTCCGGGTGGGTGGGCCGACACGCCACCGCGGTGCGCAGGAGCCCTGCGCACCGCGACGACGGTCCAAACCGGGTCAGGAGTCGATCGCGCCCTGGATGTCGGCGATCATCTTGTCCCAGGTCGGGACGGGGTCGGCACCGCTGACGATCGCGGCCTCCGTGACGCCCCAGAAGCTCCAGACGGACGCCATCTCGGGGATCGAGGGCATCGGCACGGCCTCGGCACCGACGGCCCGGAAGCCCGCGACGATCGGGTCGCCCGCCGAGGCGGAGTCGGCCGCGACCGTCAGCGCCGGCGGACGGTTGCCTGCCTGGTAGAGGGCGAGCTGCGCCTCCTCCGTGGACAGGAAGTTCACGAGGAAGTCGTTCGCGACGATCGCGTTCTTGCTCTCGGCGCTGAGGTAGAAGCCCTGCACCCCGACGAACGGCTGCGCGGGCTGGCCGCCGGCGGTCGGGATCGGGTCGATCGACAGGTCCATGCCCTCGAACGAGTCGATCATCCACGGGCCGCCGACGATGAACGGGGACTGGCCGTTCTTGAACGCCTCGACCGCGATGTCGTACGTGGTGTCCTGGCTGAGCACGCCCGCGGCGCCCTGGGCGCCGAGCCACTGCGCGTACGCCTGGCCCTCGGGGCCGCCCATCGCGAGCTCCGACGTGTAGCTGCCGTCCTCGTTCTGCGTGAAGACCGGGGCACCGAACGACGTCTGGAACGGGTAGTGGGTGTACGGGTCACCCTTGTCGCCGTCCGACTGGACCAGGATCGGGAACTGCGTCCCCGCGGCCTGGCCGGCGGCGACGGCCTCGTCCCACGTCGCCGGAGCGGTCGGCGCGAGAGCGGTGTTGCGGATCAGGGCGATGTTCTCGATCGCGTAGGGCAGGCCGTAGACCTGGCCGTCCTGCGTGAACGCCTCGATCGAGACGTCCTCGAAGTCGGCCGCCTTGTCGCCGAGCTCGAGCGGCGCCACGACGCCGTTCGTCGTGAGCTCACCGAGCCAGTCGTGCGCGCCGACCGTGATGTCGGGACCCTCGCCGGTCGGGACCTGCGCGAGGAAGTCCGCACGGATGTCCTCGAAGTTCTTGAGGACGACCTCGACGGTCGTCCCCGTCTCGGCCTCGAAGGACTCGGCCGCCGCGGTCACGGCGTCCTGGCGGGTCTCGTCGACCCAGACGGTGAGCGTGCCGCCGGCGGAGGTGTCCTCGGCGCTCGGCTCGTCGGTGCTCTCGTCTCCCGAGCCGCCGGACGAGCAGGCGGCCAGCGCCAACGTCGTGGTCAGCGCGGCGGCAAGAAGGATGCTCCGTCGCATCAGTGGTCACTCCCAGCATGTTGCAGTGCGGTGGCGGCCGACGTCGGTTTCGCACCGACCGTGGCCCTGATGCGACGACGGTAGAGCGCGAGGTGGCACCGATGCAAGTCGTTGCGGTAACTTTCATGCAACGCTTTACAGGGCGCCGTCCGGCGTCCGCCCCGCCTCCCCCGGCCGACGGGTCGGCGTGCCTCCGCACGGAGGCTCGCGGCCCACCGACCGGACGACCAGGACGAGGAGGTCCGGTGTCCCCTACGCTTCCCCATGTGCGCACCCGTCTCAGCGATCTCGCCGCCCAGGCCGGCGTCTCCACCGCGACGGTCTCGCGCGTCCTCAACGGGAAGCCCGGCGTCGCGAGCGAGACCCGCCAGGCGGTCCTCGCCGCGCTCGACGTGCTGGGCTACGAACGCCCCTCGACGCTGCGCACCCGCTCAGCCGGCCTCGTCGGCCTCGTCGTCCCCGAGCTGACGAACCCCGTCTTCCCCGCGTTCGCCCAGACCATCGAGTCGCTGCTGTCGGAGCACGGGTACACCCCGCTCCTGTGCACGCAGTCGCCCGGCGGGACCACCGAGGACGACTACGTCGACATGCTCATGGACCACGCGGTCGACGGCATCGTCTTCGTCTCCGGCCTGCACGCCGACACCCAGGCGAGCCACGAGCGCTACGAGCGGCTGCGCAGCCGGGGCATCCCGATCGTGCTGGTCAACGGGTTCGCCGAGGGGATCGACGCGCCGTTCGTCTCGCCCGACGACGTCGCGAGCGTCGAGCTGTCGGTGCGCCACCTGGTCTCGCTCGGGCACCGCAGCGTCGGGCTCGCGATCGGGCCCGACCGCTTCGTCCCGGCCCAGCGCAAGCTCGCGAGCTTCGCCGACTCGCTCGTGCGACACGGCCTCGTGGCCGACGAGTCCGAGGCGGCGCAGCACGTCGTCGTCACGCTCTACACCGTCGAGGGCGGCCAGGCGGCCGCCGGGGAGCTCATCGACTCCGGCCACACCGCGATCGTCTGCGGCTCCGACCTCATGGCCCTCGGCGCGATCCGCGCGGCCCGCTCGCGCGGACTGCGCGTGCCCCAGGACGTCTCGGTCGTGGGCTACGACGACTCGCCGCTCATCGCCTTCACCGACCCGCCCCTGACCACGGTGCGCCAGCCCGTGAACGCGATGGCGCACGCCGCGGTGAGCGCGCTGCTCACCGAGATCGCGGGCGAGCGCGCGCCGCGGTCCGAGCTGCTGTTCCAGCCCGAGCTCATCGTCCGCGACTCCACGGGCGCCGCCCCGACGACGGGCGCGCCCACCGTCTGACGGCGACGCGCCGCGGCTGCACGCCCGGCGCGGACGGACGTCGCGACGCCGGCCCGGGCCGCACGCCGTCGACTCGTCACCGCAAGCGCTTACACTCGACAGCGGGTCGCGTCACCCCCGCTCCGCCTGCCGAGCGATCCCCCCGAGAACCCCGACACCACGCACGTGAGGACCGACAGCTCGATGACTCGTATCGATTCGACGCCGACCGCCACCACCACCGCGCCCGCGCCCTTCAGCACCGGGGCGCTCGTGCACGCCGGCCCCGGCGAGGCGCCCGAGTGGTGGCGCGACGCCGTGATCTACCAGGTCTACCCCCGCTCCTTCGCGGACGGCGACGGCGACGGCATCGGCGACCTTCCCGGCATCACGTCCCGGCTCGACCACCTCGCCGAGCTCGGGATCGACGCGGTGTGGCTGAGCCCGTTCTACCGCTCGCCCCAGAAGGACGCCGGCTACGACGTCGCCGACTACCGCGACGTCGACCCGCTGTTCGGCACGCTCGCCGACTTCGACGAGCTGCTCGCCCAGGCGCACGCCCGCGGCATCCGCGTGATCGTCGACCTCGTCCCGAACCACACCTCGGACCAGCACGCGTGGTTCCGGGCAGCGCTCGCCGCGCCCGAGGGCTCGCCCGAGCGCGCGCGCTACGTGTTCCGCGAGGGCGAGGGCGAGCACGGCGAGCTGCCCCCGAACAACTGGCAGTCGATCTTCGGCGGCCCCGCGTGGACCCGCGTGACCGCGGGTCCCGACGCGCACCCCGTCACGGGCGCCGAGGGCGAGACCCCGGGCCAGTGGTACCTGCACCTGTTCGACTCGACCCAGCCGGACCTCGCGTGGGACAACCCGGAGGTCCGCGAGGAGTTCGAGCAGGTCCTGCGCTTCTGGCTCGACAAGGGCGTGGACGGGTTCCGCGTCGACGTCGCGCACGGCATGATCAAGGCCGACGGCCTGCCCGACTGGGACGGCACGGTGTCCATGGTGGAGGGCACCGCCGAGGAGGAGACCGACCCGGGCGCTCCCGAGGACGGGTCGACGGGAGCCGGCAACTCGGGCCCGATGTTCGACCAGGACGGCGTGCACGAGATCTACCGCGCGTGGCACCGGGTCCTGGCCGAGTACGACGGCGACCGCGCGCTCGTCGCCGAGGCCTGGGTCGAGCCGCTCTCGCGGCTCGCGCGCTACGTGCGCCCGGACGAGATGCACCAGGCGTTCAACTTCTCCTTCCTCACCACCGCGTGGTCGGCGGCGCCGCTGCGCACCGTGATCGCGGCGTCGCTGCGTGCGAACGACGAGGTCGGCGCTCCCACGACGTGGGTCCTGTCGAACCACGACGTCGTGCGGCACGCGTCGCGCCTCGGCCTCGCCGACCCGGGTCTGCGCCCCAACGGGATCTTCGCGCACGACCCGCAGCCCGACGAGGAGCTCGGCCTGCGCCGGGCGCGCGCCGCGTCGCTGCTCATGCTCGGCCTGCCCGGGTCGTCGTACCTCTACCAGGGCGAGGAGCTGGGCCTTCCCGAGCACACCGCGCTGCCCGACGACGTGCGCGAGGACCCCGCGTTCTTCCGGACCCAGGGCGCCGAGGCGGGCCGCGACGGCTGCCGCATCCCGATCCCCTGGCACGCGGACGCCGACGGGTTCGGCTTCGGCCCGTCCGGGAAGACGTGGCTCCCCCAGCCGGAGTCGTACGCGCGGTACGCCACCGACGCGCAGCGCGGCGTCGAGGGCTCGACCTACGAGACCTACCGCACCGCCCTCGCGACGCGCCGTGCGGAGCGCCTCGGCTCGGGCACCCTCGCGTGGGTCGAGGACTACGCCGGCTCGGCCGACGTCGTCGCGCTCCGCAACCGCGACGTCGTCGTGCTCGCGAACCTCGGCACGGAGCCCGTCGTGCTGCCGCGCGGCACTGAGGTGCTCGTCGCGTCGGGCCCGGTGCTCACCGACCGCTCGGCCGACCCGCAGGTCCGCGTCCCGTCCGACACGACGGTCTGGCTGCGCGCGCGCTGACGGGCTGAGCCGAGCACGGCCGGGGTCCGCGAGGGCCCCGGCCGTCCTCATGCCCGCAGCCCGGACTCGAACGCGACACGGACCACCTCGGCCGCGAACGCCGCGTCGTCGACGTAGGCGGACGCGGAGCACACGACCGCCCCCGGGGCGGCGACGCGCCACCATGGTCCGGCGACCGGGACCAGGAGCACGGCGCCGCGCACCTCACCGATCCCGACGCCGTGCGTGCGGGCCACGTCCCCAGCGAGCGCTCGACGGTCGTCCGCCGCCGTTCGTCGGTGCAGCGCCCTGGCGCGGTCCGCCTCGCGCGCCGCGAGGGCGCGGTGCGCCTCGGGGAACAGGTGCGCGGCGGCGTCACGCAGCGCGGGCACGTCGTCCAGCGCCGCGAACGCGGGCGGTGAACCGACGGCGTCCCGTGCCACGGACCGCGCGCGGACCCAGCCGAGGAACGCGTCCTCCCTCGCCGGCGGCTCCTGCGTCCGGCCGACGGCCTCGAACGCGAGGGCGGCGCGCCACCAGGCGATCCACCGCGACGCCGCGGCGTCGCGGTCGTTCGCGGGGACCAGTGCCGACCGGTCGGGCGGTCCCGGCTCGCTGCGCGGCGGCGCGTCGTCGGCCGAGACGGCGAGCGCGAGCGCGTCGCGGACCCAGAGCAGCAGGCCGAGGTCTCCGTCGTCCGACACCGACAGTCGCCACGACGGCCGCCCCTCGAACCGCACCGTGATCCCCTCGTTCGCGTCGCCCGACCGGCGTCAGCCGCCGGAGACGCTCAGCTCGGCCTCGCGCAGGCGCTCCTCGTGCTCCGCGTCGAGCTCGCGCGAGTCGAGCCAGCCGTACGGCAGGTGCGGCGTCTTGGGCGACCCGGCGCGCCCGCGCTGCCCCTCGGCGGCCTCGCCGGGGTAGGGCGCGTCCTGGTCGAGGTCGTCGAGGAGAGCGCGCAGCTCGGCGAGCGTCGAGACCATCGCGAGCGCGCGGCGCGCGTCGCCGCCCACGGCGTAGCCCTTGAGGTACCAGGCCATGTGCTTGCGCAGGTCGCGCATGCCCTTGCCCTCGTCGCCGTCGAAGTAGTCGATCATGAGCTCGCCGTGACGGTAGATCGTGTCGGCCACCTCGCGCAGCCCGGGGCGCACGCGCTCGGGACGGCCCGCGAACGCGGCGGCGAGGTCGGCGAACAGCCAGGGACGACCCTGGCAGCCCCGGCCGACGACGACGCCGTCGCAGCCCGTCTCCTGCACCATGCGGACCGCGTCCTCGGCGGACCAGATGTCGCCGTTGCCGAGCACCGGCACGCTCGTCACGGCCTCCTTGAGGCGGGCGATCGCGGTCCAGTCCGCGGTGCCGGAGTAGTGCTCGGCGGCGGTGCGGGCGTGCAGCGCGACGGCCGCGACGCCCAGGCCCTCGGCGATCCGGCCGGCCTCGAGGTAGGTGAGGTGGTCGTCGTCGATGCCCTTGCGCATCTTCACGGTCACCGGCACGCCGTAGGGGCGCGCCGCCTCGACGGCGCCCCGCACGATCGCGGTGAACAGGTCGCGCTTCCAGGGCAGCGCCGCTCCCCCGCCCTTGCGCGTCACCTTGGGGACCGGGCAGCCGAAGTTGAGGTCGACGTGGTCGGCGCGGTCCTCGGCGACGATGATGCGCACGGCCTCGCGCACGGTCGCCGGGTCGACGCCGTACACCTGTGCGGAGCGCGGCGTCTCGTCCGCACCGAACGTCACGATGCGCAGCGCCTCGGTGTTGCGCTCGACGAGCGCACGGCTCGTCACCATCTCGGCCACGTAGAGACCGGGGTCGTCGCCGCCGCTCGCGCCGGCCTCGCGGCACAGCGTGCGGAAGGCGCGGTTCGTGACGCCCGCCATCGGGGCGAGCACAACCGGGGTGTCGACGACGATCGGACCGATCCGCAGGGGTGCGAGCAGCCGCCCGGCACCGGCGGGAGCGGTGCCGGCGACCGTGTCGGGCGTCGTGCTGAGTGCGGGGGCGGGAGCAGTCACGCGCTCCATTGTCCCATCCGGTCGGCGCTCCCCCGCGAGGGTCTCTGAACGCGCGAGTGGTCGCGACCCGTGTGACGGTGGGAAGGTCCGGCGATCCAGGCCGGACCCGGACGAAAGGGACGACATGCCTCTCTGGCTCATCCTGGTCATCGTCGGCGCCGTGCTGCTCATCCTCGGTGTCGCTATCAAGGCCGCATGGATCCTCATCTGGATCGGCATCATCGTGCTGGTCGTGAGCCTCGTGGTCGGCCTGCTCAACCGGGCGAAGGGGGCGGCCCGCTAGCGCGAGGCCGCAGGGGGCGACGCGTCCCGGACGACGCGACGGAGGGGCGGGACCGCGAGGTCCCGCCCCTCCTGCGTGCCCGGCGCGCGGACTCCCCGCGCGGCCGGTCGGACGGTCAGGCGCCGAGCAGGTGCCCGGCGAGGTACTCGGTGACCTTGTCGAGCGCCACGCGCTCCTGGGCCATCGAGTCGCGGTGCCGGATCGTCACGGCCTGGTCGTCGAGCGTGTCGAAGTCGACGGTGATGCAGAACGGCGTGCCGATCTCGTCCTGACGGCGGTACCGGCGGCCGATGGCGCCGGCGTCGTCGAAGTCGACGTTCCAGTACTTGCGGAGCTCCGTCGCGAGATCCTTCGCCTTGGGCGAGAGCTGCTCGTTGCGGCTCAGCGGGAGCACGGCCGCCTTGACCGGCGCGAGGCGGTGGTCGAGGCGCAGGACGGTGCGCGTGTCCACGCCGCCCTTCGCGTTCGGCGCCTCGTCCTCGGTGTACGCCTCGACGAGGAACGCCATGAGCGAGCGCGTGAGGCCGGCCGCCGGCTCGATGACGTAGGGGACCCAGCGCTCGTTCTTCGTCTGGTCGAAGTACGACAGGTCCTTGCCCGAGTGCTCGGCGTGGGTCTTGAGGTCGAAGTCCGTGCGGTTCGCGATGCCCTCGAGCTCGCCCCACTCCGAGCCGGAGAAGCCGAAGCGGTACTCGATGTCGACCGTGCGGGTCGAGTAGTGCGAGAGCTTCTCCTGCGGGTGCTCGTACAGGCGCAGGTTGTCGCGCGCGATGCCGAGGTCGACGTACCAGTCCGTGCGGGTGTCGATCCAGTACTGGTGCCACTCGGCGTCCGTGCCGGGCTCGACGAAGAACTCCATCTCCATCTGCTCGAACTCGCGCGTGCGGAAGATGAAGTTGCCGGGCGTGATCTCGTTGCGGAACGACTTGCCGATCTGGCCGATGCCGAACGGCGGCTTCTTGCGGCTCGCGCCCATGACGTTGGCGAAGTTCACGAAGATGCCCTGCGCCGTCTCGGGGCGCAGGTAGTGCAGACCGGACTCGTCCTCGACCGGGCCGAGGTAGGTCTTGAGCATCATGTTGAAGTCGCGGGGCTCGGTCCACTGCCCGCGCGTGCCGCAGTTGGGGCACACGATCTCGGCGAGGCCGCCCTCGGGAGCGCGGCCCTTCTTCTCCTCGAACTCCTCGATCATCTGGTCCTCACGGAACCGCTTGTGGCAGTGCAGGCACTCCGTGAGCGGGTCGGTGAAGACGCCGACGTGGCCCGAGGCCACCCACACCTGGCGCGGAAGGATGACGGACGAGTCGAGGCCGACGACGTCGTCGCGGCTGGTGACCATGGCGCGCCACCACTGCTTCTTGATGTTCTCCTTGAGCTCGGTGCCGAGCGGCCCGTAGTCCCAGGCGGAGCGGGTACCGCCGTAGATCTCGCCCGAGGGGAAGACGAACCCACGCCGCTTGGCGAGGGAGACGACGGCGTCGAGACGGGCGGTGGGTGAGGGCGCTGCGGCCACGGACATCACTCCTGGTGCTCACGGCCCCGCACGTGGCTCGTGGGGGCTGGACGGGTGGGCGGCGCCCGCACGGGCGCCGACCGACCAGCGTACCCGGCCGTGACCGGCCTCACCGGGATCGGTTTTGACATTCATTCTCAAGAAGGCGGACACTGGTGGTCATGCACCGCTCCCCCGCTCGGCGCCGTCGCGCCCTCGCCACCACCGCCGCCCTCGCCACGGCCGCGCTCGTCGCGGCGTGCTCCCCCGGCGACTCCCCCGGCGCCGGCGGCAGCGACGACGGGCGCCTCCAGGTGCTCGCGTCGTTCTACCCGCTCCAGTACGTCGTCGAGCAGGTCGGCGGCGAGCACGTCGACGTCTCCAACCTCACCCCGCCCGCGGCCGAGCCGCACGACCTCGAGCTCGCGCCCGCCCAGGTGCGTGCGATCGGCGACGCCGACCTCGTCGTCTACCTCTCCGGCTTCCAGCCCGCCGTCGACGAGGGCATCGAGCAGCGCGCCCCGGAGCACGTCGTGGACGCCGCCGAGTCCGCCGGGCTCGAGGAGCACCCCGGCGGCGAGGGCGAGCACGCCGACGAGAGCGCGGAGGAGCACGCCGAGCACGCGGACGAGTCCGGCGACGGCCACGACCACGGCGCGACCGACCCGCACTTCTGGCTCGACCCGACGCGCCTCGCCGCGGTCGGCGACGCCGTCGCCGACGAGCTCTCCGCGATCGACCCCGACCACGCGGACGACTACGCCGCCGGAGCCGCCGCCCTCACCGCCGACCTCGACGACCTCGACACCGAGCTCGCCGAGTCGCTCGCGCCGTGCTCGGGGGCGACGCTCGTGACGTCGCACGAGGCGTTCGGCTACCTGGCGGAGCGCTACGACCTGCACCAGGTGGGCGTCTCGGGCATCGACCCCGAGGCCGAGCCGTCGCCCGCGCGCCTGCGCGAGGTCGGCGAGATCGTCCGCGAGAACGGCGTGACCACGATCTTCTTCGAGACGCTCGTGAGCCCCAAGGTGACCCAGACGCTCGCCGACGACCTCGGCGTGCAGACCGCCCTCCTCGACCCGATCGAGAGCCTCGCGGAGGGTGCGACGGACTACCGTGAGGTCATGGAGTCCAACCTCGAGGCGCTCACCTCCGGCCTCGCCTGCTCATGACGGGCGCGGCGGAGCTCGTCGCCGCGCGCGACGTCCACGTGACCCTCAGCGGGAGCGAGATCCTGCGCGGGATCGACCTGACCGTCGGCGCCGGCGAGGTCGTCGCGGTCCTCGGTGCCAACGGCTCGGGCAAGTCGACGCTCGTGCGGGCGCTCGTCGGGATCGTCCCGCTGTCCCGCGGCTCCGTCGACCTGTTCGGCGCACCGCTCGGTCCTCGCCTGCCCTGGCAACGTCTGGGCTACGTGCCGCAGCGCGTCGCCGCGCCGTCGGGCATGCCGTCCACGGCGTCCGAGGTCGTCGCCTCCGGGCTCCTCGGCGGCGGCCGGCTCCGGCTCCCCCGCGGCTGGCGTGCGCGCACGGTCGAGGCGCTCGACCTCGTCGGGCTCGCCGACCGCGCGGACGACTCCACCGCCGAGCTGTCGGGCGGCCAGCAGCAGCGCGTGCTCATCGCGCGCGCCCTGGTCCGCCGGCCCGACCTCCTCGTCCTCGACGAGCCCGTCGCCGGCGTGGACAAGCCCAGCCAGGAGGCGTTCGCCGCGACCATGACGCGGCTCGTCGGCGACGGGCTCACGGTGCTCGTCGTCCTCCACGAGCTCGGCGCGCTCGCCCCGCTCATCGAGCGCGCCGTCGTGCTGCGGCACGGCCGCGTCGTGCACGACGGCGCCCCGCCCCGCGCGTCGTCGACCCACGCGGGCGCCACGCACCAGCACCTCCACCCGCACGAGCCCGCGGACACCGACAACCGCACGGCCGGTCCGGAGACGGGCCTCACCGACACCCTGAACCCCGACCTCGCCGCGGGTCACGCACCCAGGACGGCCTCATGACCACGCTGTTCTCCGAGATCTCCCTCATGCTCACCGACCCGCTCATGCAGCGCGCCCTCCTCGCCGCGCTCCTGGTCGGCGTCAGCGCGCCCGTGGTGGGCACGTACCTCGTGCAGCGCAAGCTCTCGCTCCTCGGCGACGGCATCGGGCACGTCGCCCTCACCGGCGTCGCGCTCGGGTGGCTCGTCGGGGCCGCGATGGGCGTCGTCCCGAACGACGCGCTCGCGATCCCCGGCGCGGTGGTCGCCGCCGTGCTCGGTGCGGTCGCCATCGAGGTCGTGCGCGAGCGCGGCCGCACGAGCGGCGACCTCGCGCTCGCGCTGCTCTTCTACGGCGGCATCGCGGGCGGCGTCCTGCTCATCGGCCTCGCGGGCGGCTCGTCCGGGAGCCTCATGCAGTACCTCTTCGGCTCCATCTCGACCGTCACGTCGTCGGACCTCGTCCTCACCGTCGTGCTCAGCGCGGTGATCCTGCTCGTCGGGGTCGGGTTGCGCGCCGCGCTGTTCTCCGTGAGCCACGACGAGGAGTTCGCGCGCGCGTCGGGCCTGCCCGTGCGCACGCTCAACATCGCCGTCGCCGTCGTCGCCGCGCTCACCGTGACGGTGTCGATGCGGGTCGTCGGGCTGCTGCTCGTGAGCGCGCTGATGATCGTGCCCGTCGCGGTCGCGCAGCTCGTCACGCGCTCGTTCCGCCGGACGATGCTCGTCGCGTCGGTCGTCGGCGTGGTCGTGTGCGTCGTGGGGCTGTCCTTCACCTACTGGAACAACGTCTCGCCGGGTGCGACCATCGTGGTCCTCGCGATCGCGACCTACCTGCTCGTCGCCGTCCTGCGGTCGCTGTGGGTCCGCCGACGCCCGCGCGTGGCGCGCGACCCGCACCCGGACATCCCCGACGACGTCGAGCTCGACCTCGTACCCTCGGGGGCGTCGAACCGCACACCCGGAGGTGACACGTGCAGCGCATGACCCGGCAGCGCGCCGCCGTCTCGGACGCGCTCGAGGACCTCGACGACTTCCGCAGCGCCCAGCAGCTCCACGAGATCCTGCGCACCCGCGGGGACAACGTGGGGCTCGCGACCGTCTACCGCACGCTCCAGAGCCTCGCGGGCGGCGGCGACGTCGACGTGCTGCGCACCGAGGAGGGCGAGAACCTCTACCGCCGGTGCGAGCGCCGCGAGCACCACCACCACCTCGTGTGCCGCACGTGCGGCCGCACGGTCGAGATCGACGGCCCGACCGTCGAGACGTGGGCCAACCAGGTGGGCACGTCGCACGGGTTCGTCGACATCCAGCACACGATCGAGCTGTTCGGCACGTGCGCGGGGTGCGCACGCGCCTCCGCGCGGGACTGAGCCGTGCCCGACGCGCTGGACGGCGCCCCGTTCGCCGCGCTCTTCGCGTTCTTCTTCGCGATCGCGTTCGTGCGGACGCAGGCGACGTACTGGATCGCGCGGCTGGTCACGACGTGGACGCTCGACCGCACGCGGCCCGTGAAGCCGTGGGTCGCGCGCGTCCACGCCTGGCTGTCCGGACGCTCTGCCGCGCGCGGGATCGAGACCGTCCGCCGCTGGGGCGTCCTCGCCGTCCCCGTGTCCTTCCTCGCGACCGGGACCAAGACCGTCGTGAACGCCGCCGCGGGGGTCGTCCGGATGCCGTTCGGGCGCTACCTCGCCGCGATGACGCTCGGGTGCGCGGTCCACGCGACCATCTACGCGACCGTCGGCTGGGCCGTGTGGACGGCCGCCTTCGCCGCGGCGACCGGGTCGCCGTGGGGCGTCGCGGCCCTGGTCCTGCTGGTCGTCGGCGTGGCCGTGGGGGTGGTCGTCATGGTTCGACGCCGCGCCGCCCGGGAGACCGTCGCTCCGGCGGGTGCGATCGCCGCCCTCGAGGGAGACGGTCTCGTCCTCGACCCCCGCGTCCAGGACACGCAGGACGCGCCGCGCCTCGACCGATGAGATGACGCGCGCCCGACCGTCCGAACGGGCATGACCACGTTCCTCCTGCTGCCCGGCGCCGGCGGCGACCCCGCGTACTGGGACCTGCTCGCGCCCGAGCTCGCCCGGCTCGGTCACCTCCCGGTCCCCGTCGACCTGCCCCAGCACGACGAGGCCTACGGCTGGGCCGACCTCACCGACGTCGCCGTCGCGACCCTGCACCGCGCGGCCGGACCCGCCGAGCGGGACGACCTCGTCGTCGTGGCCCAGTCCATGGGCGCGTACGTGGGCCCGCTCGTGTGCGAGCGCGATCCGGTCCGCCTGCTCGTGCTGCTCAACCCGATGATCCCGCTGCCGGGCGAGTCGGGCGCCGACTGGTGGCGCGCGACGGACCACGCAGCGCGCCGTGCCGCGACGGGCCTCGGGCCGTTCGACCCCGTGGACGACTTCCTCCACGACGTGCCCGAGGCGGTCGCGGCCGCCGTGCAGCGCAGCGACCGGCAGCCGTCCGAACGCTCGTTCGCCGAGCCCTGGCCGGCCCGCGCCTGGCCGACAGCGCCCACGGTCGTGCTCCAGGGTGACGACGACCGCCTCTTCCCCGTGGCCTTCCAGCGCGCCGTCGCGCGCGAGCGCCTGGGCGCCGACGTCGAGACGCTGCCCGGCGGGCACCTCGTGGCGCTCAGCCGACCGGTCGAGCTCGCCGCCCGGCTCGACGTGCTCGCGGGCTGACGGACCGGACGTCCCCCGGCGCCTCAGCCGACCGTCGTCGCGGAGCCGTCGGCCGCGCCGACGCAGAACTGGTTGCCCTGCGGGTCCGCGAGCACGGCCCAGCGGTAGCCCGGGACCGTGTGCTCCGCGACGAACGTCGCGCCGTCCGCCACGAGCGCGGCGACGTCCGCCTCGCGGTCGGACGCGCCGAGGTCGAGGTGCAGGCGGTTCTTGCCGGGGGTCGGGTCCTCGACGCGCTGGAAGCCGAGGACGGGTGCGGTCACCCCCTCGGCGGGCACGACCTCGAGGAACCATCCGTCCGACTCGTCGACGACCCGCCCGCCGAGCTGGCGCGCCCACCAGTGCGCGAGCGGTCGCGGGTCGGTGGAGTCGACGGTCACCATGCCGATGCTCAGAGCCATGCCGCGCACGCTACCGGCCGGCGCCCACGGCGTCCCGACGACGACCGGCGCGCCCCGCACGGCGAGCGTACGACGTCAGACCGTGCCGCCCACCGCGTCCACCGCACCGCCGTAGCGACGGTCGCGCCGCGCGTACTCCTCGACCGCGCGCCACAGCGACCGGCGGTCGACGTCGGGCCACGGCTCGGGGAGGAACACGAGCTCCGCGTAGGCGGCCTGCCAGATCATGAAGTTGGACGTGCGCTGCTCGCCCGAGCTGCGCAGGAAGAGGTCGACGTCCGGCAGGTCGGGCTCGTCGAGGTGCTGCTGGATCGTCCGCTCGGTGACCTTGCCGGGGTCGAGCCGCCCCGCGGCGACCTCGCGCGCGATGGCGGCCGCGGCGTCGGCGATCTCCGCGCGCCCGCCGTAGTTGACGCACATCGTCAGGGTGCAGACGTCGTTCTCCTTCGTCTGCTCCTCCGCGACCTCGAGCTCCTTGATCACCGACGCCCAGAGGCGAGGACGACGCCCTGCCCAGCGCACGCGGACTCCCCACGAGTCCATCTCGTCACGACGTCGCCGGATGACGTCGCGGTTGAAGCCCATGAGGAACCGCACCTCGTCGGGCGAGCGCTTCCAGTTCTCCGTCGAGAACGCGTACGCCGACACGTGCTTGACGCCGATCTCGATCGCCCCCGCGACGACGTCGAGCAGCGCCGCCTCGCCGGCCTCGTGGCCCGCGGTGCGGGGCAGCCCGCGCGCGTTGGCCCAGCGGCCGTTGCCGTCCATGACGACGGCCACGTGGTTCGGCACGAACTGCGCCGGGATCGCCGGGGGCCGCGCACCGCTCGGGTGCGGGAACGGCGCCGCGTAGGTCCGCTTCGCCATCAGGCGTCCGCCCCCGCACCCCGGCGGTCGGCGACGACGCCGACCGGCCCCGCGGGCGAGGCGGCAGACGGGGCGGCGGGCGCGTCCCGCTCGACCATGCGCAGTGATCGCAACGTTCTCTCCAGGTGGTATTGGCTGTAGGCGGCCACGAGGCCGCTCGCTTCCTTGCGGTGCCGCGCGTCCGAGGCGTCGGCAGTCTCCCACTCCCCCGCGAGCAGCGCGGCGAGGAGGGCGAAGGTCTGGGGGGCGGGTGCCGTCGACCCGGGCGGACGACAGCGCGAGCACACCGCGCCCCCCTGCGCGACGGCGAACGCGTGGTGGGGGCCCGGCTCGCCGCACCGTGCGCAGTCCTCGAACGACGGCGCCCAGCCGGCGACGGCGAGCGCGCGCAGGAGGTAGGAGTCCAGCACCAGGCCGGGGGCGTGCGTCTGCTCGGACAGCGCCCGGAGCGCCCCCGCGAGCAGCCAGTACTGCTGCACGGCGGGTTCTCTCTCGTCGGCGACGAGCCGCTCCGCGGTCTCGAGCATCACGGCGCCCGCCGTGTACAGACCGTAGTCCTCGCAGATCCGCCGCGCGTACGGGCCGATCGTCTCCGCCTGCGTCACCGTGTCCAGGGACCGCCCCGCGTAGAGCTGGACGTCGACGACCATGAACGGCTCCAGCCGCGCCCCGAACCGGGACGACGTGCGACGCACGCCCTTGCCGACGGCGCGCACCTTCCCGTGCTCGCGCGTCAGGAGGGTGACGATGCGGTCCGCCTCGCCCAGCTTCTGGGCGCGCAGCACGATCGCGTCGTCTCGGTACAGCACCACGCCCCTATTGTCCGCCATCCCACCCACGCCCCGTGCCGACCCACACCGGGCCCCCGGTCGTGAGATGCGAGAAGGTGCCCCTCCCAGGCTGCCGGCGGGGGCGACTTCTCGCTTTTCGTCAGCACGACGCAGCCCCCGCCCGACGGGTCGGGCGGGGGCTGCGTTGCGTCTCAGGAGGCGGTGCGCTCCGCGCGGTTCACCGCGGACACGATGGCCTTGAGCGAGGCGGTCGTGATCGACGGATCGATCCCGACGCCCCACAGGACGTCGTCGCCCACCTGGCACTCGACGTAGGCGGCGGCGAGCGCGTCGCCGCCCTCGGACAGGGCGTGCTCGGCGTAGTCGAGCACGCGGACGTCGACGCCCACCTGCGCGATCGCGTCGACGAACGCCGCGACCGGGCCGTTGCCCGTGCCTTCGAGCGTCAGCTCCTCGCCGCGGTCGAGCACGTCGACGCTCAGGGTGTCCGGACCGTCCTCGCTCGACGACGCGCGCGTGGAGCGCAGCTTGAGCCGACCCCACGGCTCCAGGCCGGAGTCGGGCTCGACGGGCAGGTACTCGTCGGAGAAGATCCGCCAGATGTCGTCGCCCGTGACCTCGGTGCCCTGCTGGTCGGTGTGGTGCTGCACCGCCTGGCTGAACTCGATCTGCAGGCGCCGCGGCAGGTCGAGGTGGCGCTCCGACCTCAGCAGGTAGGAGATGCCGCCCTTGCCGGACTGCGAGTTGACGCGGATGACGGCCTCGTAGGAGCGGCCGACGTCCTTGGGGTCGATCGGCAGGTACGGGACGGCCCAGACGAGGTCGTCGACCGTCCTGCCCTCGGCCTCCGCGTGGGCGGCCATCGCGTCGAAGCCCTTCTTGATGGCGTCCTGGTGCGAGCCGGAGAACGCCGTGAAGACGAGGTCGCCGGCGTAGGGGTGGCGCTCGGGCACGCCGAGCTGGTTGCAGTACTCGACGGTGCGGCGCACGTGGTCGATGTCGGAGAAGTCGATCTGCGGGTCGATGCCCTGGCTGAACAGGTTCATCCCCAGCGTCACGAGGCACACGTTGCCGGTGCGCTCGCCGTTGCCGAACAGGCAGCCCTCGATGCGGTCGGCGCCCGCCTGGTAGCCCAGCTCGGCCGCGGCGACCGCGGTGCCGCGGTCGTTGTGCGGGTGCAGCGACAGGACGACGTTCTCGCGGTGGTTCAGGTGCCGGTTCATCCACTCGATCGAGTCGGCGTAGACGTTGGGCGTCGCCATCTCGACCGTCGCGGGCAGGTTGATGATGACCTTGCGGTCCGGGCGGGGCTCGAAGACGTCGAGCACCTCGTTGCAGATGCGGGCGGCGAACTCGAGCTCGGTCCCCGTGTACGACTCGGGCGAGTACTCGTAGTAGACCGTGGTCTCGGGGACCGTCTCCTCGAACTTCTTGCACAGCCGCGCGCCGTCGACGGCGATCGCGATGATGCCCTCGGGGTCGGAGCGGAACACGACCTCGCGCTGGAGCACAGACGTCGAGTTGTACAGGTGGACGATCGCCTGCTTCGCGCCCTTGATCGCCTCGTAGGTGCGGGCGATGAGGTGCTCGCGCGACTGCGTCAGGACCTGGATGACGACGTCGTCGGGGATGCGGTCCTCCTCGATGAGCATCCGGACGAAGTCGAAGTCGGTCTGCGAGGCAGACGGGAAGCCGACCTCGATCTCCTTGTAGCCCATCTCGACGAGCAGCTCGAACATGCGCAGCTTGCGCTCCGCGTTCATGGGCTCGATGAGGGCCTGGTTGCCGTCGCGCAGGTCCACCGCGCACCAGCGGGGGGCGGTCTCGATGCGCTTGTCGGGCCACGTGCGGTCGGGCACCGACACGTCGATCTGCCGGTGGAACGGCAGGTACTTGTGGATCGGCATGCCCGACGGCTGCTGCGGGTTCGCGTCCGTGGCGGTCGGCGTCGAGGAGGGGGCTGAGGCGTTCATCGTGGGTCCTTCGGGTCGTCTGATGGGTGTCAGCCGGCACACCGACCACCGCGACGAGGGACCGGCTAGAGAGCCTCGCCGCGGCAACGAAGGAGGAGCTGCCGCATCAGGTGCACGACGCCACTGTACTCCTCCGCGGTCCGTGCCCCGCGGACGTCCGTTCCTCGGGCACGTCGCACGCGCGGGCCGCGGAGGTCCGGGGCTCGGCCCCGCCCGTCCCTCTCGCCGGGTGGCACGACGACGCCCGGCCGCCTCCGAGGGAGGGCGACCGGGCGTCGTCGCTCGGTCAGCGGCGCGAGCGCAGCGCGGCGTCGACGGCGGGGTCGCCGAGGTTGCCGAGCCACTCCAGCAGCGCCGGGTACGTGGACGGGTTCGCCGCCACCTGGGGACGCAGGTGCGGCGCGTCCTGGACGATCTGCGCGAGGACCTCGAGCGGCGTGCTCGGGTCGAGCGCCTGGGCGGCCGTGAAGCCCGGGACCTGGGCGGGCGGGGAGTACGACTGCTGCGGCTGCGCCGTGGGCTGCTGCCCGTAGCCACCGCCGTAGCCCTGCTGCGGCTGCTGCTGGTAGCCCGGCTGGGGGTATCCCTGCTGGCCGTACCCCTGGTGGCCCTGCGCGGGCGACCCGGCGCCGGGCTGCGCGGTCGGCTGCGGGCCGGTGCCCGGCTGCCCCTCCTGGTACGCCGGCATGACGGCGGTCGCGGGGCCCTGGTCGGGGTCGAGCCCCGGGCGTGCCGCGTACCCGCTGCGCTCGGGCTCGACCTGCTGGACCGGGAGGACCTCGGTGGCGTCGCCGCCTGCAGGCGCCCAGCGGCCCTGGTCCGGCTGCTGCGCGGCGACCGGACCGGTCTGCGCAGCCACCGGGTACGCCGCACCACCGTGCGGCGCCCCGGGGTAGGAACCGGCCGGCGGCGGCGCCGCCGCGGGTCCGGACGGCGCGACGGGCGCCTGCCGGACCGGCTTGGGCGCGGGCGGCTGCCAGACGTACGCCTGCGCCGCCGCCCCGGCGGCAGCGGCCGGGACCGGACGGTGCTCGGCGAAGTACGCGCGCACCTCGCGCGGGACCGTCAGGGCACCGACGACGAGCAGCGGGAGCCCGAACGCGAGGAGCACGTGCTCGACGCCACCGCCGAGCACGACCCGGTTGGACGTCACGACGAGCAGGACGATGCCCAGCAGCGCGACGACACCGGCGCCACCGAGGGCGAGCGGCCGGCCGGTCGTCGCGTCGCGGGCGAGCGAGCGGCGCGCGACGAACGCGA
The DNA here is from genome assembly GCF_052044445.1 of Cellulosimicrobium sp. 22598. NCBI lineage: Bacteria > Bacillati > Actinomycetota > Actinomycetes > Micrococcales > Promicromonosporaceae > Cellulosimicrobium > Cellulosimicrobium sp. 22598. The sequence continues at coordinate 92,982 of NZ_JBQEMZ010000013.1, forward strand.
CGGCCGCCGCGAGCACGCCCACCACGACGGCGAGCACGACCGGCACGCCGCGAGCGCCCTCGGCCAGCGTGAGCACGGCGCTCACGGCGACGTACCCGGCGACGACGAGCGCGAGGTCGAGGGCGTTCACGGCGACGCGCACCCAGGTCTTCACGGGGTCGGCCACCGTCATCGCGCGGTGCACCGCAGGCGCCGCGGCGATCGCGGCGAGCGCCGGGACGAGCACGAGCCCGAACCGGCCGCGGTGCGTGCTCTCGATCGTGACGAGCCCGTTGTTGCCCGAGCCCAGCACGAACGCCACCGCGAGGATGACCCCCAGCCCGACGAGCGTGAGGCGCGCCGCCTCGGACCGGCGCCACGTGCCGTACGTCGGCAGGCCGACGAGCGCGAGGACGAAGAGCGCGGAGACGAGCACGAACAGGACGAGGAGCGCGCCGCCGAGGCGGGTCCCCGTGACGGTCAGGATGATCGTGAGCAGGACGGTCACCGCCAGGACCGCGGCCCCCGCGAGGAGCGCCTGGAGCCAGCGGTTCGTGACCGCGCGGTCCTGGTCCTGCGGTCCGAGCTCGCTCTCGCGCGGCTGCGCCGCGAGGATCGCGCCCGCGAGCCCGAGTGCGGCCGCGGAGCCGACGCCGCCCCAGCCGTCGCCGAAGTCCCCGCCCCCGACGACGTCGACGACGAGGTAGACGCCGACGAGGAGGACGTACGGGGCGTTGGCGAGCAGACGGACCTTCCGCGTCGTGTGCACGGTCCACGTCGCGGGCAGCACCCCGGTGCGGGCGAGGTACGGCAGCGCGAGGGTGAGCAGGGAGAGGATCGTCAGCAGGACGACCTCGATCTTGTCGGACGCGCGGCTCGCGGCGTCCCACGGCAGTGCGAGGGACACGAGGAGCAGAAGGGCCGCGACGCCGTCACGCACGTAGTCGCTCACGGGCATCCCGGCGAAGGGCGAGACCGGACCTGGTGCGGTGGCCGTGGCGGCCGGCCCCGCGGGAGCCTCGGCCTCCTCGACGCCGCCCTGTCCGCCGTCGTCCCCCGCGCCCGGCTCCGCAGGCGCCCCACCCGGTGCGCGCTCGGCCGAGGAGTCCCCGTCACCCACCGCGACGCCGTCGGGCGCCGTGGTCGGCCCGGTGCCCGCAGCGCGCGGCTGCGGGTCCTCGGCCGGCTCTGTCTGGTTGGTCATCGTGCACTCCCTACGCTGTCGCGCCGTGCCGTACGCACGCACGCCGGCCCGACGGGCCCCGACCGTTTCTACCGGTTCATCACGTGCGTCTTCAAGCGCCCACGCGGCGCGGACCCCCGATACGACGGGACGGCTCAGGACACGGCCGTCAGCCGGTCCGCGCCGAGCAGGAAGAGGCGGCCCTCGACCGCGACCACGTGGTACGTGTTCTCGGGCAGGGCCCAGCGCCACTCGACGGCCCCGTCGTCGAGCGCGAGCGACACGAGCCCCTGACCCTCGCGGCCGCGCTCGGTCACGAAGAGCGACCGTCCGTCCGTGAGCACCGGCCAGGGCCCGCTGTCGTCGACGGTCACGGCCCAGGCCTCCTCCCCAGTGCGCGCGTCGACGCTGCGGTACGCCGAGTCCGTCTGGACGACGACGCGCCCGTCGACGCGCGCGACGGCACGCAGGCCGGTGCCCGGGAGGGACCAGAGCTCCGAGCCGGTCGCCGCGTCGACCCCCACGATGCTCCCGAACGTGTTGGTGACGATCACGCCGGGCGCGGAACCGTCCGAGAGGGGTGCCTCGAGGACGCGACCCTTGATCCGGAAGTCCGGCTCGCCCGCGGCCGTGAAGACGGTCGCCGTGCCGCGCCCGTACTCGTTCCCGACGTAGCGGCCGTCCTGGAGCCGCACGATCGTCCACACGTCGTCCTCGACGAGCGAGCGGCCGTCCTCCGTGAGCGCCGCGGCGACGCCCGGCGCCAGGACGTCGACCACCCCGCGGCGGACGTCGAGCACGACGTCGCCCCCGCGCCCGAGCCCGTCGTGCGGGAGCGACCGGTCCCAGCGGACCTCTCCGGTCGCCGCGTCCTCGCGCACGAGCGCGACCTCGCCACCCCGCCACCACGCGCGCACGACGTCGCCGGCGCCGACGGGCACGACCGACAGGCGGCCCGCGGTCTCGACGGTCCGGTCGCCGACGACCTCGCCCGTCGCGGACCGGACGGTGACCAGCCGGGCGACCTGCTCGCGCCACCCCGACGGCACGGCGCACACCACCACCTCCCGGGCCGGCTCGCCCTGGGCCGGCAGGCACGTGGCCCGGTCGCCGAGCCGCTCGGACCGCCAGAGGACCGAGCCGTCCTCGACCGAGTGCGCCGTGAGCGCGCCGTCGACCGTGACGACGGCGCCCACTGCCGGGACGACCTCGGAGCCCGGCGCGACCGGCACGGACCACCGCGGCTCGGGCGGTGCGTCGAGGGGGCGCAGCCCGCCCGCGAGCGCGGTGACGTCGACGGGCCGCGCGTCCTCCATCGAGGCGGTGAAGGCGACCGAGCCCGCGAACGCGGCGGCGACCGCGACGGCGACCCACGGGACGGGGTGCGCGTACCAGGCGCGCCGCGGTGCGTCCGTGCCGTCGCTGCGCCGGGACCGTCCGCGCTCGCGCGCGGTCCGGGCGGATCCCGCCGCGGCCGTCGCGGGTCGCGAGGCGGTCCCGGCGCTCCGGGCGTGCGGGCCACGGCGCCCGTCGCCGAGGGTGCCCGGGGCCGTGCGCCCCGACCGGTCGCCGTCGCTCGCAGCCTCCGGCTCGCCGTCGAACACGGCGTCGAAGCGGTCGTCCGTGCGCAGCTCGGGGGGCAGGAGCTCGAAGCTGACGGCACCCGCCGACGCGCTGGCACCGTCCGTCGTCGGCTCGTGGGTGACGTGCCCGGCACGAGCCGCCCGGTCCTGCGCGAGCCGACGGCGCCTCACCTGTCCACGATACGCACGCGGAGGCGCCCGCGCCCGGGCGGGCGGTCAGATGCCGAGCTGGTACACGCCCCAGTACGCGAGGATCACGAGGAGGATCGCCGCACCCGCGACGACGCACCACAGCATGACGCGCGTCGTCAGGCCCCGCGCGACCCGCAGCGCCCCGGCCCGGCCCTCCTCGACGCCGGTGCCGGCCGCGTCGGCGAGGTCCGCCGCGGCGCGCCGGGCCGTCCGGACCTCGGCGGAGCGGTTGATCAGGAGGGCCGCGGCGACGAGCGTCGCGAGCCCGACGAGCCGCACCCCGATCCACCCGCCCTGCACGACCCAGGCGTCCTTCTCGTAGTCGAGGGCGAGCCGGGCGACGGCGACGAGGTAGACCACGAGGGCCACCGTCGTCCCGAGGGCGCCCACGCCGAGCCCGGCGAGCGGCGCGCGGAAGCCGGGCGCGAGACCGGCGGGCGCGCTCGGGCGCCCGGCGACGCGGCGCAGGCGGCGCACGAACCCTCCGGCGAGCCCGACGAGCGGCCCGAGCACGAGGAGACCCACCGCGCCGAGCACGAGCCCGACGAGGAGGTCGCCGTTGCCGAGCCACCGCGGGGTGGGGACGGGACCGGCGAGGTACTGCTGGTTCGGCTCGGCCCCGGCGACCTGGGGCTGCGCGGTCGCGCTGTCGGGGAGGGACGTGATCCAGGCGCCGAGGTCGCGCGGGAAGTCGGGGACGAGCACGTCGTCGATCTTGATCCCGTGGTTCGCGTCCTCGTAGAACCGCACGGTCACGTCGGCGCCGCCCGACGCCGACGACGGCCCCGTCGCGTCGAGGATCTGCCGCGCCCCCTGCTCGACCGGCATCGACGGGTCCGCGGTGCCGTAGACCACGAGGACGGGCTGGGTGAGCCGCTCGAGGAACGGCTCGACGTCGAAGTCGGCGTACTCGAAGCCGCCCCCGGGGATCGCCATGCCGACCGCCCGCGGGATCGCCCGGAACACCCCGTGCGGGACGTCCGTGTTGCGCAGGTAGCTGTCGACCGCGAACGCGGCCTGCTGGCGCGGCGGAACGACCGGGGCGGACACGAGCACGGAGAACGCGATCGTCGGGTCCTCGACGGCCATCACGGGCACGATCCACGTGCCCTCCGACTCCCCGTACAGCCCGACCTGGTCCGGGTCGACCCCGGGTCGCGCCCGGAGCAGGTCCACGGAGCGCTCGTAGTCGCGCGCCATCGCCTCGTAGTCGCGGTGACGCGTCGTGTACGTGTCGAGGCGCTTGTCCGGCACGAGGGTGACGACACCGGCGCTCGCGAGGTCGGCCGCGACGTCCACGAAGGCCTCCGTCGCCAGGCCCGTGCCCGCGCCGTGCACGAACACCACGCCCGGAAGGTCGTCGCCCGCGTCGACGGGCTCGCGCAGGATGCCCCCGACCGTCGCGCCGTCGAGCCGGATCGTCACGTCCGTCTCGCGCACGTCGTACGTGCCGACGGGGTCGGCGCCGCCGGGAGGCTGGCCCCCGATCGTCGTGTCGGGCGTCGTGGGCTCCAGGTGCTCGGTCACGGGCACCGGGTCCCACTGCGGTCCCGTGACCGCGCCGACGATCGCGAGGACGATCGCGAGCGCGGCGGTGGTCGCGGCGGTCCGGAAGATCACCGGGGAATCGTACGTCGCACCCACGACGCCGGTCCCTGGTGCGGCCCCGACGCGCGGACGGGGGCTCTCCCCCGTCCGGGCGCGGCCCGCCTCAGAACCCGAGCCGGTGGAGCTGCTTGGGGTCGCGCTGCCAGTCCTTGGCGACCTTCACGTGCAGGTCGAGGTAGACGCGCGCGCCGAGCAGCGCCTCGATGCCGTGCCGCGCGCGGGTCCCGACCTCGCGCAGCCGCGAGCCGCCCCGGCCGATGACGATCGCCTTCTGCGAGTCGCGCTCGACGAAGAGGTTGACCCGCACGTCGAGCAGCGGCGGGCGGCCGGTGGCCTCGTCCCCGCTGCCCTCGCGGGGCACGATCTCCTCGACCTGGACGGCGAGCGAGTGCGGCAGCTCGTCGCGCACGCCCTCGAGCGCGGCCTCGCGCACGAGCTCCGCGACCATCACCGCCTCGGGCTCGTCGGTGAGCTCGCCGCCCGGGTAGAGCTCCGGCCCCTCGGGGAGGTGCGAGACCAGGACGTCGGTGAGGACGTCCACCTGGTAGCCGTCCTGCGCCGAGACCGGCACGATGTCCGCCCAGCCGCCCGCGGTCTCCCCCAGCCGGTCCACGGCGAGCAGGTGCGCGGCGAGCGTGCCGCGGTCCACGAGGTCGGCCTTCGTCACGACGGCGACCACGGGCGTGCCGCGGCGCCCGCGCATCAGCTCGGCGAGCTCGTTCGCGATGAACCGGTCGCCCGGCCCGATCTTCTGGTCCGCGGGCAGGCAGAACGCGATGACGTCGACCTCCGTCAGCGTCTCGCGCACGAGGTCGTTGAGGCGTTCGCCGAGCAGCGTGCGGGGCCGGTGCAGGCCCGGGGTGTCGACGAGGACGAGCTGCGCGTCGGGGCGGTGCACGATCCCGCGGATCGTGTGGCGGGTCGTCTGCGGCCGCCCGGACGTGATGGCGACCTTCTGGCCGACCAGCGCGTTCGTCAGGGTCGACTTGCCCGCGTTGGGCCGCCCGACCAGGCAGGCGAATCCGGAGCGGTGCTCGGGGGTGGTCGTGCTCACGGGGTGTCCTTCACGGTCGGGAGGGAGGGTCGGGTGTCGGCCGGGGTCTCCGGCTCGTGGGGTGCCGCGGGCGGCGTCGGGGCCGCGGCGTGGGACACGAGGACGGTCGCGAGCTGCTTGCGCCGGCCCTCGACCCGGTCGGCCTCGATCCGCAGGCCGTGCACGTCGGCGACGGAGCCGGGCAGCGGGACCTTGCCGAGGGCCTTGGCGAGCAGGCCGCCGACGGTGTCCACGTCGTCGTCGTCCAGGTCGAGCCCGAAGAGCTCGCCGAGCTCGTCCACGCCGACCCGCGCGGGCACGCGCAGCACGCCCTCGCCGATGTCCTCGACCTCGGGCTCGGGGCGGTCGTGCTCGTCGGTCAGCTCGCCGACGATCTCCTCGAGCGCGTCCTCGATCGTCACGAGCCCGGCGATGCCGCCGTACTCGTCGACGACCATGGCGATGTGCGACGACGACGCCTGCATCTCGCGCAGGAGATCGTCGACGGGCTTGGACTCGGGCACGAAGATCGCGGCGCGCGCGACGTCGTCGACCGGCCGGGCGTCCGCCCCCGGGCCGCCCTGCAGCACCCGCACGACGTCCTTGAAGTAGGCGACGCCCACGAGGTCGTCCGCGGACGTCCCGGTCACGGGGATGCGGGAGAAGCCCGAGCGCAGGAACAGCGACAGCGCCTTGCGCAGCGGCGTGTCCCGCGAGGTCGTGACCATGTCCGTCCGCGGGACCATGACCTCGCGCGTGAGGGTGCTGCCCAGCTCGAAGACGGAGCGGATGAGCTCGCGCTCCTCCTCCTCGATGACGTCGGACTCGTTCACGCGGTCCACCATGTCCTGGAGCTCGCGCTCGTGCGCCCCCGAGTCGGGGGCGGGCGCGAGGCGCGTGAGCCAGCGGGTCGCGGCGACGATCCCCGTGAGGAGCCCCGAGAGCGCGAGCAGGACGCGGACGGCGTGCCGGCGGCCCAGCGACCGCGGGCTGACCCGCACGACGAGGAGGCCGACGACGACGCTCACCGCCAGCGCGACGAGCAGGACCTGCAACCACGGCTCCAGCCACGCCGCGACGAGCAGCGTGAGGCACGTGATCGCGGCGACCTCGGCGACGACGCGCACGAACCCGACGGAACGGGCCGTCGCGGCCGGGTCCGCGAGCAGCGCCAGCGCGCGACGCCCGGACGGCCGCGGCGGGGTCGTCAGGTCGTCGCCGAGCGCGGCCTCGCTCACCGCCGCGCGCGTCACGCGCAGCACCGCCGCCTCGCCGGCGCTCAGCGCCGCGGCGAGCACGACCGTCAGGACGGTCAGGACCGCCAGGAGCGCGACGGGTTCGCCGCTCACCGGCCCGCGAGGAAGGTCAGGAGCAGCTTGCGCTGCAGCGCGAACATCTCCTTCTCCTCCTCCGGCTCGGCGTGGTCGTAGCCGAGCAGGTGCAGGATGCCGTGCGTCGTGAGCAGCAGCATCTCCTCCGCGGTCGAGTGCCCCGCGGTCACCGCCTGCTGCGCGGCGACCTCCGGGCACAGCACGACGTCGCCGAGCTGGCCGGGGCCGGACACCTCGCCGTCCCGGCCGGGACGCAGCTCGTCCATGGGGAACGAGAGCACGTCCGTCGGCCCCGGCTCGTCCATCCAGCGCACGTGCAGCTCGGTCATGACGTCGGTGTCGACGAAGAGGATCGACAGCTCGCTCTGCGGGTGCACGCGCATCGCGTCGAGCACGTAGCGCGCGAGCGCCGCGAACTCGGCCTCGTCGACCTCGGCCTCGGTCTCGTTGTTGACCTCGATGCTCACGCGTCGTCCCTCGTCCGTCGGTCCCTGCCCGCGGGGCGTCCGCGGCGCTCGTCGTCCCGGCGGCGCGGTGCGCCGCCCGTCCCCTGTCGCGCCCCGGTGCCGGACGCGAGGTCCCACCGCGCGTACGCGTCGATGATCTCGCTCACGAGCCGGTGGCGCACCACGTCCGACGACGTGAGGCGGCAGAACTCGACGTCGTCCACGCCCGTGAGGACGTCCTCGATCACGCGCAGCCCGGACTGGGTGCCGCCGGGCAGGTCCACCTGCGTCGCGTCGCCCGTGATGACCATGCGCGACCCGAACCCGAGGCGCGTGAGGAACATCTTCATCTGCTCGGTCGTCGTGTTCTGCGCCTCGTCGAGAATGATGAAGGAATCGTTCAACGAGCGACCCCTCATGAACGCCAGCGGCGCGACCTCGATCGTGCCCGCCTCGATGAGCTTGGGGATCGAGTCGGGGTCGATCATGTCGTGCAGCGCGTCGTACAGCGGGCGCAGGTACGGGTCGATCTTCTCCGTGAGCGAGCCGGGCAGGAACCCGAGCCGCTCCCCCGCCTCGACCGCCGGGCGCGTGAGGATGATCCGGTTGACCTGCTTGGACTGGAGCGCCTGCACGGCCTTGGCCATCGCGAGGTACGTCTTGCCCGTGCCCGCGGGCCCGATGCCGAACGTGATGGTGCTCGCGTCGATCGCCTCGACGTAGCGCTTCTGCCCGACCGTCTTGGGCCGGATCGTGCGACCGCGGCTCGACAGGATGTTGAGCGTCAGCACCTCGGCCGGCCGCGACGCCGTCGCGGCCGTGAGCATCGAGATGGAGCGCGACACGACGTCCGCCGTGAGCTGCGTGCCGGCCTCCACGACCTCGACGAGCTCGTCGAGCAGGCGGGAGGCGAGCGCGACGTCCCCCGGAGGACCGGAGACCGCGATCTCGTTGCCGCGCACGTGCACGTCGACCGAGGGGAATCCCTCCTCGACGGCCCGGAGCACGGAGTCGCGGCTGCCGAGGAGCGCGACCATCGGCACGTGGGTCGGGATGACGATGCGGTGCTCGACCCGGTGCGGCTGAGGGTCGGGTTCTCGGGACAGAGAGGTCATGAGCCGGCTTGCGCCGCTGCGCTCCTTCGGTCGGACGGTGGGGCCGGGGCCGCCACGGCCCCGCAGATCGCCTCCATCGTACCGAGCGCGCCGGGGCGCCACACGTCCTTTCGCGCAGGGCTCAGGCGGGCGTCCAGCCGAGCTCCGCGCCGGCGATGACGTGCCCGTGCACGTGGAACACGCTCTGCCCGGCGCGCGGGCCGGAGTTGAAGATGAGGCGGAACTGGCCGTCGGCCTGGTCGCCCGCGACCTCGTCGGCGAGCGCGACGACGTCGGCGAGCAGCGCCGGGTCGGCCGCCGCGAGCTGCGCGATGTCGCCGTGGTGGTCGCGCGGCACGACGAGCACGTGCACCGGGGCCTGGGGATCGATGTCCCGGAAGGCGATCGAGCGGTCGCTCGTCGCGACGACGTCGGCGGGCAGCTCGCCCGCGACGATGCGGCAGAAGAGGCAGTCCGGGTCCGTGCGTACGTCGGTGCTGGTCATGACCCCGAGGCTAGTGCAGGCCCGGCCGCCACGCCCCAGCGGCCGAGCCGCTCGGCGAGGAGGGCGACGGCGACGGGACCGGCCGTCGACGTGCGCAGCACGTGCGGGCCCAGCCGGGCCGCGACCGCGCCGGCCGCCGTGAGGTCGGCGACCTCGCGGTCGGAGATCCCGCCCTCGGGGCCGACGACGACCAGCACCTCGGGCGCCGCGCCGCCGGGACGGGTCGCGCCGTCGGGCAGCGCGACGTCGGCGAGCGGCGTCACGGCCTCCTCGTGCAGCACGATCGCCCGGCCGCCGGCCGCGACGACGTCGGTCACGCGCGCCGCGAGGCCGCGCGAGTCGACGGCCACCTCGACCTGCGGCAGGCGCGCGCGCCGCGCCTGCTTGGTCGCCGTGCGGACCGTCGCGAGCCAGCGCGCACGGGACTTCGCGGCGCGCTCGCCGCGCCACACGACGACGGAGCGCTCCGCCTGCCAGGGCACTACGACGTCGACCCCGATCTCGGTCGCCGCCTCGATCGCCATCTCGTCGCGGTCGCCCTTGGCCAGGGCCTGCACGAGCGTCACGACGACGGCGGGCGCGGGCTCGCGGTCGACCTCCTGGACGAGCAGGGTCACGCGGCCCGCGTCGGCGTGCTCGACGACGCAGCGCAGGCGCAGGCCGTCGCCGTCCACGACGTCGACCCGCTCCCCCGCCCCGCGGCGCTGGACGACGCCCGCGTGGCGGCCCTCGGCGCCGTCGAGGACGTAGCGGTCGCCGGGCGCGACGGCGTCGAGCCCGGTCTCGGCGAGGAACACCGGAGCACTCACGCGACCGCTCCCCTCAGCGCCCGGAGAGCTTGTCGCGCAGGCGCGAGAACACGCCGGGGTGCGCGGCCGACAGGCGCGGCTCGGGCCGCTCCTCGCCACGCATCGCGGCGAGCGAGCGCAGGAGCTGCTCCTGCTCCTCGGTGAGCTCGCGCGGCACCTGGACCTCGATGTGGACGTTGAGGTCGCCGCGGCCGCTGCCGTGCAGGTGCCCCACGCCGAGGTTCTTGAGCGTGACGATCTGGCCCGGCTGCGTGCCCGGGCGCAGGTCGATCTCCTGCGCGCCGTCGAGCGTCTCGAGCTCGAGGACGGTGCCGAGCGCGGCCGCGGTCATGGGCACCTGGAGCGTGCAGTGCAGGTCGTCGCCGCGGCGCACGAACGTGTCGTGGTTGCGCTCGCGGATCTCGACGTACAGGTCGCCCGCGGGGCCGCCGGCCGGACCGACCTCGCCCTGCGCGGTGAGCTTGATGCGCGTGCCCGTGTCGACGCCCGCGGGGACGTTCACCGTGATGCTGCGGCGGCTGCGCACGCGGCCCTCGCCAGAGCACTCCGCGCACGGCTCGGGGATGACGGTGCCGAAGCCCTGGCACGCGGCGCACGGGGCGCTCGTCATGACCTGGCCGAGGAAGGAACGCGCCACGCGCTGGACCGTGCCGCGGCCGTGGCAGACGTCGCACGTGCGGGGCGAGGTGCCCGGGCGACAGCACGAGCCGCCGCACGTCCCGCACACGACCGCCGTGTCGACCTGGAGCTCGCGCTGCGCGCCGAACGTCGCCTCGGACAGGTCGATGTCGAGCCGCACGAGCGCGTCCTGGCCGCGCCGGGCGCGCGGGATGGGCCCCTGCTGCGCCTGGCCGCCGCCGAAGAACGTCTCGAAGATGTCCTGGAAGCCGAACCCGCCGCCCATGGGGCCGGCGCCGCCGCCCGGGGCGCTCGGGTCGACGCCGAGGTCGTACTGCTGACGCTTCTCCGGGTTGGAGAGCACCTCGTACGCGCGCGCCACGTCCTTGAAGCGGTCGCCCGCCTCCTCGCCCGCGACGTCGGGGTGCAGCTCGCGCGCGAGCTTGCGGTACGCCTTCTTGATCTGGTCCTGGCTGGCGTCGCGCGCCACGCCCAGGATCTCGTAGTAGTCGCTCACACGTCACTCTCTGCTGGTGCGGGTCGTGAGGCCGGCAGGGGGCCGGTCGTGAAGGGTCTGGTGCGGGTCGTGAGACCGGCACGAGGTCGGTCGTCGTGGATGCCTGCCGCGCGCGGGGAGGCCGCGGCGAGGCTCACGTGCCGAGCACCCGTGACAGGTAGCGCGCGACGGCGCGCACCGCCGCGATGGTCCCGGGGTAGTCCATGCGGGTCGGCCCGATCGAGCCGACGAGGGCGACCGTGTCGCCGTCGTTACCGTAACCGGTCGTCACGACGGAGGTCTCCACGAGGCCCTCGAGCTGGGTCTCGTGCCCGATCCGCACGCTCACGCCGGACTCGGCCGCCATCTCCGTCAGGAGGCCCAGGAGGACGACCTGCTCCTCGAGCGCCTCGAGGACCGGGCGCAGCGCGTGCTCGAACCGCATGCCCGCACGGGCCAGGTTCGCCGTGCCCGCGAGCACGAGGCGCTCCTCGCTCTCCTCGGCGAGCGTCTGGGCGACGAGGTCGCCGACCGCGCGCACGAGCGGGGCGTCGTCGGGGTGGAAGCTCTCCGTCACCGCGGCGAGGCCCGTGGCGAGGTCCGTGAGGCGCTTGCCGGCCGCGGCGGCGTTGAGCCGCGCACGGACCTCGACGAGGGTGCCCTCGTCCGGCACGCTCGCGACCTCGAGCGTGCGCTGCTCGACGCGCCCGGTGTCGGTGATGATCACGACGAGCAGGCGCGAGTCCCCGACCGGCACGAGCTCGAGGTGCCGCAGCCCGGACCGGCTCAGCGACGGGTACTGCACGACCGCGACCTGGCCCGTGAGCTGCGCCAGCAGCCGGCCGGCGCGCGCGATGACGTCGTCGAGGTCCACGCCCTCGGAGAGGAACGTCTCGATGGCGCGCTTCTCCGGCGCGGACAGCGGCTTGACGCCCGAGAGCCGGTCGACGAAGAGACGGTAGCCCTTGTCCGTGGGGATGCGGCCCGCGGACGTGTGCGGCTGCGCGATGTACCCGGCGTCCTCGAGGGCCGCCATGTCGTTGCGGATCGTCGCGGGCGACACGCCGAGGCCGTGCCGCTCGGTGAGCACGCGCGACCCCACGGGCTCGCGCGTGAGGACGTAGTCCTCGACGATCGCCCGCAGCACCTCGAGCCGGCGCTCCTCGCTCACGTCCACCTCCGTGTGCCGCACCGTCGCCGCCCCGGGCGGGCGCGCGGGCGTCGGCACTCTCGACCTCCGAGTGCCAATCCTACGCGTCCGCGCGGCCCGTCCCGCGGTCCTCCGCTCGCCGCGAACGCAGGTCCGCGAGCCCGACGACGAGCGCGAGCGCGACGAGCGCGATCGTCACGAGCAGCGCCCTCCCCGTCGCGTGCGCCGCCGTGTCGCCTCCCGCGAGGCCCCCGTAGTACACGGAGAGCACGATCGAGATGCCGACCGCCGACCCGATGCGCTGCCCGAGCTGCAGCATGCTCCCCGCGACCCCCGCGCGGCTCACGGGAACCTCGGACAGCGTGAGGGTCTGGTTCGGCGCGATGACCGTCCCGCTGCCCGCCCCGGCGACCAGCAGGGCTCCCGCGAGCGCCGGCCCCACGGCGCCCGGCTCGTCCCCGAGGAGGCGCACGACGGCGTCGGCCACGACGACCCCGACGAGGACGAGCGTCAGCCCGCCGACGACGAGCTGCCGGCCCCAGCGCGCGACCCAGCGCCCCGAGAACCACGCGGACACCCCGGACGCGACGGCGAACGGCGTCCCCACGAGCCCCGCCTGGAGCGGCGTGTAGCCGAGCTCGTCCTGGAGGTAGAGCGTGACCACGAGGAAGATGCCCGTGAAGCCGGCGAAGTAGGCGAGGCCGAGCAGCGCGCCGTTGCGGAACGACCCGAGCCCGACGACCTGCGGGTCGAGCACCGCCTCGCCGGTGCGCCGCTGGTACCGCCGCTCCCAGACGACGGCCGCGGTCCCCGCCGCGGCGGCCACGACCAGCCACCACCAGCGCGAGGCGTCGTCGCCGCGACCGGTCGTCGTGACGAACGGCATCATGACGCCGAGCGTCGCCGCACCGAGCAGCGCCAGCCCGACGAGGTCGAGGCGGCGCGGGCCCCGCGCGGAGCGCGCGGCGTCGGGCGGTGGCGCGGGCACGAGGCGCCACGCGAAGGGCAATAGGACCGCGACGACGGGGAGGTTGACGAGGAAGACCCACCGCCACCCGTCCGCGGAGCCGGCCGCCGCGATGATGAGGCCGCCGAGCAGCGGGCCCAGCGCCGTCGAGACCCCGATCGTCGCGCCGAACATGCCGAACGCGCGGCCACGCTCGAACCCGGAGAACTGCTGCTGGATGAGCCCGACGACCTGCGGGTTGAGGACGCCAGCGCTCACGCCCTGCAGCAGGCGCGCGACGGCGAGCCACCCGTCCGTCGGCGCGAGCCCGCACGCGAGGCTCATGAGCGCGAACCCGACCAGCCCGGCGATGAACAGGGTACGCCGGGCGCCGGCGTCGCCGAGCCGGCCGGCGGGCACGAGCGCGAGCCCGAACGCGAGCGTGTAGCCCGCGACGACGAGCTGGAGCTGCGTCGGCCCCGCGTCGAGCGACGACTCGATCGACGGGAGGGCGACGTTGACGATCGACACGTCGAGCGTCGTGACGAAGCCGACCGCGAGGCAGACGGGCAGCACGCGCCAGCGGTTCGGGTCCGGCTCGGCGCGCTGCGGGCTCACCGCTCCGTCGTACCACCCCTCCCCGGGACCGCGCGCGGCGGGCGCTGCGTGCCGAGATCGACCCGAGCGTCCGAGATCGACCCTCGGGAGGTCGATGTCGCGACGCACGGGCCGATCTCGCCGGGGTGTGTCCGGCGCTGACCTAGGGTGACGGCGTGGCTTTCGATCGTTATGGGTCCGACGTCCTCGGCGGCGGCACGCCCGCCCCCGTTCATCATCGTGCGCGGCCGGTGTCCCGACCGCAGGCCGCCGAGCGGGGGCTCGTCGTCGAGGAGGTGCAGACCGGGTGGGTCGGCGCCGTCGTGCGGGTCGAGAAGTCGGGCGGGATGCACGTCGTCGTGCTCGAGGACCGCGCCGGCCGGACGCGGACGTTCCCGCTCGGGCCCGGGTTCTGGGTCGACGGCGAGCCGGTCGAGCTCACCGCCCCGGTCACGTCCCGCGCCCCCGCCGCGCCGACGCGGACCGCGTCCGGCTCGCGCGCCGTCGTCGGGCAGCGGGCGCGCGTGGCTCGCGGCAGCCGCATCTGGGTCGAGGGCAAGCACGACGCCGAGCTCGTCGAGAAGGTGTGGGGCGACGACCTCCGGGTCGAGGGCGTCGTCGTCGAGCCCCTGCACGGCGTCGACGACCTCGCGGCGGCGCTCGCCGACTTCGGCCCGACGCCGCAGCGCCGCGTCGGCGTGCTCGTGGACCACCTGGTGCCCGGGAGCAAGGAGCGCCGCATCGCCGACGACGCGGTCCGCCGCTCCCCCGCGGGCACGGTGCTCGTGCTCGGGCACCCGTACGTCGACGTGTGGCAGGCCGTGAAGCCCGCGCGCGTCGGCCTGCAGCGCTGGCCCGTGATCGAGCGGGGCACCGAGTGGAAGCGCGGCATCCTGCGCGAGCTCGGCTGGCCCGCGGAGACCGCCGAGGACGTGGGCCGCGCGTGGCAGCGCATCCTCGGCACCGTGCGCACGTACGCGGACCTCGAGCCGTCCCTGCTCGGCCGCGTCGAGGAGCTCATCGACTTCGTCACGGCGTCCTGACCTCGCCCCGGTCCGGACGCGCCGCGCCCCGGCACCGACGGGCGGCACCGGGGCGTGGTGAACGACGACGACCGGCCGTCAGGCGGCCGGCACGCCCCCGGTGAGGCGACGGTAGGCGAAGCCCACGGCCACGTAGCTCAGCGGGATCGTGACGAACAGGCCGAGGCCGCACGGGATCGCGCCGAGGATGTTGATGCCGAACAGCGCGAGCAGCAGCAGGAACACCTGGCCGAAGTTCTTGGCGACGAGCGAGAAGCTCGTCCGGATCGCCGTGATCGCGTCGACGCCCTGGTCGAGCGCGACGTAGTAGACGAACGCGGAGAAGAGCAGCACCGCGAAGCCCGGCAGGATGCACAGCACGAAGCCGATGCCCGTGAGGATGCCGACGATCAGCGCCGCGAGCAGCACGTTGACGACGTTGCCGAGGCGGAAGAACGCCGCGACGTCCGGGCGGCGCCCGTCCACCTCGTCGAGCGCGCCGCGCGTGAAGAACGCGGTGATCAGGTAGCCGATGACCGTGCCCACGATCCCGAGCAGGATGCTCGTGAACGTGATGCCGCTGACGGCGGCGAAGTTCGTGTCGCTGAAGTCGTACTGGTCCTGGAACTGGTCGAACCCGCCCGTGATCCAGCTCCACGCCACGTTCACCGCGAGGAAGATCAGCGCGACGAGGATCCACGGCCCGAGGTTCGAGGTGACCTTGCGCCAGCCGTAGGAGATCGCCTCGCCCACCGCGAAGGCGGGCCCCGTGTACCCGGGCTGGGCGCCGTAGCCGCCGGCCGCGGCCGGGTACGAGCCGGGCGGCGGCGGGTAGGCGCCGGACGGGGGCGGGTACGCGCCCGGCGGCGGGGCGGTCGGCCCCGGGGCCGCGGGGTCGCCCGGTGCGCCCGCGGGAGCGCCGTACGCCCCGGGCGCGCCGTAGGCGGGCGGGCCCGACGGCGGGGCGGCGGGGTCCTGCGGCGCGCCGTACGCGGGCGGCCCCGACGGCGGGGCGGACGGGTCCTGCGGCGTCGCGCCGCCCGGGCCGTACGGCGACGCGGGCGGGACGTCGCCCTCGGGCGTCGCCGGGCTCGGACCGGCCGGCGGCTGGATGGGCTGCTCCGGAGCGCCGGAGCCGTCCGCCGGCGTCGGCTCGGCGTCGCGGGGCGGCTGACCGCCCGGGTTCGTGGGGTCCGTCATCGTGCACCTCGTTCCTCGTCGTCACGTGCTGCGGGCAGCACGCGTCCTCGACGTGCTCGGTCCTATCCTGGCTGCTCAGGGGCCTGGGCGCGCGGGGAGCAGTGCCACCCTCCGCCTCAGACGGGCTGCTCGCCGTTGAGCCGGCGGTACACGTACGCCGTCGCGATCTGGGCGACGGGCAGCGCCACGAGCAGGCCGACGTAGCACAGGAGCGTCCCGACGAGCTCGGCCAGGTACACGCCCAGGAACAGCAGCACGACCGTGCCGAGGTTCGTGCTCACGACGGAGAAGCTCGCCTTGAACGCGTCGAGGACGCCGAGCTTCTTGTCGATGACGTAGAACAGCGTGAACTGGGCGAAGAACACGAAGACGAGCGGTCCGACGATCGTGATCGCGAGCACGCCCGTGGCGAGACCGATCAGCAGCGCCACGAGGATCACCGTGCCGAGGTTCGGGTACCGGAAGAAGTCCGCGTACTCGAGCTTCTTCCCGCGGGTGACCAGGAGCGACACGTTGACCACCGCGGCCTGGACGAGGAACCCGAGCACGACGAGGATCGCGACGAACAGGAACGTCCCGAACCCGAAAGCGAACCCGCCCGCCGTGCTGATCTCGCCCGTCTGCGGGTCGATCGTGGTCGTCGCCGTGCCGACGAGGAGCGCCCAGAAAGCGACCGACAGGCCGGCGAGCACGACGACGTACGTGAGGACGCCGCCGAGGATGACCCCGGCGTTCTGCGTGAACCTGCTCCAGCCGTAGGAGAACGCGTCCTGGACCTGGATCGGCTGACCCGGGTACCCCGGCTGCCCGTACGGCGCCGCCGGCGGCGGGTACCCGGGCTGCCCGCCGTAGGGCGGCTGCCCGGGCGGCTGCTGGCCGTACGGCTGCCCGGGCGGCGGTCCCGCCGGGGGCGGGTACGCACCGGCCGGCGGGGCACCGTACGGCTGTCCCGGCGGCGGCCCGGCCGGCGGCGGGTACGCGCCCGCGGGCGGAGCACCGGAGGGCGAGGCCGGGGGCGGCGACGCGGGCTGCGCCGGTGCGTGCGGCGTCTGCGGGACGGGCGGGGCCTGGGGTGCAGGCGGCTCCTGCGCGACGGGCTCCTGGGGCGGGACCGGTGGCTCGGCCGCCGCGTACGGGTTCTCGGGCGCCGGGGCGTCCGACGGGAGCTGCGGCTCGTTCTCGTCGCGCGGCGGGCCGCCGGCGGTGCTGTCGCTCATGGGTCTCCTCGGTCGGTCGACGGGCCGCGGGGGAACCGGGCCACGCACCGGATGTGGACGTCGTGTGTCGGTCGCACATTTCGCTGTCGCCCTCCAGCCTGTCGGGATTCCGACGGCGGCGCGAGGGGAAACGCCGGGCGGACCGGAACGACGCCGCGGAGGGTCAGCTCGTCGTGGAGCCCAGCGCCGCCGCACGGGTCAGGCCGTCGACGACGACCGCCGTGTACGCCGTCGCTCCGGCGTCCGTGGGATGCACGCCGTCCGGACCGAGCACGGTCGGGTCCGCGGCCACCGCTGCCGACCAGTCCGCGACGACCACACCGGGGTGCCGTCCCGCCGCGGCGATGATCTCGGCGTTGGTGCCCGGTACCCACGGCCGGTCGGCGTACCCGGTGACGAGCACGACGCGGTGGCCGGGGCCGACCGCCGCGAGCAGCTCGTCCATCGCCGCGGCGCTCGCGGTGCTGTTCGTCCCGAGGGAGACGACGACGTAGGGCCGCAGCGCGCCCGCGTCGCGCGCGGCGGCGAGCGCCGCCGGCCCGTCCTTGACCTGGCGCGAGACCGCGCCGTCGACGTACGTGCCCGGGAGGGCCGCAGCGAGCGCGGGCGCGCTCGCGAGCGTCACCGAGTCCCCCACGACGGTCACCTGGTCGCCGGTCGGTGCCGCGACCGGGGCCGCCGCGGCCTCGGCGGGTGCCGCCTCGGGTCCCGGTGCGGGCGCGTCGGCCGGGCCCGGGTCGGGACCCGCTGCCGGGGGCGACACCTCCGGGCCGGCCGCGGGCGCCGCGGCGCGCGGTGCAGCCTGCGTCGCCCGCGCGACCTGCTCCCCCGCCGCGATCTGCTGCTCCACGCTCGTCGTGGCGGGCGCGTTGACGACCCCGGCCGCGGAGAGGCCGACGACGAGCGCGCACGACGCCGCCAGCGCCCAGCCGCGGCGGGTGAGGACGCGCGGCCCCGCCTCGCCCGGCGTCGGCTGGAGGCGGCGGGCGAGGTCGCGCGCCGCGCCGCGCAGCCCGCGTCGCAGCACGGGACGCTCGACGTACCGGAAGGACAGCGCCGCCGCGACGGTCGTCACGGCGAGGGTCACGACGACGACGAGCGGGTGCACGGCACCCGGGGTCACGGGACCCACCACGGTCCCGAGCGCGGCCGCGGCGAGCACGAGCACGGGCCAGTGCCACAGGTAGAGCCCGTACGACCGCCGTCCGACCCAGCCGAGCGGACCGCGGTCGAGCTGCGTGCCGATGCCGGGCAGGCACACGACGGCGTTGAGCACCGCGGTCGCCGCGACCGCGCACACGAGCAGCCCGCCGCGGTAGGCGAGCTCGCCGTCCCAGCGCATCGTCGCGACGGCGACGACGAGGACGACGGCGCCGACCGCCCCGGCGCCGAGGACGGCGACCCGGCCGCGCGGCGTGCGCACGCGCGGCCCGCCCGGCAGGAGGGCGGACGCGTCGGCGCCGACCCGGGGGTCGACGTCGGGCCGCTGGACCGGGCGCACGTGCCAGAACGCGAGCACAGCCCCGGCCATGAGCGCGAAGAGATGGGTGTCGGTGCCGACGTAGACGCGCGTCGGGTCGGAGCCGGGCGCGTACAGCAGCGCCATGAGGGCCGCGGACACGAGCCCCAGACCGGCGACGATCCACGGCGCCCGGCGGCGCAGGGGCCGCACGACGCACAGGAGCACGACGACGAGCGGCCACAGGAGGTAGAACTGCTCCTCGACCGCGAGCGACCACAGGTTGCCGAAGAGGTGCGGGAGCAGCGCACCCGAGTAGGTGGCCCCGCTCGCGACGTCGACCCAGTTGCTCGTGAACGTCGCGGCGCCGAGGAGCTGGGGGCCGATGCCGACGAGGACGTCACCCCCGACGACGGCCGCGGCAGCCGTGCACACCGCTACGACCAGCCCGAGCGCGGGGAGCAGGCGGCGGGCGCGCCGCGCCCAGAAGGAGCGCAGCCCCACGTGGTGCCGGTCGCGGTGCTCGCGCACGAGGAGCGTCGTGATGAGGAAGCCCGAGAGCACGAAGAAGACGTCGACCCCGACGTACCCGCCGGGGAGCGTCGCCGGGGCGAGGTGGAACGCGACGACCACGAGGACGGCCAGCGCCCGCAGCCCGTCCAGCCCGGGCATCCGGCGGTAGCGCACGGTCGGGCGGCCCGGCCGTCGGGCGGCGCCGGGCGCCCGCACGTGCCCGACGACGCGAGGCTCCTCGAGCGTCGGGCGACCGGCCCCCGCAGGGGTCGTCCCGGGTCGAGGTGCCTCGTAGGTCGTCGTCACTCGTCCGTGATCTCCCGTACCACCGTGTCCGCCAGCAACCGCCCCCGCAGGGTGAGCACCCCGCGACCGGCCACGGCCGCGCGGCCGTCGAGCAGCCCGTTCGCGACGAGCCCGGCGACGGCGCGCCGTCCGGCCGGGGACAGGACCGCGAGGTCGAGACCCTCGTGCAGCCGCACGCCGAGCATGGCCTGCTCGAGCCGTCCCTCGTCCCGCGTGAGGAGCTCACGCCCGGCCGCGGGGCTGGTGCCCGCCTCGAGCAGCGCCGCGTACCGGCGCGGGTGCTTCACGTTCCACCATCGCACGCCGACCCGCGGCTCCTGGACCGACGCGCCCGTGTCGTCGGTCACGGACGTCGGCTCCGCGCCGAGCGCCCCCGGCGCCGCGACGTACGAGTGCGCGCCGGGCCCGATCCCCCACCAGTCGTCGCCCCGCCAGTACGCGAGGTTGTGGCGGCAGCGGTCGTCGTCGGTGCGGGCCCAGTTGCTCACCTCGTACCAGGTCAGCCCGGCGGCGGTGAGCAGCTCGTCGGCGAGCTCGTACTTCGTGGCCTGGTCGTCCTCGCTCGGGAGCGCGACCTCCCCGCGCCGCACCTGGGCGGCCATCTTCGTCCCCGCCTCGACGACGAGCGCGTACGCGGACACGTGGTCGACGCCGGTCGCGAGCGCGGCCTCGAGGCTCGCCCGCCAGTCGTCGAGGCTCTCGCCCGGCGTGCCGTAGATGAGGTCGAGCGAGACCTGGAGGCCCGCGTCGCGCGCCCAGCGCACGACGTCCGGGATGCGGCGCGGGTCGTGCGTGCGCTCGAGCGTCGCGAGCACGTGCGGGACGGCGGACTGCATGCCGAACGAGACGCGCGTGAACCCCGCGGCCGCGAGCTCGGCGAGCGACTCCGGCGTCACGGAGTCCGGGTTGGCCTCGGTCGTCACCTCGGCGTCGGGTGCGAGGCCCCACGCGTCCCGCACGCCGTGGAGCAGGCGCGCGAGGTCGCCGGCGGGCAGCAGCGTGGGCGTGCCGCCGCCGACGAACACGGTCGACACCGGCCGCTCGGGCAGACCGGCGTCGCGCAGGACGCGCGCCGCGAGGTCGACCTCGAGGAGCGCCGTGCTCGCGTAGGACGCCTGGCTCGCGCCGCCGCCGAGCTCGGACGCCGTGTAGGTGTTGAAGTCGCAGTACCCGCACCGCACCGAGCAGAACGGGACGTGCAGGTAGACGCCGAACCCGCGCGGCGCCGTCGGGCCGGGCACCCCCGCGACGGACCCGCTCCCGCCCGGCGCGACCCACGCGGGGAGCGAGCCGTCGGGCGGGACCGGCTCGCCGTCGGGCAGGGCCGGGCTCACTTCTTGGACTTGTCCTTGGCGTCCTTGCCGCCCGCGGCGTCGGAGGAGAGCGCGGCGATGAAGGCGTCCTTCGGGACCTCGACGGACCCGATGTTCTTCATGCGCTTCTTGCCCTCCTTCTGCTTCTCGAGCAGCTTGCGCTTGCGGCTGATGTCGCCGCCGTAGCACTTCGCGAGGACGTCCTTGCGCATCGCGCGCACCGTCTCGCGCGCGATGACGCGCGCGCCGACGGCCGCCTGGATCGGCACCTCGAACTGCTGGCGCGGGATGATCTCCTTGAGCTTGGCGGTCATCATGACGCCGTAGTCGTACGCCTTGTCCTTGTGCACGATCGCGCTGAACGCGTCCACCTGCTCGCCCTGGAGCAGGATGTCGACCTTGACGAGGTCCGCGACCTGGTCGCCCGACGGCTCGTAGTCGAGCGACGCATACCCGCGCGTGCGGGACTTGAGCTGGTCGAAGAAGTCGAACACGATCTCGGCGAGCGGCAGGGTGAAGCGCAGCTCCACGCGGTCCTCGGACAGGTAGTCCATGCCGAGCATCTGCCCGCGGCGGTCGTTGCACAGACCCATGACCGTGCCGACGAACTCGCTCGGCGCGAGGATGGTCGCCCGCACGACGGGCTCGCTGACCTGCTTGATCTTGCCGCCGGGGAACTCCGACGGGTTGGTCACCTTGACGGTCGTCCCGTCCTCGAGCGTCACGTCGTAGACGACGTTCGGCGCGGTCGAGATGAGGTCGAGGTCGAACTCGCGCTCGAGGCGCTCGCGCACGATCTCCAGGTGCAGCAGGCCGAGGAACCCGACGCGGAAGCCGAAGCCGAGCGCGACCGACGTCTCCGGCTCGTAGTTGAGCGCGGCGTCGTTGAGCTTGAGCTTGTCGAGCGCGTCGCGCAGGACCGGGTAGTCGGTGCCGTCGATCGGGTACAGGCCCGAGAAGACCATGGGCTTGGGGTCGGAGTAGCCGCCGAGCGCCTCCGCCGCGGGCTTCGCGGAGTTCGTCACCGTGTCGCCGACCTTCGACTGGCGCACGTCCTTCACGCCCGTGATGAGGTAGCCGACCTCCCCGACGCCGAGACCCTTCGTGACGATCGGCTCCGGCGAGATGACGCCGATCTCGAGCAGCTCGTGCGTCGCGCGCGTCGACATCATGACGATGCGCTCGCGCGGGTTGAGGTTGCCGTCGACGACGCGCACGTACGTCACGACGCCGCGGTAGGTGTCGTAGACCGAGTCGAAGATCATCGCGCGCGCCGGCGCGTCGGCGTCGCCCACCGGGGCGGGCACGCGCTCGACGATCCGGTCGAGGAGCGCCTCGACGCCCGCGCCCGTCTTGCCGGAGACCTTGAGCACGTCGTCCGGGTCGCCGCCGACGAGGTTCGCGAGCTCCTCCGCGTACTTCTCGGGCTGCGCGGCCGGCAGGTCGATCTTGTTGAGCACCGGGATGATCTCGAGCTCGTTCTCCATCGCGAGGTACAGGTTCGCGAGGGTCTGCGCCTCGATGCCCTGCGCCGCGTCGACGAGCAGCACCGCGCCCTCGCACGCCGCGAGCGACCGGGAGACCTCGTACGTGAAGTCGACGTGGCCCGGGGTGTCGATCATGTTCAGCGCGTGCGGCGTCTCGACCCCGTCCTCGACGACCGCCCACGGCATGCGGACGGCCTGCGACTTGATCGTGATGCCGCGCTCGCGCTCGATGTCCATGCGGTCGAGGTACTGGGCACGCATGGCGCGCGGCTCGACGACACCGGTGAGCTGCAGCATGCGGTCGGCCAGGGTCGACTTGCCGTGGTCGATGTGGGCGATGATGCAGAAGTTCCGGATCAGCTCGGGCGGCGTGGCCGCGGGCTGGATGCGGGTGCTCAGCTGGGCGCTGGGGATCGGGGACAACGCGGGTGCGCTCCTGGGAGTGGCGTGCGGGTCGGGCCGCGCGCTCGGGGGCGGCGCGCCGACGGTCGCTCTCGGGCGGGCGGGAGCATCCATTGTCCCACGTCCGGCGTCCGGCACCCGCCCGCCCTGCGGGGCGCGGCGAGCCGACCTAGCGTGGAGGACCGGCCGGCCGCACCGGGCCGACCGGCGACGAGAGGAGCGCTCATGGCCCAGGACACCGCGCACCGGACCTCCGGCCGTCCCCGCGGCCGTCGCGTGCTGGCGATCGTGACGAACTACGGCGTCGAGCAGGACGAGCTCGTCGTGCCGCTCGAGCACCTGCGCGGCGAGGGGGTGGAGGTCGACGTCGCCGCGGTGTCCGCGGACGACGTGCAGACCCTGGTCGGCGACAAGGACCCCGGCCGCACCGTCACGCCGACGCTCACGCACGCCGACGCCGACCCTGCCGAGTACGACCTGCTGCTCGTGCCCGGAGGGACGATCAACGCCGACGCGCTGCGCCTGCAGGACGACGCCGTGAGCCTCGTCCGCGCGTTCACGACCGCCGGCAAGCCCGTCGCGTCGATCTGCCACGGGCCCTGGGCCCTCGTCGAGGCCGCGGCGGTCGAGGGCAAGACCCTCACGAGCTACCCGTCGCTCGAGACCGACGTGCTCAACGCGGGCGGCGCCTGGGTGGACCGCCCCGTCGTGCGCGACGACGACGGCTACACGCTCGTCACGTCGCGCGATCCCGGCGACCTCGACGCCTTCCTGCGCGAGGTGGACGCCGTCCTGGCCGGCTGAGCAGGCCGGTGCTCGACGGTCCCGCGGCCGAGACCTGCGGCGGGGACCGACGCCGTCCGCACGCTGCGGGCACCGCGACACCGCCCGCCCGGTAGGGTGCGCGCGTGGCACGCAACCGATGGCTGGGACTTCTCACCGACGCGGCCCGCGCCGTCGTCTCCGGGCTCACGCGCTCGTCGCAGGGTGCGCAGGGCGGCTCGGGAACGGCCGCGACGCGCGCGCCGGGACGCGAGCGCCCGTCGCCGGCGCGGACCCCCTCCCCGCGCCCGGGACCGCGACCGTCGTCCCCGGCCCGGCCCCGCACGCCCGCGCGCGGCGGGTCGGGCGACGGACCGGTCGGCGGGTACCCCGGCGACTACGAGGGCCGGGTGCGCGCGCAGTACGCGCCGCGGCTCGACGGCGACCCGGACCCCGGAGAGATCGTCTGGACCTGGGTGCCCTACGAGGAGGACCACACGCAGGGCAAGGACCGGCCGGTCCTGCTCGTCGGGTCGGACGGCGCCTGGCTGCTTGGCGTCATGCTCACGAGCAAGGACCACTCGCGCGACGCCCGCGACGAGGCGCGCTGGGGCCGCTACTGGCTCGACATCGGGTCGGGCCCCTGGGACGCGAAGGGGCGCGACAGCGAGGTCCGGCTCGACCGCGTGCTCCGCGTCGACCCGGCCGCCGTCCGACGGGAGGGCGCCGTCGTGGGGCGCGACGTCTTCGACCGCGTGGTGGCGGGCATCTCGCAGCACCGCTGATCCCGCGGAGCGGGAGCGTCCCTCCGGATTGGAGTTCGGACCACGACCGCTGGTAGTCTTGGTGGTCGCGTGTCCGCCCAGGTCGGCGGGCACAGCCCCAGCACCTCTCCACGGGTTCCCCACCCCAGTCCCGGAGCTAGGGCCGCCCTCTACGACCTATCCGCTCGCTCCGGCGAACAGAACCAGAGAGTCCACACGTGGCAAACATCAAGTCCCAGATCAAGCGCATCCGCACGAACGAGAAGGCTCGCCTGCGCAACAAGGCGGTCAAGTCCGAGCTCAAGACGTACGTGCGCCGCGTGCGCGAGGCCGTCGCCGCGGGCGACAAGGAGGCGGCGAGCACCGCGCTCCAGGCTGCGTCGCGCAAGCTCGACAAGGCCGTCTCGAAGGGCGTCATCCACGCGAACCAGGCCGCGAACCGCAAGTCGGCCATCGCGAAGGCCGTCAACGCTCTCTGAGCGCACGGTTCGCCCGCGTCGGCGTGACACGCTGAACGTCACGACGGCCGCACAGGCTTCCCACGGAGGGGCGCCGACCCGCACGGGTCGGCGCCCCTCCGTGCGTGCGACGGGAGAGCACCCACGCCGCCCGAGGTAGAACCGTGGTCGGACGAGGTAGAGCCGTGGTCCGGCGCCGACAGCCCGTCGCGCGCTCAGCGGCCGTGGGCACGGGCGATGGTGAGGACCGCGCGCTCGACGGCGAACACCGGGTCCCGGCCCGCGCCCTTGACCTCCGCGTCGGCCTGCGCAACGGCGCTGATCGCCGTGGCGAGTCCTTCGGGGGTCCAGCCCACGAGCTCGCGGCGCGCCCGGTCGACCTGCCAGGGGGCCAGCCCCAGGTCCTTGGCCGCGACGCCGCCCCGGCCGCGCATCGCGCCGACCTTCGCGAGCGCGCGGAGCTTCATGGCGAGCGCCGCGACGAGCGGCACCGGGTCGGCGCCGGTCGCGAGCGCGTGGCGCAGGAGCGCGACGGCCTCCCCCGCGTTCCCGGCGACGGCGGCGTCGGCGACGCGGAAGCCGGTCGCCTCGACCCTGCCTCCGTAGTACCGGTCCACGACGGCCTCGCTCACGGTGCCGTCCGTGTCGGTGACGAGCTGGCTGCACGCGGCGGCGAGCTCGCGGAGATCGTTGCCGACCGCCTCGACGAGGGCGCGCACCCCCGACGCGTCGATGCGTCGGCGGGCGCGGCGGAACTCGGCGGTGACGAAGGCGGTCTTGTCGGAGTCCTTCTTGATCGCCTCGACCGCGACGACGGGCGCCCCGCTGGCCTTGATCGCGTCGAGCATGCGCTTGCCCCGCACCCCGCCCCCGTGCACGACGACGACGGTCGTCTCCGGGTCGGCGGTCGGGACGTAGTCCACGACGTCGGCGACGAGCGCGTCCGTCGCCGCCTCCGCGCCCTCGACCACGACGACCTTCGCCTCGCCGAACAACGACGGGCTCGCCGCGACGGTGAGCATCCCCGCCTGGTACGTGGCGGCCTCCATCGTGACCTTCTCGACCTCGGGGTCCCGCTCGCGCGCGAGACCGACGATCGCGTCCACGGCCCGCTCGGCCAGGAGCGACTCCGGGCCCTGCACCAGCACGACCGGCGCGAGACGGACGTCGTCCCACGCGAGCGACGGGCCGGCGGACGGTCGGGCGGTGCGGGTCGGCGCGGGCATGGCACCAGCCTCCCACGAGCCACCCACCGGACGAGAAACGCCGGCTCCGTTCAGCCGCAGCCCGCCGCGGCGAGGACGCCGTCGCGCACGACGAGCGCGAACGTCCCGCAGGCGTCCGTCCGCAGCACCGTCGCGCCGACGCCCCGGTAGAGGTCGAGGGCCCGGTCCGTCGGGTGACCGTAGGTGTTCTCGCCCGAGCTGACGAGCGCGACCGTCGGGGCGAGCAGACCGGCGAGCCGGTCGGACTGCGTCGCCGAGCCGTGGTGCGCGACCTTGACGACGTCGACGGGTCCGGAGCCGCGCTGCGCGAGGGTCCGCGCGAGGGCTGCCTGGCCGGCGTCCTCCAGGTCGCCGAGCGCGACGACGTCCATCCCCGCCACGCGCAGGAGGAGCGCCACGCTCGCGTCGTTCGCCCCGCCGTCGGACTCCGTCCGGGCTCCGCCCGACGAGGCGGCACCTGACCCGGCGGGCGACGGGCCGGGTCCCCGCGCGGCTCCCGAGCGTCCGCCGCCCACCCCGGCCTGGAGCACCTCCCACCGCACACCCGCGGCGGTGCCGTCACCGCCCTCGCTGCCGACGGCGCCCGCCGTCGCCACCTGGACCGGGACGCCCGCCTCGGCGAGCGCGGCGAGCGTCCTCTCGGCCTGCTCCGGGGGATCCGCCGTGGCGGTCACGAGCGCGCGCTCGACCGCGCGGCCGCGCAGGACGGCGTCGAGACCGCCCACGTGGTCGGCGTGGAAGTGGCTGAGGACGAGCAGGTCGACCCGGTCGACGCCGAGCCGGTCGAGGCAGCCGCCCGCCGCGGTTCCGGGTGGCCCCACGTCGACGACGACCGCGGACCGGGGCCCGGAGCGCAGCACGAGGGCATCGCCCTGCCCGACGTCGCACGCGACCACGGCCCAGTCCGACGGCACCGGTCCGGCCGACACGGCGAGCGGTCGCACGAGCACGACGACGAGCACCGCCAGGACCGCCGCGGCGACCCCGCCGGCGACGACCTGACCCGGGCTCCGGCGAGGGCGCCGCGGCGCCGCACCCGGCCACGCGAGGCGTCCGCGCCCGCCCGACACCCGCCGTCGGGCGACGCGGACCGTCCGGGCGACGCGGTCGCGCAGGGGTGGCGACGACGCGCGTCGGAGGGCGCGCCGCTCCCCCGCCTCGTGCAGCGCGCGCGACCGGAGCACGACGGCGAGCAGCACGACCGTCCCGAGCGCCAGCAGGACCAGACCGCCGACGCCCCCGGGCCAGGGCAGCCGCGCACCGGGCAGACCCGCGAACGCCTCGGCGACGCCGGCGATCCACCCCGTGAAGATCCCGGCGGCCCACGCGAGCGCCGTCGCCGCGCCCGGCCACCACGGCGCGACGAGGGTCGCGAGCACTCCCAGGACGGTCGCGGGACCGAGCGCCGGGGCCGCGACCAGGTTGGCGGGGACGGACCAGGTGCTCACGCTCGGGTCGAGCAGCACGAGCACCGGGGCGCACGCGGCCTGGGCGGCGACGGGCACCGCGACCACGTGCGCGGCGGTCCGCCCGCACCACGGCGCCATCCGGCGGGCGAGCGGCGCCGCGAGGAGCGCGAGCCCGGCCGTCGCCGCGACGGAGAGCACGAACCCGTACGAGCGGGCGAGCCCGGGATCGAGGACGAGCAGGACGATGACGCCCGCCGCGAGCGCGGCGACGGCGCGCGACGGCCTGCCGAGCGCGATGCCGACCACCCCGACGGCACCCATCGCCGCCGCCCGCAGCACGCTGGGCTCCGGGTGGACCAGCACGACGAACCCGACCATGGCCGCACCCGTGACGACCACGCGCGCCCCGCGGGGCGCGCGGGCGAGGACGCACAGCGCGGCCACGCAGGTGACGACGATCGCGAAGTGGCCGCCGGAGACGGCCGTGACGTGCGTGAGCGACGTCGTCCGCATCGCCTCGTCCAGCGCGGGGTCGAGCCGCGAGGTGTCACCGACCGCCACGCCCGGGACGAGCCCCCGCGCCTGCGGGCTCAGCCCGTCGGTCGCGTCGAGGAGCCCCCGACGCATGGCGTGCACGCCGCGCAGGAACGCGCCCGGTGGCTCCACGATGCGCGGCGCCCCCTCCGTCCGCAGCAACGTCCGGTCGCCCTGGACCGCCAGCCGGCCCGTCACCACGACCGCCGCCCCGTAGGCGAGGTCGTCCCAGCCGTCGCCGGGCCCCGTCACGACGACGGTGCCGGCCGCCACGGTGGTCACGCCGCGCGCGGTGAGCTCGCGCAGGGAGACGCGCACCTCGTGACGGTCGGCGGCACCCGACCACGGGTTCGTCCGCGGCACGACGGCGGAGCGCACCACCGCGGTGACCGTCGCCGTCGCGCCCTCGCCGGCCACGTCGGCGAGCGCCTGCCGGTCGGCGAGCTGCGCCCCTGCGGACAGGAGCACCGCCGCGACGCACGCGACCACCAGTGCGCCCTGTGCCAGCACGCTCCCGGCCCGCCCCGACCGGGTGGGCCGGTCGGGGCGCGCCGGACGTCGTCGGTCTCCCGGCCCCGACGGCACGCGCGCGGCGCCCGGGGAGGTGGCGGTCCGCGGAGCCGTCGGCGTCCCGCGGCGGCCACGTCGTCCTCCGAGCAGCAGCACCCCGAGCACGACGCCCAGCAGCACGACGGCGACCGACGCACCGCGCAGGGCCGCCGCCGGCGTCGCGCCGGCCGCGAGGAACGCCGTCCCCCACGCCGCGAGCGCCGCCGGGACGAGCCGCAGGTCGCTCACACGCGGACGAGGTCGCGCACGTCCGCGAGGACGGCAGGCCCGATCCCGCTCACCTCGCCGAGCTCGTCGACCGTGGTGAACGGACCGTTCTCCTCCCGCCACGCCACGATGCGCTCGGCGAGCACGGGCCCGATCCCGGGCAGCGCGTCGAGCGCCGCCGCGTCGGCCGTGTTGAGGTCGACCGTGCCGTCCGCGGCAGACCCTCCCGACGGTGGTGCCGACCCCGCGGCGGGCACCGCCTCGCCGGGGCGCGGGACGACGATCTGCTCGCCGTCGGTCACCGTCCGGGCGAGGTTCAGCGCGGCGAGGTCGGCCTCCGCGGTCGCCCCGCCCGCGGCGTCGAGCGCGTCGGCGACGCGCGCGTCGGCGGCGACGGTCACGAGGCCCGGCGCGACGACCTGGCCCACCACGTGCACGACCACCCCGCCCGACGGCACGCCCTCGGACGCGGCGCTCGCGTCCTCGTCGCCCGCCCCGGCCGGGGCCGCGCCGCCCACCGTCCCGTCGGCGTCCGACGAGGTCACGGCGGCCTCTGTCGAGGAGCCGCCCGTGGGCGCCGCGTCGAGGGGCGCGACCGGGGTGACGCCGCCGGCCGGGGACCGCAGCACGACGACCCCGGCCGCGAGAAGGAGCACGACGACCAGCGCCGCGGCCGCGACCCGGGGCCGCAGCGCCCACCGGCGCCTGCCCTCGTCGCCGAGCCCCGCGAACCCCGCGTGGGACGTGGGGTGCCCGTACGCCGCGGTGTAGGCCGTGGACGCGGTCCGGGCAGCGCGGGAGCGCAGCCGGTCGACCGCCTCGCCGTCCGGACCCGCGAGGCCGTCGGGGTCGTGAGGTCCGGTTGCTCCCGCCGGGTCGGTGCCTCGACCCTCGTCCACGTCGGGACGCGGCGGGAGCCAGCCCGGCCCCGCGTGCTCCGGCTCCCCCGCACGACCACGCCCGCGGTGACCGCCCCGTTCGCGCATGAGCGGCTCGCTGCGGCGTGCGGAGAGCTCCGCGACGGGGGCGGGCGCCGCGCCGTCGCCCACGGGGTCGGGCTCCGCCGTGCGGAGACCGTCCGGCCACGGGTCGACGACGGGCGCGGCGTCGCCGTCGTGCGGCGGTCCGAGCTGCGGGAGCGCCGCGGTCGCGGGGTGCCAGGCGAGCGCGGGCCGCTCGGCCCCGGTCACCGCGCGCAGGCGCTGGCGGACGACCGCACCCTCTCGGGCGGGGTCGCGACCGGGACGGGCGTGCTGACGCGGCTCGGGTCGTGGGGTGCTCACGCCGCGACCGTACGGAGCATGGGTCGGGAGGATCCCGCTCGTCGAAGGCTCCTGGGGACGGGACGCTCCGTCGACGGCCCTGTGCACGGCCACGACCGGCCCGCTCTCGCCGCGGACGGAGGACCGACGGGTCTCGGCGCGCGTCGAACTGTCCGCGACGCCCGGGTCTCAGCGCGCGGTCGAACCGCCCTCGACGCCCGAGCCGCGGTCCGCGAGCTCGGCGACGACGACGGCCAGCACGCCCGGTCCCACGTGGGCGCCCAGCACGGCGCTGACGGGGGTGACCACGACGTCCAGGCCGGTGCGGGCGGTCAGCTCGGACGCGAGCCGCTGCGCGCCCGCCTCGTCCCCGACGTGGTGGACCGCGAGCGCGGGCAGCGCCCGGCGCGCCGCGGACTCGACGGCGACCGTCGTCAGCCGCTCGACCGCCGCGGCCCTGGTCCGGACCTTCTGCACGACCTCGATCCTGCCCTCCCGCACGGCCAGCAGCGGCCGCACGCCGAGCACCGTCCCCAACGCCGCGGACGCCGCGCTGAGGCGGCCCCCACGGCGGAGATGGTCGAGCGAGTCGACGAGGAAGACGGCGCGGCTCGCGTCGGCGACCTCGATGGCGCGCCGGGCGACCACGTCCGCGCTCTCCCCCGCTCCCGCGGCACGGGCGGCGGCCCGCGCCGCGAAGCCCAGCCCCATCGCGACGGTCCGGGAGTCCACGACCCGCACCGGGACCGGTGCGTCCGCCGCCGCGAGCGCGGCCGCGTGCACCGTGCCCGACAGCTCGCCCGAGAGATGGACGGAGACGATCTCGCGCGCGCCCGCGGCGACGGCGGCGGCGTACGCCTCGGCGAACGCCCGGGGCGTCGGCTGCGACGTCGTGACCCGGCGACCGGCCTGCAGGTGCGCGGCCACGTCCTCGGCGGTGAGCCCGACTCCCTCGAGCGAGGACTCGTCGTCGACGATCACGTGCAGCGGGACGGACCGGAGCCGCTCCTCGGGGACGGACGGGAGGGACGCCGTCGAGTCGGTGACGACGTGCACGTGGTGGTCGGTCATGGCCGCGCCACCTTACGGCCCGCGCGGGCCGTCGCGCATCCCGGCCCGGCTGCGCCCCCGCGGTGCCGCCCCTACGATCCGAGCATGGCCGACGACGCCGCACAGTCCCCGACCGAGCTCGCCGCCCTGCGCGCGGCCGCCGCGCAGGCCGCCGCCGAGGCCGCCGAGGCCAGAGCCGCCGCCGCGCAGGCGGCCCTCGAGGCCGCGGAGGCGGCCGCGCGGGCCGACACGGCCCCGGAGACCTCGGCTCCCGAGGGCGCCGACGCGTCGGCGACCGGCACGCCCCCGGGTATCGCCGGTCCAGCCGAGGCGAGCGGATCCCGCGAGGGGGGCACGTCGTCGGGCACCGAGCCGAGCGCGGGGGGTCGCGCGCCTGCCGAGGAGGCTGCGCCGTCGGGCACCGGGCCGCTCGAGGGCTACGCCGCCGAGGTCGCGACCGGCTACGCGTACCGGGGCGGCACGCTCGCGCTCGGCGCGCTGCTCGAAGGCGACCCGGGCGGCGACCCGACGCCGCGCGCCGACGTGCAGGTGGGGTTCGCCCTGAGCATGCTCAACCGGCACGGGCTCGTCGCGGGCGCGACCGGGACCGGCAAGACGAAGACGCTCCAGGGCATGGCGGAAGGGCTGTCGGCCGCTGGTGTGCCCGTGTTCCTCGCGGACGTCAAGGGCGACCTGTCCGGGCTCGCCGTGCCCGGCGAGCCGAACGAGAAGATCGTGGAGCGCTCGGCGTCGATCGGGCAGGACTGGAGCCCGACGACGTTTCCCGTCGAGCTCTACTCGCTCGGCGGTCTGGGGACCGGTGTGCCGATCCGCACGACCGTCACGGACTTCGGTCCGCTGCTGCTGTCCAAGGTCCTCGGGCTCAACGAGACGCAGGAGTCGAGCCTCGGGCTGATCTTCCACTGGGCCGACACCCAGGGTCTCGCGCTGCTCGACCTCAAGGACCTCCAGTCGACGATCGCGTACCTCACGTCGGACGAGGGCAAGGCGGAGCTCAAGGGGATCGGCGGGGTGTCGAGCGCGACGGCGGGGGTCATCCTGCGCGAGATCGTCGCCCTGCAGGCGCAGGGGGCGGACGTGTTCTTCGGTGAGCCGGCGTTCGCGACGTCGGACCTGCTGCGCACCGCACCCGACGGCCGGGGCGTGATCTCCGCGCTCGAGCTGCCCGCGGTGCAGGACCGCCCCGCGCTGTTCTCGACGTTCCTCATGTGGCTGCTGGCCGACCTGTTCCAGGAGCTGCCCGAGGTCGGGGACGCGGAGAAGCCGAAGCTCGTCTTCTTCTTCGACGAGGCGCACCTGCTGTTCACGGGCGCGTCGAAGGAGTTCCTCCAGCAAGTGGTGCAGACCGTCCGGCTCGTGCGGTCGAAGGGCGTCGGCGTGTTCTTCGTGACGCAGAGCCCCAAGGACGTCCCCGCCGACGTGCTCGCGCAGCTCGGCAACCGCGTCCAGCACGCGCTGCGCGCCTTCACGCCCGACGACGCCGCCGCCCTCCGCGCGGCCGTACGGACGTATCCGACCTCGCCGTACGACCTCGAACGGCTGCTGCAGTCGCTCGGCACGGGCGAGGCCGTCGTCACGGTCCTCACGGAGAAGGGCGCACCGACCCCGGTCGCCTGGACGCGCGTGCGGGCACCGCAGTCGTCGATGGAGCCCGCGCCCACGACCGTGCTCGAGGGGATCGTGGCTGCGTCGCCGGCCTTCGCGCGCTACGGCACGGCGGTCGACAACGAGTCTGCGTTCGAGCTCCTGCAGGTGCGCGTGCAGGAGCAGGCGGCGGCGCGGGACGCGGCCGCGGCCGCTGAGGCCGAGGCGGCGGCCCAGGAGAAGGCGGCCAAGGACGCCGCCAAGGAGGCCGAGCGCGCGGCGAAGAAGGAGCAGGCGGAGCTGGAGACGATGCGCGCGAAGCTCGAGCGTGACGCGGCGAAGAGCCGCTCAGGATCGGGCAGGTCGTCACGGTCGCGGTCGTCGAGCCCGCTCGACTCGTTCCTCCGCTCCGCCGGCACCCAGCTCGGCCGCGAGCTCACCCGCACCATCTTCGGCACCCGCCGCCGCTGACCCCCACGTGCTGTGGGCGTGAGATGGGCCCGGTTTCGGAGTCGAAACCGGGCCCATTTCATGCCCACAACCAGGTCGGGGACTCAGACGACGATGTTGACCAGCTTCGGGGCGCGGACGATGACCTTGCGGACCTCGGCGCCGTCGATCGCTCGCACGACGTTCGGCTCTGCGAGCGCGGCGGCGGTGAGATCCTCCTCCGTGATCGACGGCGGCACCTCCAGGCGGGCGCGCACCTTGCCCTTGACCTGGACGACGCACGTCACGGTGTCCTCGACGAGGTAGCGCTCGTCGGCCGTCGGGAAGGGCTCGTGCGCGAGCGAGCGGTCGTGGCCCAGGCGCTCCCACAGCTCCTCCGCGATGTGCGGCGCGACGGGAGCGGTCATGAGCACGAGCGGCTCGACGGCCTCGCGCGGCACGCGGTCGAGCGACGTGAGGTGGTTGTTGAGCGTGATGAGCTTCGCGATCGCCGTGTTGGGGCGCATGTGCTCCATCTCGACGCGCACGTCGGCGATGGCGCGGTGCACGGCACGCAGGGTCGCGGCGTCGGCGGGCTCGTCGACGACCGTCAGCTCGCCGGTCTCCTCCGAGACGACGTTGCGCCACAGCCGCTGCAGGAACCGCTGCGACCCCACGACGGCGCGCGTCTCCCACGGGCGCGACAGGTCGAGCGGACCCATCGACATCTCGTAGACGCGGAACGTGTCGGCGCCGTACTCGGCGTACATCTCGTCGGGCGTGACGACGTTCTTGAGCGACTTGCCCATCTTGCCGTACTCGCGCTGCACGACCTCGCCGTTCCAGCGGTACACGACCTCGCCCGAGCCGTCGGACGCGGGCTCCTCCGTGACCTCGGCGGCCGGCACGTACTGGCCGCGCGCGTCGGTGAACGCGTACGCCTGGACGTAGCCCTGGTTGAAGAGCTTGTGGAACGGCTCGACGCTCGTCACGTGGCCCAGGTCGTAGAGGACCTTGTGCCAGAAGCGCGCGTAGAGCAGGTGCAGGACGGCGTGCTCGACGCCACCGACGTACAGGTCCACGCCCCCGGCGCGGCCCGCGCTCGGGTTGTGCTCCGGGCCCATCCAGTAGCGCTCGAGGCCGCCGTCGACCACGACGTCGTCCGCGCCGCCGTCCCACCGCGGGTCGAGGTAGCGCAGGTAGTACCAGCACGACCCCGCCCAGTTGGGCATGGTGTTGGTGTCGCGGCGGTACTGCTTAGGGCCGTCGCCGAGGTCGAGCGTGACGTTGACCCACTCGTCGTTGCGGCCGAGCGGCGCCTCGGGCGACGAGTCGGCGTCGTCCGGGTCGAACGTGCGGGGCGCGTAGTCCGGGACGTCCGGCAGGTCGACGGGCAGCAGCGCGTCGGGGATCGCGACGGGCTGGTCGTTCTCGTCCCAGACGATCGGGAACGGCTCGCCCCAGTAGCGCTGGCGGCTGAACAGCCAGTCGCGGAGGCGGTAGGTCGTGGTGCCCTCGCCGAGGCCCTTGGCGACGAGCCACTCCGTGATGCGTCGCTTGGCCTCCGCCACGTCGAGACCGTCGAGCGACACCTCGTCGTTCGACGAGCCGACGGCGACCCCGTCGCCCGTGTACGGGCCCGTGAAGTCCTCGGGGAGCCCGCCCTCGGGCTCGACCGTGCGCACGACCGGCAGCCCGAACGCCTCGGCGAACGCGAAGTCGCGCTCGTCGCCGCCCGGGACGGCCATGATCGCGCCGGTGCCGTAGCCCATGAGGACGTAGTCGGCGGTGAAGACCGGGATCGTCTGGCCGTTCACCGGGTTCACCGCGAGGTGCCCGGTGAACACGCCCGTCTTCTTGCCCGCGTCGGCCTGGCGCTCGACCGCCGTCTTCGCCGCGGCCTCGCGACGGTAGGCGGCGACGGCCTCGACCGGCGAGCGGTGCCCGCCGGTCCACGCGCTCGACGTGCCGTCGGGCCAGTGCGCCGGGACCTCGTCGAGCAGCGGGTGCTCGGGGGAGACGACCATGAACGTGGCGCCGAACAGCGTGTCCGGGCGGGTCGTGAAGACCTCGATCTCGCCGCCGGACTCCGCCGCGACGTCGTTCGCGCCGTCGGGCGTGCCGAGCACGGCGAACCGCACGAGCGCGCCCTCGCTGCGCCCGATCCAGTTCCGCTGCATCGCCGTGACCTTCTCCGGCCAGTCGATGAGGTCGAGGTCGTCGGCGAGGCGGTCGGCGTACGCCGTGATGCGCATCTTCCACTGGCGCAGGCTGCGCTGGAAGACCGGGAAGTTGCCGCGCTCGGAGCGGCCGTCGGCCGTGACCTCCTCGTTCGCGAGGACCGTGCCCAGGCCGGGGGCCCAGTTCACGGGCGACTCGTCCACGTACGCGAGGCGCTGGGAGTCGACGACGGCGCGGCGCTGCTGGGGCGTGAGCGTCGCCCAGTCGGCCCCCTCCTCGACACCGTCGACGCCGCCCGGCACCGGTCGCGCGCCCGACGCGAGCTCGGCCTCGAGCTCGGCGATGCGGCGCGCCCGGCCGCGACCGCCGTCGGGCCGCAGCGCTTCCGCGTCGTACCAGGAGTCGAAGATCTGCAGGAAGATCCACTGCGTCCAGCGCACGTAGTCGGGGTCGATCGTCGCGAACGTGCGGCGCGAGTCGTGCGCCAGGCCGAGGCGGCGCAGCTGGCGCCGCATGTTCGCGATGTTGGCCTCGGTCGTCACGCGCGGGTGCTGGCCCGTCTGCACCGCGTACTGCTCGGCGGGCAGGCCGAACGCGTCGTAGCCGAGCGCGTGCAGCACGTTCTCGCCGCGCATGCGCCGGAAGCGCCCGACGACGTCCGTCGCGATGTACCCGAGGGGGTGCCCCACGTGCAGGCCCGCGCCCGACGGGTACGGGAACATGTCCATGATGAAGTACGGGCTCGCGCCCTCGGGGCCCTGGCCGTCGCCGTCCGTGAGCTCGCCCGTGGGGTTGGCGGCCCAGAAGGTGCCGCGCTGCTCCCAGAGCTCCTGCCACTTGAGCTCGATCTGCTCCGCGAGCGCCGGCGTGTAGCGGTGTGCGGGGCCGCCCGCGGCGGGGGCGTCCGAGGCGTGCGGGATCGAGGCGGTGTCAGGCGTGGTCACCCGGCCGAGTTTACCGGCCGACGGGAGGCGCGACGGCGGCCGTCCGGCCCGTGCGAGGATGTGCGCCGTGATCATCGTGACGACCAACGAGGTGCCCGGCTACCGCATCGACGCGGTGCTCGGCGAGGTGATGGGCATGACCGTGCGCAGCGCGAACATCGGCGCGAACTTCGTCGCGTCGTTCCGCTCGATCGGCGGCGGCGAGGTGACGGAGTACACGAAGCTCGTCTACGAGTCCCGCCAGGAGGTCATGCACCGCATGGTCCAGGAGGCGCAGCGCCGCGGCGGGAACGCCGTCGTCGGCATGCGCTTCGACACGGGCGAGATCGCGGCGTCGTTCTCGGAGGTGTGCGCGTACGGCACCGCCGTCGTCGTCACGCCGATCCCGGCGGGCCAGCCCGGCGCGACGGCGCAGTCCGCCCACCAGGCCCAAGGTGCGCCGTCCGCTCCCCCGCAGCCGGGCGGTCACGGCTACCCGCAGGACGCCGCGCCGGACCAGCCGGCCTGGCGCTGACGCCAGCGGCGGTCCGCGCGGCCGGACCCTCGCGGGGCCGCGGCGCGCGTCAGAACAGCGTCATGATGATCGGGCCCTTGACCAGCAGGATCCACGCGACGAGCGCGACGTAGCCGATCGCCAGGAACAGGTGCCGGTTGCCCACGAGCGTGCGGCGCACGCCGTCGCCCGCGGGCAGGTACCCCTCCTGGACGGCGTGGACCACCTGGTACCAGAAGAGCGGCAGCATGGCGAACCACACGACCATGCAGTACGGGCACATCGCCGAGATCGCGTACATCGTCGTCCAGATGAGGAAGACGATCAGACCCATGCCGAGGGTCGTCCCGCCGAGGAGCGCGAGCCAGTACCAGCGTGGGAGCCGCGCGCCCGCGAGCAGCACGACGCCCGTCGTGATGACGACGGGGAACGCCGCGATGCCCAGCAGCGGGTTCGGGAACCCGAGGAGCGAGCCCTGCCAGGAGTCCATCGCGTCGCCGCAGTCGAGCAACGCGTTGAGGCTGCACGACGGCACGTGGTTCGGGTCCGCGAGCTTGAGGAACTTCTCGATGGCCAGCGCCGCCGAGCCCGCCAGACCGATCGCGCCGGCCACGACGAGCAACCAGCCCATCGCGCGCGTGCTGATCGGGCGGGGACCGGACGACGGCAGCGGCTCGTCGTCGTGGTCGGCGGACACGCTCGCACCGGCGGTGGCGCTCTTGCTCACGGGGACGCTCCTCGTGGGTCACCGGCTCGCGCCGGACGTGACGGGGCGCACGGCGGTGCGCGCAGGGCACAACCTACCGCGCGCCGCTGGGTCCCGGCTGGGAGTCCGCCGAGGTAGAGGCGTGGTCGCCTTTCACGACGGCGTGTGGTTGCCCTGGGTGGTCGGGGTGGGTGGTGGTGCCGCGTCTACCATCCGCGCCGCTCGTTCCTCGCGTCGCTCCCGCCAGGCCCGACCACGACGCGGCACCACCACCCACCCCGACCCGGTGTCGACTCACCCGGTCGGTGCTCACGACGACCAGGGCTCTACCTCGGCAGACCACGGCTCTACCC
>NZ_JBQEMZ010000014.1:0-122127 GCF_052044445.1 Cellulosimicrobium sp. 22598
AGATACGTCTTGCCCGTCCCCGTCGGACCGATCAACAGAATGTTCGACTTCGCCAGCTCCACGTAGTCCGGGTCGTCCGGGCTCGACGGCTTGGACTGCTCGCCCGCCTGGACGCGCTTGTAGTGGTTGTAGACGGCGACGGCCAGGGCCCGCTTCGCGGCGTCCTGGCCGATGACGTACTGCTCGAGGAACTCGAAGATCTCCTTGGGCTTGGGCAGCTCCGTGAGGCCGAGCTCCGTCGCCTCGGCGAGCTCCTCCTCGATGATCTCGTTGCACAAGTCGATGCACTCGTCGCAGATGTACACACCGGGGCCCGCGATGAGCTTCTTGACCTGCTTCTGCGACTTGCCGCAGAACGAGCACTTCAGCAGGTCGGCGCCGTCTGAGATACGAGCCACTACGCGTCTCCTTGTCCGGGTGCCCGGGGCCTCCCGCCGTCGGGATCGACGGCGCGGGGCCCGGGCACGGCCGAGCGAGTCCTGCTCCCCATTCCACACCACGGGGCCCCCGTTGTCAGGTGGGCTCCCCGGACGGGGTGCAACGTGTCGCGCCGCCGCCCCGGGCGGGGGACGGCGGCGCGGCGTGAGGGTCGAGCGGTCCGGGCGGTCAGGTCAGGGCTTGTTGACCGCGACGGCCTTGCGGCTCTCGAGGACCTGGTCCACGAGGCCGTACTCCTTCGCCTGCTCGGCGGTGAGGATCTTGTCGCGCTCGATGTCCTGACGGACCTGCTCGACCGACTTGCCCGAGTGCAGGGCCAGCGTGTCCTCGAGCCACTCGCGCATGCGGATGAGCTCGTTCGCGTGGATCTCGATGTCGGACGCCTGCGCGTAGCCGCCGCCCTCCATCGCGGGCTGGTGGATGAGCACGCGCGCGTTCGGCAGCGCGAGGCGCTTGCCCGGCTGGCCGGCGGCGAGCAGGACCGCTGCGGCCGACGCCGCCTGGCCCAGGCAGACCGTCTGGATCTGCGGCTTGATGTACTGCATCGTGTCGTAGAGCGCGGTCATCGCGGTGAACGACCCGCCCGGCGAGTTGATGTAGAGGATGATGTCGCGGTCGGGGTCCTGGCTCTCGAGCACGAGGAGCTGGGCCATGACGTCGTCGGCGGACGCGTCGTCGACCTGGACGCCCAGGAAGATGATGCGGTCCTCGAACAGCTTGGTGTAGGGGTCCTGCCGCTTGAAGCCGTACGCGGTGCGCTCCTCGAACTGCGGGAGGACGTACCGCGCCGACGGCGCGCCACCCGGCAGGGCGATGCCGCCGGGGCGCGCGCCCGCGCCGGCGAGGCGCTGCGCGGTGGACAGGTACTGGGACTCGGCGCTGAAGCTCACGGGTTCTCCTCGGTGAAGTCTGGTGTCCGGTGCGGGGTCAGGAACCCGTGGTGCCGCCGCCGCCGGTCACGGACGACGCGTTGGTGACGACGTGGTCGATGAAGCCGTACTCCAGCGCCTCCTCGGCCGTGAACCAGCTGTCGCGGTCGTTGTCCTTGAGGATCTGCTCGAGCGGCTTGCCCGTCTGCTCGGCCGTCAGCTCGGAGAGCACCTGCTTCATGTGCATGATGAGCTGCGCGTTGATGCGCACGTCGGTCGCGGTGCCACCGATGCCGCCCGAGGGCTGGTGCATCATGACGCGCGCGTGCGGCGTCGCGTACCGCTTGCCCTTGGTGCCGGACGAGAGCAGGAACTGGCCCATCGAGGCCGCCATGCCCATCGCGATCGTCGCGACGTCGGGCTGGATGTACTGCATGGTGTCGTAGATCGCCATGCCGGCCGTGATCGACCCGCCGGGCGAGTTGATGTAGAGCCAGATGTCCTTCTCCGGGTCCTCCGCGGCGAGCAGCATCATCTGGGCGCAGATGGCGTTCGCGTTCTCGTCGCGCACCTCCGAGCCGAGCCAGATGATGCGCTCCTTGAGGAGCCGGTTGTAGATGGAGTCGTTGAGTCCGAAGCCCGGACCCTCGGCGCGGTTGACCGGGGCCGTCGCGTCGGACGGCAGGTACAGCTCGTTCACTTCCATCTCCTTCGTCGCTCCCGCGGGTCGCCCCCGCCTGCGCTGCCCTGGCCGGTGCCGGGAGGGTGTCCCGGTCCGGCCGTGCTGCAGTGACCCTAACGCGGTCCGTGCCCGGCGTTCGTCCCGACAGCGCGCGTTTTCGCTGACGGCGCACCAGGTGGCCGGCGCGCGCCGGCACGGCACGGGCACGACGACGGCCCGCCCCCTCGCGCGGAGGGTGCGGGCCGTCGTGGGACCTGCTCCGGCCGACCGGCCGGCGACGTGTCAGGCCTTCGTCGCGTCCTTCTCGTCGTCCGCGACCGGCGCCTCGGCGGCGGCGTCGGCGGAGTCGTCGACGAGCGCCTCCTCGACGGGCTCGGCGGCGACGTCCTCGACCGACTCGTCCGCAGCGGCGTCCTCGTCGTCCGAGCCGATGAACTCGGTGAGGTCGACGACGGCGCCGGCCGAGTCCTTGACCTCGATCTGGCGCAGCGCGACGGCGAGCGACTTGGAGCGCGCGACCTCGCCGACCATCGCGGGGATCTGCCCGCCCTGGTCGAGCGACTGGATGAACTGGTTCGGGTCCATCCCGTACTGGCGCGACGCGCTCACGAGGTACTCGAGGAGCTCGTTCTGCGCGACCTTGATCTCGAGCTGCTCGGCGAGGGTGTCGAGCAGGATCTGGTTGCGGATGGCGTCGGTCGCCTCGACGGTGACCTCGGCGCGGTGCGTCTCGTCCTCCAGCCGGCCCTCGGACTCGAGGTGGCGGTGCACCTCGGCCTCGACGACGCCCGACGGCACGGGGATCTCGACGGCGTCGTTGAGCGCCTTGAGGAGCTCGTCACGGGCGGCGACGGCCTGGTTCGAGGTCTTGATGCTCGCGACCTGCTCGCGCAGGTCCGCGGTGAGCTCCTCGAGCGTGTCGAACTCGGACGCGAGCTGGGCGAAGTCGTCGTCCGCCTCGGGCAGGTCGCGCTGCTTGACCGAGGTGGCCGTGACGGTGACCGACGCCTCCTTGCCCTCGTGCTCGCCACCGGCCAGGGGCGCGGTGAACGTGGTCGTCTCGTCGGCCGAGAGGCCGGTGAGCGCCTCGTCCAGGCCCTCGAGCATGTTGCCCGAGCCGATCTGGTAGCTGACGCCGGAGACGGAGTCGACCTCCTCGCCGTCGAT
Organism: Cellulosimicrobium sp. 22598; assembly: GCF_052044445.1. Taxonomy (NCBI): domain Bacteria; kingdom Bacillati; phylum Actinomycetota; class Actinomycetes; order Micrococcales; family Promicromonosporaceae; genus Cellulosimicrobium; species Cellulosimicrobium sp. 22598. The sequence continues at coordinate 3,157 of NZ_JBQEMZ010000014.1, forward strand.
CTCGGCCTTGAGGTCGAGCACGACGAAGTCGCCCTCGGCCGCGGGGCGGTCGACGCCGACGAGGGTGCCGAAGCGCTCGCGGAGCGCGTCGAGGCGCTCGGTGACGTCCTCGTCCGTGACCTCGGCGGGCTCCACCGTGATGGTGAGCGAGTCGAGGGCGGGCAGCGTGATCTCGGGGCGCACCTCGACCTCGGCGGTGAAGACCAGCTGGCCCTCGCCGGCCTTCGCCGGGATCTCGGTGACCTCGACCTCGGGCTGGCCGAGCGGGCGCAGGCTCTCCTCGCTGGCGGCCTGGCGGTAGAAGCCCGAGAGGCCGTCGTTGACGGCGTGCTCGATGACGGCGCCCCAGCCGACGCGCTGGTCGATCACGCGCGGCGGGACCTTGCCCTTGCGGAAGCCGGGGATGTTCACCTGCTCCGCGATGTGCTTGTAGGCGTGCTCGATGCTCGGCTTGAGCTCGTCGTACTCCACCTCGACGGTCAGCTTGACCTTGGTGGGGTCCAGGGTCTCGACGGCGCTCTTCACTTCGATGGTCTCCAACTGATCGGGGCGGGCCGGCGTGCGGCCGGGGACGGCTCCGCACGCGGACGTACGGGCAACCGTCCTATCGTACGCGAGCGGTCAAGCGTCGTGGTCAGGCCGACGAGCGAGCGCCCGGGCGACGCTGGACCACCAGCAGGACCGCGAGCCCGACGACGGCGGTCGCGACGACGGTCTGCCACCGCAGCCCGACGACGCCGAGCACGTCGAGCAGCACGGCCATGACCATCTGGCCGCCGACGACCGTCAGCGTGAGGACGAACGTGCCGAGGTGGCGCACCGCGTACGCGGCCGCCACGGTGACGAGCGTCCCCAACGGGCCGCCGAGGTAGAGCCACCACCGCCCGGGGAGCGCGACGCCGTCGAGCCCGCCGAGGACGGCGGCCAGCGCGCAGACGACGGAGATGCCCACGAGCCCGCCCGTGACCGAGGTGAGCGTCGCGACGACCGGGTCGCCGGTGAGCTGCGTGACCCGGCCGTTCCCGGCCTGCTGCCCGCACAGGACCGCGCCGCCGACGAACAGGGCGACACCGGCGAGGACGGCGCCCCACCCCGCGTCGGTCGTCGCGCCGCCGAGCACCGCGACACCCAGACCCACGAGCGCCGCGACGCCGGCGGCGGCCCGGCGCGGCGTGAGCCGCAGCGGCGCGGGGAGGCCGACGCCGCGCGCGTCGAGCGCGAGACCGGCGACCGTCTGGCCCGCGACCGAGCACACCGACGCGACGGCGACGCCGACGAGCGGGACCCCGGCGGCCATGGCGACGACGATCGGGACGCTGCACAGCCCGACCGCGAACCACCACCAGGACGCGGAGGCGCGCAGGACGTCGAGCGTGGACCGGGCGCGCCGGCGGACGAGCACGACGAGCACGGTCGCGAGGAGGGTCCCGACGTAGGAGAGCCAGGCGGCGACGACGGGGCCGGTCCCCGCCGCGGCGAGGTCGCCGTTGAGGCGCCCCTGGAGCGACAGCACGGCGCCGCTGCCCGCGGCGACCAGCGCCGCGAGGGTGACGCGGGTCGCGGGTCCGGCCGCGGGCGTGGACAAGGTCACGGGCACCTCTCGAGGACGAGGCCGTCGACGCGGCCCGGACGTCGTCGACGCCCCACGACGCCCCCGGAGGGGCGCCGCGCGAAGGTCGGGGTGACAGGATTTGAACCTGCGACCTTCCGCTCCCAAAGCGGACGCGCTACCAACCTGCGCCACACCCCGTCGCCCGCTGCGGCGGCGGGCCAGGGCAAGTGTACTGGCGGGAGCGGGTCGTCCTCGTCGGCGCGCGACCGCTTCCGCAGGTGGGCGGCACGTCCGCGCCACCGACGTTTGCTAAGGTTGCGGCCGCAGGTCGGCGCCGCGCCGGCCCTCGCTCCTCCTGCCGAGGAGCCCGGGCCGCGGTTCCACGGCCCGCGCGGGCGTAGCTCAATGGTAGAGCCCCAGTCTTCCAAACTGGCTACGCGGGTTCGATTCCCGTCGCCCGCTCCGGACTGCTCGGGCTCCGTCCCGACCGTCGCTCCCGCACGTCACGACGGGCGTCCCGCCAGGCCGGCGGGGCGCCCGTCGTCGTCTCGCCCGCACACGACCGTCCACGGGCCGGACGACCGTCTCGTGGACGGCGTTGCAGGGTCCCGACGCGGACCGATAGCCTCGGGGCACACGCGCTGCCCGCACGCCCGGACCGTCGGGCACCCGCGGCGCGACCGACCAGGAGGAGCGAGGAATGACCGCGACGATCGCGCGTCCCGCACCGCTGCACCGCGCCGTGTCGCGCGTCTCCTGTTGTCGCTGTCTCGGCTGTCGCTGACGACCCGCCGCCGACCCCGCGCAGCTCCGCGCCGCATCAGGCCGCCCCGTCCGCACGAGCCCACCCCCGCCGTCGCGCCCGTGCGCCCGCAGCGTCCCCGCGAGACGCTGGGCATCCTGGTCACGGACCGCGTCGGCCCACGTCCCCTGATCGGTACCCCCACCCCGGCTCACCCCGAGCCGTCGACAGAAGAGGAAGACATGGCACGCATCTACGACGACGCCACGAAGCTCATCGGCAACACGCCCCTCGTGCGCCTGAACCGGCTCACCGAGGGCCTCGAGGCCACGGTCGTCGCGAAGCTCGAGTTCTACAACCCGGCGAACTCGGTCAAGGACCGCATCGGCGTCTCGATCATCGATGCCGCCGAGGCGTCGGGCGAGCTCCAGCCGGGTGGGACGATCGTCGAGGGCACGTCGGGCAACACCGGCATCGCGCTGGCGTGGGTCGGCGCGGCCCGCGGCTACAACGTCGTGCTCGCCATGCCGGAGACCATGTCGAAGGAGCGCCGCGCGCTCCTGCGCGCCTACGGCGCCGAGCTCGTCCTCACCCCGGGCTCGGAGGGCATGAAGGGGGCCGTCGCGGCCGCCGAGCGGATCGCCGCGGAGCGCCCGGGCGCCATCCTGGCGCGCCAGTTCGCCAACCCGGCGAACGTGGACGTCCACCGCCGCACGACCGCCGAGGAGATCTGGGCCGACACGGACGGCGAGGTCGACATCGTCGTGTCCGGCATCGGCACCGGCGGCACGATCTCCGGCGTCGGGCAGGTGCTCAAGGAGCGCAAGCCCGAGGTGAGGATCGTCGCGGTCGAGCCGGCCGAGTCCCCCATCCTCAACGGCGGCCAGCCCGGGCCGCACAAGATCCAGGGTCTCGGTGCGAACTTCGTGCCCGACATCCTGGACCGCGAGGTCTACGACGAGGTCATCGACATCGACGCCGAGACCGCGGTCGCGACCGCGCGCGCCGCGGCCAAGGAGGAGGGCCTCCTCGTGGGCATCTCGTCGGGTGCGGCCATCGAGGCCGCGATCCAGCTCGCCAAGCGCCCCGAGAACAAGGGCAAGCTCATCGTCACTGTCGTGCCGGACTTCGGCGAGCGCTACCTCTCGACGATCCTGTACTCCGACCTGCTGGACTGACGTGACCGACCCTCGACCCCACCACCGCGCGGTCGGCTACCGGCTGCGCCGGTTCGCGCGCGTGCTCGGCGAGGACCTCGAGGCGGCCCGACGGCGGGACCCCGCCGCCCGCAGCCGCCTCGAGGTCGCGCTGGCGTACCCGGGCGTGCACGCCGTGTGGGCCTACCGGCTCGCGCACCGCATGTGGCGCGAGCCCCTGCTGCGCCTGCCGGCGCGTCTCGTGTCGCAGGTGGCGCGCGCGCTGACCGGTGTGGAGATCCATCCCGGCGCGCGCATCGGCCGACGCCTGTTCATCGACCACGGCATGGGGGTCGTCGTGGGCGAGACGGCCGTCGTCGGCGACGACGTCGTGCTCTTCCACACGTCGACGCTCGGCGGGCGGTCGATGAAGCGCGGCAAGCGGCACCCGACGCTCGGGGACCGCGTCGTCGTCGGGGCGGGGGCGAAGATCCTCGGGCCGGTGTGGGTCGGCGACGACGTGCAGGTGGGGGCCAACGCCGTCGTCGTCAAGGACGTGCCGGCCGGCGCGGTCGCGGTCGGGGTCCCGGCGACGGTCCGGATGCCCGCGGGCGCGCCCGCGGCGCGGGACGCCGTCGAGGACCCGTCGCTCCTCATCGAGTACGTCATCTGAGCGCACGGGCACGGGGCCGCCGTCGGGCACGACGGCGGCCCTCTCGTCGGACCATATTGTTCTAGTTTCGCTAGAACAACTAGACTGGGCTCGTGATGTTCCGCATCGACCCGCAGGCCGACGAGCCGCTGTTCGCGCAGCTCGTCGCCCAGGTGCGCCTCGGCGTCGTCCAGGGGCGGCTCGCCCCGGGCGAGCGGCTCCCCGCGGCCCGCGAGCTCGCAGAGGCGCTGGACGTCAACGTGCACACCGTGCTGCGCGCCTACCAGGAGCTGCGCGACGAGGGCCTCGTCGACCTCCGCCGCGGGCGCGGCGCCGTCGTCAACGCGCCGCCCGCCGTCGACCTCGCGTCGCTGCGGTCGGCGGTGGACCGCGTCGCGGCCGAGGCCCGCGCGCTCGCCCTGCCGCCCGAGACCGTCCTGACCCTCGTGAAGGAGGCCCTCCGATGACCCGAGCCGCCCCGCGCCGCTCCCCCGGACGACCGACCGAGGACGGTCGCCCGCGCCCGGACGACCACCGTGCCCTCGCGCTCCTCGTCGGCGCCGCGGGGGCGGTCGTCACCGTGGTCGCGGCGATCGTCGCGTTGAGCTGGTCGGCGGACCTCCCGGACCCCGTGGCGATCCACTGGGGCACGAGCGGCGCCGACGGCTTCGCGTCGCTCGGTGCGGCCGTCGCGGGGAGCGCGGCCCTGGGACTCGTCGCCTCCGCGGGGTTCGCCGCGATGACGGCGTTCCTCGGGCGGTCGGCCGCGAACCGGCGGGTCGCCGCGGGAGTCACCGTCGGGCTGCCGGTCATGCTCGCGGCCCTCAGCCTCGGGTCGCTCTGGATCCAGCGCGGCCTCGCCGACGCGCGCGACGTCGGCGGCCTGGGCCCCGTCACGGCGATCGCGCTGGGCGTCGGGCTCCTCGTGGGCGTCGCGGTCGGGGCGCTGGTGCCGGGCGACCGCCCGGCCCCGACCGACGCCGGGGTCCCCGCCGACGCGCCCCGGGTCGCGCTCCGACCGGGCGAGCGGGCCGCGTGGGTCGGGCGCGTGAGCGGTGGGCCGACGGTGCTCGTCGCGATCGGCGCGATCGTCCTCACCACGGTCCTGGCGCTCGTCCTGCGCGAATGGGCGCTCCTCCTCGTGCCGGTCGTCCTGGGGCTGCTGCTCGCCGCGATGATGTCGTGGGTCGTGCGCGTGGACGAGGGCGGGCTGTCGGTCCGGTCGACCCTGGGGTTCCCTCGCACGCGCGTCCCCGCGGACGAGGTCGTGCGGGCCGACGTCGTCGACGTCTCGCCGCTGCGCGACTTCGGCGGCTGGGGCTGGCGCGCCGGCCGGGGCGGCGCGGTCGGCGTCGTCGTCCGGGCCGGCGAGTCGCTGCGCGTCGAGCGCACGGGAGGCCGCGCGCTCGTCGTCACGGTCGACGACGCCGGGACCGCGGCGGCGCTCCTCAACACCCTCGCCGACCGCGCACGCCGCTGACCCTCGGTCCCGACGTGCCGCGCTGTCGCGTCGGCCCGGCGGCCGGTGCGGCCGCGGCCGGGCGCACCCGCGACCGGCGGCGGATCGGCTAGTCTGGAGCCGGGCGGTACCCGAGACTCCGCGTACCGGATACCCCTGCCCGGCACGCGACCGGGTACCGCCCGCGTCCCGTCCCCGCGCTCGACGCCCCGGCACGCCGCCGGTGCCCGGTACGCGGGCGCACCCGTACGACGACCCTCGACGAGGAGGAGCCCGCATGCGTCTCGGCATCCACACCGGCTACTGGTCGGCCGGTCCCCCGGACGGCATCCAGGACGCGATCGTCGCGGCGGACCGCCTGGGGGTCGACTCGGTGTGGACGGCGGAGGCCTACGGCTCCGACGCCTTCACGCCGCTCGCGTGGTGGGGCTCGCGCACCTCCCGGATCCGGCTGGGGACCGCCGTCGCGCAGCTCTCCGCCCGCACCCCGACAGCCACCGCGATGGCCGCCCTGACGATGGACCACCTCTCCGGTGGCCGGTTCGTCCTCGGGCTCGGCGTCTCGGGCCCGCAGGTCGTGGAGGGCTGGTACGGGCAGCCGTACGCCCGCCCGCTCGCCCGCACGCGCGAGTACGTGCAGGTCGTGCGCGACGTGCTGCGCCGCGAGGCACCCGTGACGTCGTCCGGACCGCACTACCCGCTCCCCCTGCCGGACGGCGCGGGCACGGGACTCGGCAAGCCCCTGCGCTCGACCGTGCACCCGCTGCGCGCGGACCTCCCGATCCACCTCGCCGCGGAGGGGCCCAAGAACGTCGCGCTCGCGGCCGAGATCGCCGACGGGTGGCTCCCGCTCTTCTACTCGCCCCGCATGGACGCGACGTTCCGCGAGCTCCTCGCCGACGGCTTCGCGCGCCGCGCCCCCGAGCGCTCCCCCGAGGCCACGTTCGAGGTGAGCGCGACGGTGCCCGTCGTCGTGCGCGAGCACGTCGAGCAGGCCGCGGACCAGGTGCGCCCGTTCCTCGCGCTCTACGTGGGCGGCATGGGCGCCAAGGGCGCGAACTTCCACCGCGACGCGCTCGACCGCCTCGGGTACGCCGAGGCGTGCGACGAGATCCAGGCGCACTACCTCGCCGGGCGCAAGGACCTCGCGGCCGCCGCCGTCCCGACGGCGATGGTCGAGGACGTCGCGCTCGTCGGCCCGCCGGAGAAGATCGCCCGGGACCTCGCCGCGTGGCGCGAGACCGCGGTCACGACGCTCCTCGTCCAGGGCGACGCGACGGCCGTGCAGACGCTCGCCCCGCTCCTCGCGGCCCCACCCTGGCGATGAGTGCGGGGTATCTGTCGTCCCTCGGAGCCTCGACGACAGATACCCAGCGCTCAACGGCCGGGGGCGTCGTCCTCGGGGAACCAGACCGCGCGGCGCAGGTCGACGCGGCGACCGTCGCGCGACAGCGGGCACCCCTCGGCGCGCAGCTCCGTGAGCGCCGCGTCGAGGTGGTGCGCCGGCGGGGAGCCGGCCGCGTTGACGACGCGCCACCACGGGACCGGTGCGCCGTCGTCGTCCACGCCGGACGATCCCGCGAGGACCTGCCCGACCTGGCGCGGGCCACCGCGGTGCAGCGCCTCGGCGACGATCTCCGCGACGAGCCCGTACGTCATGGCACGCGCCGGCGGGATGCGCCGGACGAGCGCGAGCACGGCGCCCGCGTACTCGGCCGCGAGCGCCGTGCGGTCGGTCTCCGTGCCCGCGCCGGCGGTGCGCCCCGTCGTCCGGCCGTGCGTGCGTCCCGCCTCGAGCCCTGCCATGGTCCCCGACCCTAGCCGCCGCATTTGTCCTGGCGCGACGCGTGCCGAGACAGGAGGATCGAGGCCATGAGCGACCACCGCCCCGCACGCCTCCCCGACGGCTACGAGCTCGTCCCTCTCTCCGCGTCCGACCTGCGCGACGTGCTGGAGCTGGACACGACGACGTTCCCGTCCCCGGTCGAGGTCGACGAGCTCGTCGACCTCCCGTTCCCGCTCACGTGGGAGCGCACGCTCGGCGTGACGGTCGAGCACGAGGTCGACGACGCGCCGCCCGTCGACGGCGCGCGCCCCGTGCGCCGCGACCTCGTCGCGATGCACGCGTCGTACCCGTTCGCGCGGTTCCCGGTGCCGGGGGCGACCGCACCGGTCGCGGGACTGACGTGGGTGGGGGTCCACCCCGCGCACCGCCGCCGCGGGATCCTCAGCGCGATGATCGACACGCACCTCGCGCGGTGCCGCGAGCGCGGCGAGCCCCTCTCGGCGCTCTTCGCCGCGGAGGCGGCGATCTACGGGCGCTTCGGCTACGGCAAGGCCGCGGACGACGTCCGGCTCACCGTCCCGCGCGGGGTCGCGCTGCGCGACGTCCCCGGCGCCGACCGCCACACCGTGCGCATCGAGCGCGCCGACCGGTCGCGGCACCAGGAGCTCGTCGCGACGCTCCACGAGCGCGCCGGCACGGACCCGACGGGCCAGGGCGCGGGGATCAACCGGCCGGGCTGGGCGACGCGCGAGACGCCCGAGCTCCAGGCCACGTTCTGGGACGACGCGAAGGTGTGGCGCAAGGACCGCGAGCCGACGCGGATCGCGATCGTCGAGCTCGACGGCGAGCCGCGCGGGTACGCGCGGTTCCACCGCAAGCTGTCCTGGGAGGTCACGGGCCCGCGCGGCCCGGTGAGCACGGGCGAGGTCGTCGCGCTGGACGCCGCGGCGGCGCGCGCGCTGTGGGGCGTGCTCACGGACCTCGACCTCACGCACGAGGTGACGCCCTTCATGCTGCCCGTGGACGACGTCGTGACGAGCCTCCTCGTGGACCCGCGCTCGGCGTCGCCGCGCCTCGCGGACAACCTCTGGGTGCGGGTGGTGGACGTGCCGGCCGCGCTCGCCGCGCGCCGCTACGCCGCGGACGTGGACCTGGTCGTGCACGTGACGGACGACCGCCTGCCGGACAACGCGGGCCGCTGGCGGCTGCGCGCGCCGGCGTTCGGCGACGCGGTGGCCGAGCGGACGGAGGACGCCGCGGACCTCTCGCTCGACGTGCGCGAGCTCGGCGCCGCCTACCTCGGTGGGACCTCGCTCGCGGCCCTCGCGGCGGCGGGGCTCGTCACCGAGCACTCACCCGGCGCGCTCGCCCGCGCGAGCGCGGCGTTCGGCTGGCCGGTCGCCCCGGTGTGCAGCTGGGTCTTCTGAACGTCAGGCCTGGCAGGCGCCGCACCAGTAGAGGTTGCGGCCGGCGAGCTCCTTGAGCAGCACGGGCGTGCCGCACACGCGGCACGGCAGCCCGTCCCGGTGGTAGACGTAGAACGCGTCCTCCGCCGGGACGGCGTCGGGCGCCTCGTCGGTGTTCTGCCGGACGCGGCGGCGCCCGGGCGACCCGTCGGCGCCGTCCGGCGGCTCGACGCCGGGGCCGTCGCGGTCCTCCGGCCGGGTCGTGACGATGGCGCCCGTCCGGGTGCCGTCGCGCAGGAGCACGACGAGGTCGTCCCACAGCGCGCGCAGGTCCTCGGCGGGCACGTCACGACCCGGCCGCATCGGGTCGAGCCGTGCGCGGAACAGCGACTCCGCACGGTAGATGTTGCCCACGCCCGCGACGACGTCCTGGTTCATGAGCAGCAGCCCGACGGCGCTGCGCGAGCGCCGCACCGCGGCCACGAACTCCTCGCGCGGGTCGCCCTCGGCGGGCGCGGCGTCGCGGATCGGGTCGGGGCCGAGCCGGTCCTCGACGGCCCGCTTCTCCTCGCCCGTGATCACCTCGCACGCCGTCGGCCCGGTGAGGTCCGCGACGGCGTGCGCGCCGACGAGCCGGACCCGCACGGCCCCGCGCGGCGGCGGGGGCGACCACGCGTCGTCAGGCCCCGCCGCGGCGGCCGCACCCGGGCCTGCCGGGACGGTCTCGCGCTCGCCGATGCGGCGCCGCGGCGCCCCGATCGCGTGCACGACGGCGGTGCTGCCGTCGCCCGCGAACGTCCACGCCCCGTAGAGGCCGAGGTGGACGCGGAGCCAGCGCACGTCGTCGGGCCGGCCGGCGGTCCCGACCGCGGCGCGCGCCGGGTCGGCGAAGCCGAGGAAGAGCTGCTTGCCCCACGCCTCGCTCGCGACGAGCACGTGCCCGTCGAGCACGGCCGCGCCCGCGGCGAACCGGCCCTGGGGGCTGCTCACCGCGAGCGTCTCGCCCGTGAAGAGCTCCCCGAACGCGCGCGCGAGCCGGTGGACGGTATGACCCTCCGGCACGTCAGGCGGAGGCGCCGCGCGTCGTCTCGTACGCCGCGAGCTGGTCGATCCGGCGCTGGTGGCGCGGGTCCCCGCTGAACGGCTCCGCGAGGAACGCGTCGACGAGCTCGACGGCCTCGTCGACCGAGTGCTGGCGAGCGCCCACCGCGACGACGTTCGCGTCGTTGTGCTGGCGGCCGAGGCGCGCGGTCTCGAGGTTCCACGCGAGCGCGGCGCGCACCCCGACGACCTTGTTCGCGGCGATCTGCTCGCCGTTGCCCGACCCGCCGATGACGACGCCGAGCGAGCCCGGCTCCGCCGCGACGGCCTCGCCCGCGGCGAAGCAGAAGGACGGGTAGTCGTCCTGCGCGTCGTACGTGTGGGCCCCGTGGTCGACGACGTCGTGCCCCGCGGCCTCGAGGTGCTCGACGAGATGGGTCTTGAGCTCGTAGCCCGCGTGGTCCGCGGCGATGTGAACGCGCATGGCCCCATCATGCCCCAGCGGGACCCCTGGACGTCGGGGGGAGGCCGTAGCCTGAGACGCATGACACAGACCTCCCCGACGTCCACGACCGCGTCCGCCTCCGGCACGTCCGCTGCGGCGCGCTCCGGCATCGACCTGGGCGCGCTGGACCCCGCCGTCCGACCGCAGGACGACCTGTACCGCCACGTCAACGGGCGCTGGCTCGCGACGCACGAGATCCCCGCCGACCGCGCCATGGACGGCGCGTTCCGCGCGCTGCACGACCAGGCCGAGGTCCACGTGCGCGAGATCATCACCGATCTCGGGGCGCAGGTGGCCTCGGGCGCGGCGGACGTCGGCGCGGACGCCGCGAAGGTCGGCGCGCTGTACGCGAGCTTCATGGACACCGACCGGATCGAGGCGCTCGGCACGACCCCGCTGCAGTCGGACCTCGCGCTCGTGGCGTCCGCGACGACGCAGGCGGAGCTCACCGGCGTGCTCGGCGCGCTCCAGCGCACCGGGGGCGCGGGCGCCGTCGGCTTCTGGGTGGACAACGACGCCAAGGACCCCGAGCGCTACGTCGCCTACCTCTACCAGTCCGGGCTCGGGCTGCCCGACGAGGCGTACTACCGGGAGGACCAGTACGCGCCGGTGCGCGAGAAGTACGTGCCGCACGTCGCGCGCATGCTCGCCCTCGCGGGCGTCACCGCCGAGACCTGGGGCGCGACGCCCGAGGACGCCGCCGAGCGGGTCCTGGCGCTCGAGACGAGGCTGGCCGCGAAGCACTGGGACGTCGTCCGCGACCGCGACGCCGACCTCACCTACAACCCGCGGACGCTCGCGGCGCTCGTCGACGAGGCCCCCGGCTTCGACTGGCGTGGCTGGGTCCTCGCCCTCGGGGCGCCGGAGGGGTCGCTCGACGACGTCGTCGTCCGCGAGCCGGACTTCGCGACCGGGTTCGCCGAGCTCTGGGCGAGCGAGCCGCTCGAGGACTGGAAGCTGTGGATGGTGTACCACCTGGTCACCGCCCGCGCACCGTACCTCACGGACGAGCTCGTCGAGGCCAACTTCGACTTCTACGGCCGCACGCTCTCGGGGGCGCAGGAGGTGCGCGAGCGCTGGAAGCGCGGCGTCTCCGTCGTCGAGGGCGCGCTCGGCGAGGCCGTGGGCGCGCAGTACGTCGCCCGGCACTTCCCGCCCGCCCACAAGGCGCGCATGGAGGAGCTCGTCGCCTACCTCGTCGCCGCGTACCGCGAGTCCATCGCCACGCTCGACTGGATGACGGAGGAGACCAAGGAGAAGGCGCTCGCCAAGCTCGAGGCGTTCACGCCGAAGATCGGCTACCCCGTGAGGTGGCGCGACTACTCCGCGCTCGTCGTCGAGGCCGACGACCTCGTCGGCAACGTGCGTCGCGCCCACGCGTTCGAGCAGGACCGCGAGCTCGGCAAGATCGGCAGGCCGCTGGACCGCGACGAGTGGTTCATGACCCCGCAGACCGTCAACGCGTACTACAACCCCGGCATGAACGAGATCGTCTTCCCCGCGGCGATCCTCCAGCCCCCGTTCTTCGACCCGGAGGCCGAGGACGCGGTGAACTACGGCGGGATCGGCGCGGTCATCGGCCACGAGATCGGCCACGGCTTCGACGACCAGGGCTCCAAGTACGACGGCGCCGGCCGCCTCGAGGACTGGTGGACGACGACGGACCGCGAGGAGTTCGAGAAGCGCACCAAGGCGCTCATCGCCCAGTACGACGCGTTCCGCCCCGCCCAGCTCGGCGAGGACGGGCCGCACGTCAACGGCGCGCTGACCATCGGCGAGAACATCGGCGACCTCGGAGGTCTGTCGATCGCGCTCAAGGCCTACCGGATCGCGCTCGGCCGGCCGCTCGAGGAGGCGCCCGTCGTCGACGGGCTCACGGGCATCGAGCGCGTGTTCCTCGGCTGGGCGCAGGTGTGGCAGTCCAAGGGCCGCGACGAGGAGGTCGTGCGGCGGATCGCGACCGACCCGCACTCCCCCAACGAGTTCCGCTGCAACGGCGTCGTCCGCAACGTCGACGAGTTCTACGCGGCCTACGACGTGCAGCCCGGTGACGCGCTGTACCTCGCTCCGGAGGAGCGCGTGCGCATCTGGTGACGTGAGGGAGCACGACGGGCCCGCGGCGGTTCACCCGCCGCGGGCCCTTCGTGCATGCCGGGACCGTCCAGTCTCTCGCTCGGTCGGAGCCGCTCTCGGCGGCTCAGAGCGTCCGGATGCCGGCGCGGGCGATCGTGAAGCCCTTGCCCGTCGCGTCGTCACGGCACGTCATGCCCGTCTCGGCGCTGTCGCACGTGAACGGGCCGACCGTCTTGGACGTGCCGTAGTCGAGGACCGCGGTGTCGCCCGGCGCGGGCTGCGGCTGCTCGGCCGTCGGCACGCAGGGCTGCTCGACGCTGCCGTCGGCGCCGAGGACCACCTTGTACCCGACCGTGCCGTCGCAGCCCGCCACGGGGGCCGGCTGGGTGCCGAGCTGGGCGATCACGCACGTCGCGCTGACGTCGGTCACCTCGCACGTGATGTTGCGCGACTCCGACGCGAACGTCTCGGACACGGTGGGCTCGGCGGCGGGCGTCTCCGCGGTCCCCTCCGTCGCGGTCGCGGACGGAGGCGGCGTCGCGTCGCCCGCCGGATCGTCGCCCCCGCCCCCGAGCAGGGAGATCGCGAAGACGATCGCCCCGATGACGAGCAGTGCGTCGACCACGATGAACGCGATCCACCCGGGGCTCAGGCGGTCCGACCTGCGGCCGCCGCCACCGTGGCCCCCGCCGCGCCCGGCGGGCGGTCGCGGCGTCGCGCCCGACCCGCCCGCGCCCGCACGGGGCGCGGCCGCGGTCGGCGCGACCGACGTCGGCGGGTGGTAGGCCGGCTGGGGCGGCTGGGGTGCGGCCGAGGCGTAGCCCGCCTGCGCCGCGGGCTCGTACGCCGGGGCGCCGGACGCCGCGTACGCGCCCGTCGGCGCATAGCCGGCCGGCGCGGCGTCCGCCGGCGCGTACGCCGGTCGGCTCGCGGCGGTCCCGACGGGTGCGGCGACGCCGAACCCGTTCTGCTCGGTCGCATAGCGCACCCGCTGCGGGGGCACCGGCGACGGCGCGGGGACCGCGGGCTGGGCCGCCGTCGGGAGCTGCGTGATCGGCGTGACGTGCTGGACGCTCGTCGGCTGGAACGACGACGCGACGACGGTCGGCTGCCCGTCCGCGGGCGTCGCGCGAGGCGCCTGGGCCGTCGGCCCGCTCGTCGGCGCGAAGGACGGCGGCGCCGCCGTGGCGCCCGGCAACGGGCCGGAGAACGCCTGGGTCGGCTGCGCGTCGTCCCGACCGCCCGCGGGCCCCGGCACGCCGCCAGGGGGCGGCGGCGGCGGTGGCACGGGTGCGTTCGGGGACATGCGGCTCCTCGCGGGCTCCTCGTCGGTCTCGCCCGGCACGACCGGGCGGCGGGCGCTCCTGACACCGCCCGCAACCTGACGAAGCATGGCACGACGCACCCGTGCGGGTCGAACCCCGCCGGCGGCCCGACCGTCCCGCCGTCGAGGTCCCGGGGCCGACGAGGTCAGTCGAAGACGGGACCCTGGGTCCGGGTGCGCTTCAGCTCGAAGAAGCCGGGCGTGCTCGCGACGAGCACGCACCCGTCCCACAGCCGACCTGCGGCTTCGCCCTTCGGGGCAGGCGTCACGACCGGGCCGAAGAACGCGGTGTCGCCGAACGCGACGACCGGCGTCCCGACGTCCTCCCCGACGCGCCCGATCCCCTCGGCGTGCGACGCCCGGAGCTGCGCGTCGTACGCGTCGGAGCCCGCGGCGTCGACCAGCGACGCGGGCAGCCCGACCTCGGCCAGCGCCTCCGCCAGCACCGCGTCGTAGTCGTCGCGGCCGCCCGGGTGCAGGCGGGTCCCGATCGCGTCGTACAGGGGCTTCACGACCTCCTCGCCGTGCTCGACGCGCGCGGCGGTGACCACGCGCACCGGACCCCACGCCTTCTCCATGAGCTCGCGGTACTCCTCCGGCAGGTCTCGGCCCTCGTTGAGGACGGCGAGGCTCATGACGTGCCAGCGGACCGTGACGTCGCGCACCTGCTCGACCTCACCCATCCAGCGGCTCGTCATCCACGCCCACGGGCACACGGGGTCGAACCAGAAGTCGGCGACGCGCACGGCGTCCTCGGTCGCGGTGGTGTCGGTCGTCGCGGTGAGGGTCACGGGACGGGTCTCCTTCGTCGTGGGCGGCGCCCGGTGGACCCGGGTCGCCGGAGTGGCAGGGCGGCGCGCGCGGACGGCCGACGCCGTCGCCCACCCAGTCTCGACACCGGGCGGGCGCAGCGTATTCCCGGACGGTATTCCCGGGGGCGGGCGCGGGCACCCGTGGGATGATCTCCGTGGCCCACAGGCCGCCGTCGAGGCCGCCCGGCCCGACCCGAGACCGAGGAGATGCAGTGCCCGGAGAGAACCTCACCCGCGCCGAGGCGAGCGAGCGCGCGGCGATCGTCGACGTCCAGTCCTACGAGGTCGACCTCGACCTCACGACGGGGGCGACGACGTTCGCGTCGACGACCGTGGTGCGGTTCACCGCGACCGAGGGGGCGAGCACCTTCGTCGACCTCGTCGCCCCGACCGTGCGCGAGGTCGTGCTCAACGGCCGCTCGCTCGACCCGGCGCAGGTGTTCGCCGACTCGCGCATCGTCCTCGACGGGCTCGCGGCCGACAACGAGCTGCGCGTCGTCGCCGACTGCGCGTACACGAACACCGGCGAGGGCCTGCACCGGTTCGTCGACCCGGTCGACGGCGAGGTCTACCTCTACACGCAGTTCGAGGTCCCGGACTCGCGGCGCGTGTTCGCCGTCTTCGAGCAGCCCGACCTCAAGGCGACGTTCGCGTTCACCGTCACGGCCCCCGCGGCGTGGCAGGTCGTGAGCAACCAGCCGACGCCCGCGCCCGAGGCGCTCGGCACGAAGGCCGACCCGACCGGCACCGGCGCCGGCGACATCGAGGTCGCACGCTGGGCGTTCGAGCCGACGCCGCGCATCTCGTCGTACATCACCGCGCTCGTCGCGGGGCCGTACGTCGTGGAGCGCAGCGAGCTCACGTCGTCCGACGGCCGCACGATCCCGCTCGGGGTCTTCTGCCGCGCGTCGCTCGCCGACCACATGGACGCCGACTACGTGTTCGACAAGACCCGTGAGGGCTTCGCGTTCTTCGAGTCGGCGTTCGAGCACCCGTACCCGTTCGACAAGTACGACCAGCTCTTCGTGCCCGAGTACAACATGGGCGCGATGGAGAACGCCGGGTGCGTGACGTTCACCGAGACGTACGTCTTCCGGTCCAAGGTCACCGACGCCGTCAAGGAGCGGCGCGTCGTGACGATCCTCCACGAGCTCGCGCACATGTGGTTCGGCGACCTCGTGACCATGAAGTGGTGGAACGACCTGTGGCTCAACGAGTCGTTCGCCGAGTACGCCTCCACGCTCGCGACCGCCGAGGCGACCGAGTGGCACGAGGCCTGGACGACCTTCGCCGCGATGGAGAAGTCGTGGGCGTACCGCCAGGACCAGCTCCCCTCGACCCACCCGATCGTCGCGACGATCAACGACCTCGAGGACGTGTTCGTCAACTTCGACGGCATCACCTACGCCAAGGGCGCGTCGGTGCTCAAGCAGCTCGTCGCGTGGGTCGGCAAGGAGCAGTTCCTCGCCGGCGTCGCCGCCTACTTCCGCAAGCACGCGTGGGGCAACACCGAGCTGCGCGACCTGCTCGTCGAGCTCGAGACCACGAGCGGCCGCGACCTCACGCAGTGGTCCGCCCTCTGGCTCGAGACGGCGGGCGTCAACACGCTGCGCCCCGAGTTCGAGCTCGACGCGCACGGCCGCTTCACGACCTTCTCCGTGCTGCAGACCGCCGCCCCCGACCACCCGACGCTGCGCCCGCACCGTCTGGGCATCGGCCTCTACGACCTCGTCGACGGCGTCCTCACGCGGGTCCACCGGGTCGAGGTGGACGTGGACGGCGCACGCACCGAGATCCCCGAGCTCCTCGGTCTCGACCGTCCCCAGCTCGTGCTGCTCAACGACGACGACCTCGCCTACGCCAAGATCCGCCTCGACGCCGCGTCGCTCCAGGTCGCGACCGAGCACCTCGCCGACCTGACCGACCCGCTGGCGCGCTCCCTCGTCTGGGGCTCCGCGTGGGACGCGACGCGCGACGGCGAGACCCCCGCGGGCGACTACGTGCGCCTCGTGCTCGGCAACATCGCCCGCGAGACCGAGTCGACGACGATCCGCACGACCCTGAACCAGCTCGCGCTCGCGGCGAAGACGTACGTCGCGCCCGAACGCCGCGCCGAGACCCTCGCGCACGTCGGAGACGTCCTCTGGTCGCTCGCGCAGGACGCCGCCCCGGGCTCCGACCTGCAGTTCCAGCTCGTCAAGTTCTTCGCGCACCTCGCCTCGACGCCGACGCACGGTGAGGCGCTCCGCTCGCTGCTCGACGGCTCGGCCGCCCTCGCCGGGCTCGAGATCGACACCGACCTGCGCTGGGAGATCCTCGAGGGCCTGGTCCTGCTCGACCTCGCGGACGACGCCGAGATCGAGGCGACCCTCGCCGCCGACTCGACCGCGACCGGCCAGCAGTCCGCTGCCCGAGCCCGCGCGACCGTGCCCACGGCCGAGGCGAAGCGCGCGGCGTTCGACCGCCTCGTCGGCTCGGACGACGCGCCCAACGCGATCGTCCGCGCCACGACGCTCGGGTTCCAGCACGTCAACGACCCCGAGTCGCTCGCCCCCCTCGTGGGCGCGTACTTCGACGCGCTCCTGCCGCTGTGGGACCAGCGGTCATACCACATCGCCGAGGCTCTGGTCACGGGGCTCTACCCCGCGCCGCTCGCGAGCACCGTGCTCCGCGACGCGACGCAGGAGTGGCTCGACGCGAACGCCGACGCCGCCCCCGCGCTGCGTCGCCTCGTCGTCGAGAACCTCGCCGGCGTCGAGCGCGCCCTCACCGCCCAGGCCGCCGACGCCTGACCAGCCCAGACGCGCCGGGTCGCTCCCCCGTCGGAGCGGCCCGGCGCGTCGGACGAACGTCATCACGCGGGCAGTCATCAGGGGGTGAGCACAGACCCGGGTGAGAGACCCCGCCACCCCAGGCGACGGACCGCCGTCGGACAAGCCGACCACACCTCTACCTGGACGAACCACGCCTCGACCTCGGCGGACCACGGCTCTCCCTCGGCCGACCAGGGTTCTCCCTCGGCGGGTCAGAGGGCGTCGTTCATGGCCTTCGCGAGGGAGCGCAGGCGGGCGGAGTCGAACAGGTCCTCCAGCAGGACGACGTTGCCCGACGCGTCGCCGAGCGGGACCTTCCAGTTGGGGTACTCCTGGTCCGTGCCGGGCTGGTTCTGCGAGCGGCGCTCCCCCACCGCGTCGGCGAGCGAGACGCCGAGCAGGACGGCGGGCGTGCGGCGGATCAGGCGGTGCAGGGCCTCGACGAGCTCGCGCTCGGACGGGTCGTCGTCGACGAGCCCGCGCTCGCGCAGGAACGCGACCATGGCGTCGCGCTCCGCACGGGCGGCGCGGCGCACGTCGGCGACGTCCTCGGTGAGGACGCCGAGCCGGTCCCGCAGCTCGACGTGCTCGCCCGCGAGGTACCCGGCGGACGGCGGCAGGTCGTGGGTCGTGACGGTGGCGAGCGCGAGGCGGCGGTAGTCCTCCGGGGGCAGCGGCGCGCCGTCCCCCGTCTTCTCGAACCAGAGGACGGACGTGCCGAGCACGCCGCGGTCGGCGAGGTAGTCGCGGACCCACGGCTCGAAGACCCCGAGGTCCTCGCCGATGACGATCGCCCCGGCGCGCTGCGCCTCGAGGCACAGGATGCCGATGAGGGCCTCGTGGTCGTAGCGGACGTAGGCACCGGCGTCGGCCCGGGCCCCGCCGGGGATCCACCACAGGCGGAAGAGCCCGATGACGTGGTCGATGCGGATCGCGCCCGCGTGCCGCAGGACCGTCCGCAGCATGTCCCGGTAGGGCGCGTACCCGGCGCGCGCGAGGGCGCGCGGGTGCCATGGCGGCTGGGACCAGTTCTGCCCCTGCTGGTTGTACATGTCCGGTGGTGCCCCGACGGAGACCCCGGTGGCGAGCACGCCACGGTGCGCCCACACGTCGGCGCCCTCGGGGTGCACCCCGACGGCGAGGTCGTGCATGATCCCGACGGACATGCCCGCCTCGCGCGCGGTGCGCTGAGCGGCCCGGAGCTGCTCGTCGGCGACCCACTGGAGCCAGCAGTAGAACTCGACCCGGTCGGCGAGCTGCTCCCGCAGGGCCGCGACGGTCGGCCCGTTCGGGTCGTACGCGCCGGGCGGCCAGTCGCGGTCGCCGTAGTGGTCGGCGAGCGCGCACCAGGTCGCGAAGTCCTCGAGGCCCCGGCCCTGCTCGGCGCGGAACGCGTCGAGCGACGCCTGGCGCGCGGTCGAGCGCGGCGCGGCGAACACGACCTCGAGCGCGGCCTTCTTGGCGTCCCACGCGGCGTCGCGGTCGATCGGCCCGGGGTCGGTGTCGAGGTCGCGCACCGGGTCGAACGCCCACTCGACGAGCGAGCGGTCCGCGGCCGACAGGTAGCCCGTCTCGCGGATGTCCTCCACCCGCACGTAGATCGGGTTGACGAAGCGCCGGCTCGTCGGCAGGTAGGGCGACGGCGTCATCGGCGTGCGCGGCTCGGCGGCGTGCAGCGGGTTGACGAGCACGAAGTCCGCCCCGGCCTCGCGCGCGGACAGCCACGCGAGGTCGGCGAGGTCGGAGAGGTCGCCGACGCCCCACGAGGCGCGCGAGCGCACCGAGTAGAGCTGGGCCATGAAGCCCCAGGCGCGGCGCTCCACGACCGCGGCGGGGAGCTCGAGGCGCTGCGGCGTCACGACGAGCGTCGCGCGCGCCTGCGTCCCGTCGCTCTCGGCGTGCAGGTCGTGCCATCCGAGGGGCAGGTCGGCAGGCAGCTCGAACGTCGCGCGCCCCACGCGCCGGCCGTCGACCGTGCGCGGCTCGACGAACACGTCGAGCTGGCCGAGGTCGCGGCGCTCGCGCGCGGCCCGGGCCGCGTGCTGCCCGACGGGCTGACCACCGTGGCGAGTCGGCTCCGCCTCGAGCTCGACCCACACCCTGACGGCGGACCCGTCGGCGACGTGCACGGGCAGCGGGACGGCGTCGCCCTGCCGCACGACGACGGTCGGCGGCAGCATCTGGCGCCACGCGTCGTCGCGCGAGTGCTCGAGGCTGACCGCCACCTTCTCGGGCGACGAGGCCGGGACGCCGAGGGCCTCGAGCACGGCGACGAGCGTCGAGGCGCGGACCTGGCGGCGCGACCCGTCGAAGTCCCAGAAGTCGGACGCGACGCCGTGGGCGTCGGCCAGCTGCACCAACGGCTCGGGCAGGTCCGTCTGCGGGGGTTCGCTCACGCCTGCATCCTGCCAGAACGCGGGCCCGCGAGCAGCGCGTTCGCCCGGCGCGCCCAGGGACCACCCACCGGGCCCGGGTACCCTGCGCTCATGTCCCACCCCCTTCTCGCCCCCGTCCTGCGCGTGCCCGCGGAGGTCCCGGAAGAGGTCCGGAACGGCTTCGACCCGAGCAACCCCGACGACTGGTTCGAGTGGTTCGTCGGGGTCCCGCTGCGCGTGCTCCTCATCATCGGCATCGGCGCGATCGCCCTCGCGCTCGTGCGCCGCGTCATCCGCAGGATCACCGAGCACATCGCCGAGGGGACGCCCGCCCTGCGCAGCAAGCGTCTGCGGGGCGTCGCCGACTCCGGGGTCGGGAGCGTCCTGCTGCGGGCGAACCCGCTCGCGTCCGCGCGACGGGCCCAGCGCGCGCGGACCGTGGGCTCGGTGCTGCGGTCCGTCGCCAACATCCTCATCGGGGCGACGATCGTGCTCCTGGTGCTCACCGAGCTGGGCGTGAACATCGCACCGTTCCTCGCCTCGGCGGGCATCGCGGGCGTCGCCCTCGGCTTCGGCGCGCAGAGCCTCGTCAAGGACTTCCTCTCGGGGACGTTCATGCTGCTCGAGGACCAGTACGGCGTGGGCGACACCGTGGACTTCGGCGAGGTGACGGGCACCGTCGAGGAGGTCGCGCTGCGCGTCACCAAGGTGCGCGACGGCAACGGGACCCTGTGGTTCGTGCGCAACGGGGAGATCCTGCGCACGGGCAACAAGACGCAGGAGTGGGGCCGCGCCGTGGTCGACGTGCGCGTGGCGTACTGGGCGGACGTCGACGCGGTGCGCGCGACGCTGCTCGCGGCGGCCGAGGACGTCGGGGCGGACCCCGTGCTCGGGACGTACTTCCTGGAGCCCCCGGAGGTCACGGGCATCGAGTCGATGACGGCCGAGGCCCTCCAGCTCAAGGTGCAGGTCAAGACGCAGGCGGCGATGCAGTGGGAGGTGGCGCGCGCGCTGCGCGCCCGCGTCCGGCAGGGGCTGTCCGACGCGCGGATCCCCCTCGCAGGGGCGCAGCAGGTGGTCGTCCTCGACCACTCGCCGTCGGTGCCCGACGACCGGCCGGACGACCGGACCGAGGACGGCCCGAGCGCCGCGTCCCCGGACGAGCAGGCGGCGCGCGACCGGCGCGGTGCCGCGGCGGCCGCCGCGGTGCAGGACCGGACCGGCGGCCCGGCGGGCCCCTCCGCCTGAGCCGGGTGGCGCCGTCGAGCACCCCCGCCCCGGGGGCGCCGGCCCTCCGCACGGGAGGGCCGGACGGGGTCAGCGCAGGCCGTCGAGCTCCGCGGCGAGGTTGTCGGCCTCCGGGCCGACGATGACCTGCACGACGCGGCCCGAGCGCACGACGCCGAACGCGCCGGTCGCCTTGAGGCGCGCCTCGTCGACGAGCTGCGGGTCGGTCACCTCGACGCGCAGGCGCGTGATGCACGGCTCCAGGTCGACCACGTTGCCCTGGCCCCCGAGGGCTTCGAGGATCTGCTGTGCCTTCTGGTCCGAGGGGGTGCTCATCGAAAGTGTCTCCTGAGGCGAGTCGCGGGTGGGATCCGCGCGGGGGGATCCGGGGTGTCGGGGTGCCGTGCACCTGGCAACAGCCTAGTCTCCTGGCGAGGTTGTCACCGGATCGACGCAGGAGCGCAACGGCACCGCAACGACGATGTGCCGCAGGCGGCTCCCCTCGTCGGACGGCGACGGGCACGCGTGCGCACCGGCCCGGGCACCCGGGTCGCACGCCCGAGGCGGACAGGAGCGAGGTCGTGACGGGCGGAACCCAGGACGAGGCACGGCAGGTCATCACGGGCATCGGCGTGTGCCCCGGGACGGTGGTCGGACCGGTGGTGCTCATGCCGGAGCCGATCGCGGAGCCCGCACCCGGGCTGCGGATGGGCCCGCGCGAGGACCACGAGGCGCAGGCCCGGCGCGTCGACGCCGCGGCCGCCCAGGTCGCCGCCGACCTCCAGCGCGCCGCTGACGCCGCCGACGGCGAGACGCGCGACGTGCTCGAGGCGACCGCCGCGATGGCGGGCGACCCCACCCTGGCGGCCGACGCGCGGCGCCGCGTCCTCGACGAGCACCTGGTGCCGGAGCGCGCCGTGTGGGAGGCCGCGGAGGAGGTCGTGCGGCAGTTCACGGAGCTCGGCGGGTACTTCGCCGAGCGTGCCCGCGACGTCGCCGACGTGCGCGACCGGCTCGTCGCGGCGCTCACGGACCGCCCCGCGCCCGGCGTGCCGGAGCACGCCGAGCCGTTCGTGCTCGTCGCGCCCGACCTCGCGCCGTCGGCCACCGCCGCGCTCGACCCGGCGCGCGTGCTCGCGATCGTCACCGACGGCGCGGGCCCGACGTCGCACACCGCCATCGTCGCCAACGCCAAGGGCATCCCCGCGGTCGTCGCGGCGACCGGGGCGAGCGCCGCCCTCGCGCCCGAGGACGTCGTGCTCGTCGACGGCGCCGCCGGGACCGTCGTCGTGCACCCGTCCGAGGAGCAGGTCGCCGCGGCGCGGGCACGGTCGCTGCGGGTGCGCACGTTCGACGGCACCGGCCGCACGCGCGACGGGCACCGCGTCCAGCTCCTCGCGAACGTCGGCGACCCCGCCGGGGCCGCGCCCGCCGCCGCGGCGGGCGCCGAGGGCGTCGGGCTGTTCCGCTCCGAGTTCTGCTTCCTCGACCGCGAGCAGCCGCCGACCGTCGAGGAGCAGGTCGCCGCCTACCGGACCGTCTTCCACGAGTTCGGCGGGCGCAAGGTCGTCATCCGCACGCTCGACTCCGGCGCGGACAAGCCGCTGCACTTCCTCACGGTCGACGACGAGGAGAACCCCGCGCTCGGCGTGCGCGGCCTGCGGACCGCCGCGCGGTGGCCCGAGCTGCTCGAGCAGCAGCTCGACGCGATCGCGCAGGCCGCCGCGGCCGAGGAGGCCGAGGTCTGGGTCATGGCGCCCATGGTCTCGACCGTCGGCGAGACGGAGTGGTTCGTCGAGCGCTGCCGTGCCCACGGGCTCGACGTCGCCGGCGTCATGGTCGAGGTCCCGAGCGCCGCGCTGCTCGCCGGGCCGATCCTCGCGCGCGCGTCCTTCGCGTCGATCGGCACGAACGACCTCACCCAGTACACGATGGCGGCCGACCGCCTCCTCGGGTCGCTCGCCGAGCTGAGCGACCCGTGGCAGCCCGCGGTGCTGCGGCTCGTCGAGGCGACGTGCGCCGGTGGTGCGCAGCAGGGCCGGCCCGTGGGCGTGTGCGGCGAGGCGGCCTCGCAGCCGGTGCTCGCCGTCGTGCTCGTGGGCCTCGGGGTGTCGTCGCTGTCCATGACGGCTCGGGCGATCCCCGACGTCGCCGCCCTGCTGCGCGAGGTGGACCTCGACGAGTGCCGACGGCTCGCGCGGCTCGCGGTCGAGGCCGAGAGCGCCACCGAGGCCCGCGCCGTCGTCCGCGAGAACCTCCCGGTGCTCGCCGAGCTCGGCCTCTGACGCGGGAGGCGCGGCGCTCGTCACGGCGGGCGCGCGGGACGTCCGTGTGACGTGCGCCCCGGTCCCCGAGCTCGGGCCGGACACGGCCGCGCCCGGTGCGATGATGGGCCGGTGACGACCGAGCCCAGCCCCCGCACGTCGCTGCCCGTCGCCGGCCTGTCGAACGGCGCGACCGGACCTGCGACCGGCCCGGCGGCCGACGCCGCGCCGGTGCGCCCGAGCCGCACGTTCTACGACGAGGTCGGCGGCCACGAGACGTTCGTGCGCCTGGTCGACGCGTTCTACGAAGGGGTCGCCGACGACCCCGTCATGCGCCCGATGTACCCCGAGGAGGACCTGGGACCGGCGCGCTGGCGCCTCACCGCCTTCCTCGAGCAGTACTGGGGCGGACCGACGACCTACAGCGAGCAGCGCGGGCACCC
Organism: Cellulosimicrobium sp. 22598; assembly: GCF_052044445.1. Lineage (NCBI taxonomy): Bacteria > Bacillati > Actinomycetota > Actinomycetes > Micrococcales > Promicromonosporaceae > Cellulosimicrobium > Cellulosimicrobium sp. 22598. The sequence continues at coordinate 26,767 of NZ_JBQEMZ010000014.1, forward strand.
GCGGCTGCGGATGCGGCACGCGCCGTTCAAGGTCAACCCCGAGGCGCGGGACCGCTGGCTCGCGCACATGCGCGCCGCCGTCGACACCCTCGACCTCGCGCCGGTCCACGAGGCGACGCTGTGGGACTATCTGGAGCGCGCGGCGCACTCGCTCCTCAACACCTTCGAGGACTGACCGACCCGCCGCCCGAGCGAAGGAGCCCCACCCGTGACCCCCGAGCCCACGCCGCCGTCGACCTCCCCGACCTCCCCCGGCCCGACGTCGGACGCCGCCCCGCGCGAGCAGGTCCCCAACCCGCTGAACCACCTCCTCGACGTCCTGCGCCTCGAGCGCGTCGGCGACGGCGACGGGTCGGCCGCCGACCCCGAGCACTTCCGCGGCGAGAGCGTGCACCAGCCGACGGGCCGGGTCTACGGCGGCCAGGTGCTCGCGCAGGCCGTCCTCGCCGCAGGGCGCACGGTGCCGGACGGGCGCCTCCCCCACTCGCTGCACGGCTACTTCCTGCGGCCCGGCGGCCTCGACGTGCCGATCGACTTCGCGGTCGAGCGGCTGCGCGACGGACGGTCGTTCAGCGCGCGCCGGACGCACGCGATCCAGCACGGCAAGCCGATCCTCTCGATGATCGCGTCGTTCCAGGAGGACCAGGGCGGCATCGAGCACTCGTCGCCGATGCCCGACGCCCCCGCCCCGGAGGACGTGCCGTCCGCGCTCGACGTGCTCGGCGGCATCGACCACCCGATCGCGCGCTTCTGGTCGCACCACTCGGCGTTCGAGCTGCGGCACGTGGGCGGTTCGCTCTACCTCGGCCCCGACCACGAGCCCAAGGACCACCAGATGGTCTGGATGCGGGCGCGCGGCGACGTCGGGGACGACCAGCTGCTGCACCGCGCGCTCATGGCGTACGCGTGCGACCAGGTGATGCTCGAGCCGATCCTGCGCGAGTCGGGCACGAGCTGGGTCACGCCGGACCTGTCGATCGCGAGCCTCGACCACGCCATGTGGTGGCACCGCGACGCACGGGTCGACGAGTGGTTGCTCTACGTGCAGTCGGCGTCGAGCGCCCAGGGCGGCCGCGGGCTCGGCGCGGCGCGCGTGTTCGCGCAGGACGGGACGCTCGTCGCGTCCATCGCGCAGGAGGGCATGGTCCGCCTCCCGGCGCTGTGAGCACCGGGAGGCGGACCGCCTCACCGCGGTATCAGCCGGGTGTCAACCGGTGTCAGCCGCACGCGACCGTCGCTGACGACGGCGGCGCGCCCGTGCCGATGAACCCGAACGACGTCGTCGCGCCGGCGGCGAGCGTGCCGTTCCAGCCGACGTCCGTCGCGGTCAGGACGCTCCCGCTCACGCTCGTCGTCGCGTTCCACGCCTGCGAGAGGCCGCCGGGCGCGAGGTCGAGCGACACGGTCCAACCGGAGAGCCCGGACGGGCCCGCCGTGACCGTGACCTCGCCCTGGTACCCGCCCTGCCACGACCCGCGCGTCGCATAGGTCGCGGTGCAGGCGCCGGGCTCGGGCCCGCCGTCGTCGGCGAGCGTCGTCGCCTCGGCGGCGACCGACACCGGCGAGATGTTCCCGGCCGCGTCGCGTGCCCGCACCGTGTACCGGTACGTGGTCTCGGGCGCGAGGTCCTCGTCCGTGTAGGTCGTGCGCGCCGTGGAGCCGACGACCTCCCCGTCGCGCAGCACGTCGTACGCGACGACGCGGACATCGTCCGTCGAGGCCGTCCACGACAGCGACGCGGTCGTCGCCGTCGTCCCTGTCACGGAAAGGTCGGTCGGCGTCGTGGGCGACTCGGTGTCCGGCTCCGTGGGGACGTCCTCGCCGAACAGGCGGTCGTAGTCGGCGAGCGCCGTCGCCACGGCGGTCTGGGCCCAGAACCGGTGGTAGGTGAACTCGGGCGCCGGCCCGCCGTCGAGGTGCGCCTGGACCTTCGACCACTGCGGGTCGTCGAGGTAGAACGACCGCAGGTCGAGGAACGACACGCCGGGCTCGATGACGTCGCCGTTCGGCATGGTCCCCGTCCACCCGGCCGGCACGTAGGTCCCGTCGCCCGTGGTCGACGTCAGGACGTCGTCGAAGCGCGCGTAGTCGGCGCGCGTCTCGGTCGTCGCGACGCCGACCGGGTCGCTGTTCTGCTCCCAGATCGCGTCGAGCAGGTCCCGCGCGACCTGCTGCGCCGCGTCGTGCTGCGGCCCCTCGCCGCCGGCCGCGTAGTACATGAGCGAGCGGGCGAGCGCGCCGGCGACGCCGACGTCCTGGCCGTAGCCCGTCACCTCGACGCTCAGGCCCGCGTTGTCCCCCGGGTTCTGGGGGTCCCAGTCGTCGGGCTGGCCCGACCACGCGAGGTTGGACGGGATCTGCCAGGAGTCGTCCGTGACGGTGACGTGGTCGATCACCCACGGCACCCACTTGTCGAGGATCGCCTCGGCGCGCTCGTCGCCGGTCTCCTCGTAGAGCTGCGCGATGCGCTCGACGCCCCAGCCCTGCATGCCCATCCACGAGTTGGACGGCGGGTCGTGGTAGACGGGCGCCTCGGTGTACGCCATGCCGTAGAACGTCGCGACGTCGTCGGGGCGGTCGGCGTAGTGGCCGTCCCACGAGTTCGTGCTGCCGCCCGCGATCCCGCCCTCGGGCGACTGGAGCCACTGGAAGAGCTCGATCTGGCGGTCGAGGCTCGTGCCCCAGTCGTCGCTCGCCGTGGGCGAGGCCGGCTGGAGCGCGGGGTCGTTCGCGAGCGCCCAGGCCGCCATCGGGTTCTGGTACCCGAAGTGGGCGTGGCTCGACCCGATGCGCCAGGCCCAGGGGCCGGACGTGTCGAGCGCGCCGCCCCACGCGTAGTACCAGGACAGCAGGTAGTGCGCGCTGCTCCGGCCCGACCCCGCGGCGCACGACGTGGACTCGCAGCCCGGCGTCTTGAAGTACTTGTCGAACAGCGCGTAGCGCAGGTAGTCGCCCATCTTCGAGGCCTTGCCGACCGTGTCGGCGACGGCCTCGGGCTGGCCCTGCTCGGTCGCGAACTTGTTGGCCCAGTAGGCCGCCTCGACCGCGCGCGCGTCGGCGTCGGGCGCGTTGGTGTACTTCCACTGCTTCGCGTACGACGCGTCGCCCGTGAAGAGGTCGAGGTAGCCGTTCTCGCCGCCGTAGGAGAAGTCGTCGATCGACGGCTGGGGCACCGTCTCCCAGACGGACTCCTGCGGGCCGCGCTGGAACGTGTTGATGTACGACGTGCCCTCGTGGTCCGGCCCGAGCAGCGTCGACGAGCCGGGTGCGGCGCCGAACCCGTAGACGTTGTCGACGTCGGCGAGCCAGTGCATGCCGTAGACCTCGGGCGTGCCGTAGGTCGAGCGCAGCTCGGCACCGATCGGGTCGGAGCCGACGGACACCGAGGAGTCGAGCTGCGACGGGTACTGGCTCGGGTGGTTGAACTCCGGCGCGTACGTCGCGGGCTTGGCCGGGTCGTACGCGCCGTTGGTGGGCTGGTTCTCCGTGGTGGGGATCATGTACGCCTCGAGCGTGTCCCACGCGTGGTTGAACGGCTCCCAGTCGCCGGTCACCTGGCCGTACGACGTCTCGAGCCACAGCCAGAAGGAGTACGCCTCCGACGTCGTCTCGTGGCCGTAGTCCGGCGCCTCGACCATGAGCGTCTCGACCGCGTGGTACGGGATGCCCTGGGGCGAGAAGTACCCGTTCTCCGGGTCGTGGATCTTCGCGTACAGCTCGAGGAACCGCTGGGTGTACTCGCCGTCGCCGGGCGCCGCGACCGCGTCGGCCGACGGGGACGGGGCCGGGTCCGCGCTCGCCGGCGGGACCGCGGCGAGGGCCGCGAGCGCGACGCCCGCGGCGATCGCCGCCGCCGTCGCGCGGCGCCGTGCGGCCCGAGCGTGCGGGGCGGTGGGTGGTGGCGCTGCGCGCCGGGACGTGCGTGGCATCGTGCTCCCTCTCGTCGTCGAGCCCCGCGGCGGCGTCACGGGAGCGCCGTCGTCGGCGCCCCACCTCCGCGGGTCGATCGACTCTCGGCGGGAGCGCCGGGCTCTCACAACGCACGAAACGTTTCGGCCTGTGCCGACCACGGGACGACCGCGCCGTGCGCGCGCGCCCGCCGACGCGCGAGCGCCACCCCGGCGCGCCGCAGCACCTCGAGCGCGTCCGGCGCCCCCGTGACGTCCCCCAGGTGCTCGACGACGGCCGACCCGCACGCCCCGGCCGCACGCACCGCCGCGTGGCGCGCGGCGTCGTCGGACACGCCGTCGAGGAGCACGACGAGGTCCGTCGGCGCCAGCGCGCACAGCGAGCCCGCCGCGCCCAGCACGCCGCCGAGCCGGTGCAGCGCGGGGACCGTCGGCGGCGTGTCGAGCCCGACGGCGAGCACGTGCGCGCCGTACCCCGGGACCCGCGCGCCGCGTGCGATCGCCTGCTCGAGCCGGTCGACGAAGAGGGTGCGGTGCAGCACGCCCGAGTCGGGGTCGACGAGCGCCCGCTCGCGCAGCTCGCTGCGGTAGCGCTCGACGTCGGACAGCACGGCGAGCGCGCCGACCATGCGAGCCGGGCGCCCGCCGGCGTCGTGCACGGTCACCGCACGGCACCGGACCCGCACGTGCTCGCCGTCGGCGCACCGCAGCCGGTGCTCGACGTCGAGGGGCTCGGTCGTGCCCGCGAGCTGCGCGGCGACGGCGGCGTGCACCGCCTGCCGGTCGTCCGGGTGCACGCGGCCGAGCCACTCCTCGGGGTCGTCCCTGAGGTCGGCCACGTCGCAGCCGACGATGCGCGCCCACGCCGGCGACCAGCGCACGGTGCCCGTCTCGACGTCCCAGTCCCACGTGCCGTCGTGGGACGCGATGGACACGAGCGCGGCGCGCTCGGCGCCCGCCTCGACCTCGAGCGCCAGCTCGCGCACGCGCTCGGCCGAGTCCGCGAGCGCGTGCCGCTGCTCCTGCAGCGACGTGACCAGGGCCTCGCGGTCCAGCGCGACGGCGAGCATGGCCGCCCAGTGGTTGTACCGCTCACGGGTGCTCGTCGTGCGCGTGTCCACGAGGCCGCCCACCACGAGGAACCCCCAGTCGGAGCGACCGAACGCGACCGGCGCGACGACCGTGAGCGAGCGCGGGTCGAGGAGCTCGCGGGGAGGGAACTGCGCGGTCGGGAGGACCGACCCCACGAGCCGCTCCACGGCCGTCCCCCCGCCGCGCGCACCCACGACCCGCAGCACGCGGCGCCCCGGGTCGCCGTCGAGGTCCTCCCACAGCGCGAGCGCCGCCGTGCCGCCCACCCCGCGCGGCAGCCAGTCGAGGCGCCGCAGGCCCTCGCCGTCGCCGCGCAGCAGGCCCAGGTCGACCTCGTAGAGGTCCACCAGGTCCTGCTCGAGCCGGCCCGTGCGCGCCACGGCCCCGTGCGCGCACCCGCGGGCGACGGCGACCACCACCTCGGCCGCGGTCGCCCGGACGGCGTCGGCCCGCGCGACCGCGGAGCCCGCCGGGAGGTCTCGGTGGGCCCCGCGCGACAGCACCGTCCGACCGAGCTGGGACGCGCGCGCCCCCGGGCGACGCCGTCGCACGTCCCGCACGAGCGCGGCGACCTCGGCCTCCAGCGCCGGCACGATCTGCTCGAGCGCCTCCTGCGACGGGCGCAGCGCCGCGGTGCGGTCCGCGAGCGAGCGCAGGGCCGCCGCCGGCGGGACCACGCCCGTGTCGGCGGCCCCCCGGAGCAGGTGCCGCAGCACCAGGAGCCAGGCGTCGACCGGGGCCGGGCGCTGGCCGCCGTCCGACCCGCGCCGCCGCAGGACCCCGCGCACGTCGGACCGCTCCAGGACGGACGCGAAGACCACCCGGGCCACCTCGTCGAGGGGCCGGGCCGGGTCCGCGGGCGCCGCCAGGGCGGCCCGCGCGGCCGGAGCGCCGATGAGCTCGCCCTGCGTGCCCTCCAGGCACCCGCACGACTCGCGCCGGATCAGGGCCGCCCGACCCAGCCGGTGCTCCCGGCCGACGTTCTCCCCGCGCGCCCGCGCGACGAGCAGCTCGGCGACCCGCTCGCCGACCTGGTCGTGCAGCGGGTCGACGGTCGACAGCCGGGGCCGCGACCGCGCTCCCGAGTCGGCGTGGTCGAACCCCACCACGGCCTGCTCCGCGGGCAGCTCGAACCCGCTGGCCTGCAGGCCCCGCATGAAGCCGATCGCGTTGCGGTCGGTCGCGGCGAGCGTCGCCGTCGTCGGCAGGCCCCGGGAGGCGAGCCGCCGCGCGGCGGCCTCGGCGCTCGCCTCCTGGTTGTCGCGCGTGCGGTAGACCCACGAGGGCGAGAAGGCCAGGTCGTGCGCGGCCAGCGCCGCGCGGTACGCGTCGTAGCGCTCGAGCGTGTCGCGCTGCTCGGTGTTGCCGACGAAGCCGATGCGGGTGTGGCCGTGCTCCACGAGGTGGTCGACGGCGGCGCGCACGCCTCCGGCGTTGTCGGGCGACACCGCCGGCGCGCGCAGCCCGTCCGCGCGCACCCCCAGGAGCACCAGCGGGACGCCCGACGCGTCGAGCTCGCGCAGCTCGGCGTCCGCGAGCGCCGTGGTCATCACGACGAACCCGTCGAACGACGAGCGCCCGAGCAGGGGCCTGCGGCCCGGTGGGCCCGGGAACTCGTCGCGGTCGAGGTCCGCCGGGTAGGTCTGGAGAGCGACCACCCGGTGCCCGTGCGCCCGCAGGACCCGGGCGATCCCCGCCAGGGACCTCCCGAAGTAGAACCCTCCGACCACGGGGCACAGCACACCGAACGTCAGGTGCTCCCCCGCCTGTCTCGGGCGCCTCGTCGCGTCCGTCGACATCCTCGTCACCGTCCTCGTCACGTCATCGTCACCGAGTCCTGGTAGGCATCATGCACCCAAACCGGGCACAGTGTGGGAGCGTGACCACCAACTCGTCCGCACACCCGGCCTCGCACCGCGGCGCCGACCCGGGTGCACGGCGCACCACGATCACCGACGTCGCGCGCGCGGCAGGGGTGTCGATCGCCGTCGTCTCCTACGCCCTCAACGGCCGCCCCGGAGTGTCCGAGCGCACCCGCCGGCACGTCCTGCGCACCGCTGCCGACCTCGGTTGGCGGCCGAGCGTGGCCGCCCGCTCGCTGCGCACGAGCGCGCGCAGCGTGGCGCTCCAGGTCGTGCACGCGACCGAGGGAGCCGCCGGACCGACCCGCGCCCTCGCGCTCGCCGCGGGCATGCGCACCGTCCTCGCGGAGCACGACCTCGCCCTCGGCATCGAGGTCACGGGCGACCGCGACGAGGGTGCCCGGGAGCTCGAGACGGGCTGGTCCGAGCGGCGGCACGCGGCGTACGTCGTGGTCGACGCCCACGCGCGCGACCCGCGGGTCCGGGTAGCCCGCGAGGCCTCGATCCCGCTCGTCCAGGTCGCTCCCGGCCCGGCCGACGCCGACGCGCCGGGCGCGCGGACCTGGTTCGCGGGCGACGCGGACGCGCGCGCGGCCCGCTACCTCGTCGAGCTCGGCCACCGCCGGATCGCGGTCCTCGTCTCGGACGCGCAGGACGAGCAGGCCCGCGCCGTGGTCGCGGCGGCGCGCGACGCGGGCGGCCCGGAGACCCGGGTCGACGTCGTCGAGTGCCGCACGTGGGAGGAGACCCGCACGCGTGCGGCGCGGCTGGTGGCGCACGACGCGCGCCCCACCGCCGTGCTCACCGACACGGACGTCACCGCGCTCGCCGTGCTCGAGGCGGGCCGGAGCCAGGGGCTCGAGGTGCCGTGGGACCTGTCGGTGCTGTCCGGCGAGGACTCCGCGACGTGCCGGCTCGTCGCCCCCGCGCTCACCGCCGTGCACCGGCCGTTCGAGCGGCTCGGTGCGCACGTCGCCGACGTCGTGGTCGCGCGCCTGGGCCTCGGACGCCCGGTCGCGCGCCCCGACGCCGACCCGGCCGCGACCCGTCCGGTCGTCGACCGCGAGCGCCCCGCCGCCCGCCTCCTCCTGCGGGGCACGACGGCGCCACCCCGGAGCGCCTAAACGTTTCAGGCGGTAGCCGACGACCGCCCTCGTTCGTCACGTTGTCCCCGCCGGGCAGAGCCGCCCGGTGCGCGGACCCGTCCGCGCTCCCGGACCCTTGGAGGACCACGTGCCATCCCGATCCAGCCGACCGCGCAGGGGCGCGGCCGTCGCCGCGTCGCTCGCGCTGCTCGCCGCCCCGCTGGTCGCGACCGCCGCGCCGGCGAACGCCGCCGAGCCACGCGTGAGCAACCCGTTCGCCGGTGCCACGCAGTACGTCAACGACTTCTGGTCCGCCAACGTCGAGGCCGCCGCCGACCGCGCCGGCGGCGACCTCGGGTCCCGCATGCGGGCGATCGCCGACGAGCCCACCGCGGTCTGGATGGACCGCATCAGCGCGATCGAGGGCAACGCCGACGGCCCGGGCCTGCGGCACCACCTCGACGCCGCGATCGAGCAGAAGCAGCCCGGCGTGCCGATGGTCTTCAACCTCGTGATCTACGACCTGCCCGGTCGCGACTGCTACGCGCTCGCGTCCAACGGCGAGCTCAAGCCGAACGCCACGGACATGGCGCGGTACAAGACCGAGTACATCGACGTCATCGCCGACATCCTCGACGACCCGGCCTACGAGGACCTGCGCGTCGTCGCGACGATCGAGCCGGACTCGCTGCCGAACCTCGTCACCAACATCAGCACGCCCGACTGCCAGGCGTCCGCGCCGTACTACCGCGAGGGCGTGGCGTACGCGCTGGACGCTCTCCACGCCGTCGGCAACGTCTACTCCTACATCGACGCGGCGCACGCGGGCTGGCTCGGCTGGCCGAGCAACGGGGGCCCGGCGGCGAAGCTCTTCAAGGAGGTCGTGCTGTCGACGGAGGCGGGTTACGCGTCGGTCGCGGGCTTCGTCACGAACACGGCCAACTCCACGCCGCTGCACGAGCCGTTCCTCGAGGACGTCCAGCTCGGCAGCACGCCCGTGCGCTCGGCGAGCTTCTACGAGTGGAACGCCGACTTCGACGAGGCCGACTGGACCGCGCACCTCTACGACCTGCTCGTGGCGGAGGGCTTCCCGACGTCGATCGGCATGCTCATCGACACCTCGCGCAACGGCTGGGGCGGCGCCGACCGCCCGACGGCGGTGAGCACGTCGACGAACCTCAACACCTACGTGGACGAGTCGCGCGTCGACCGACGGATCCACCGTGGCGCCTGGTGCAACCCGGCCGGCGCCGGGATCGGCGAGCGCCCGCAGGCCTCGCCCGCGGGCTTCCCCGAGTCGCACCTGCACGCGTACGTGTGGGTCAAGCCTCCGGGCGAGTCCGACGGCGCGTCGTCCGACATCCCGAACGACCAGGGCAAGCGGTTCGACCGCATGTGCGACCCGACGTTCGTCTCGCCGAAGCTCTCCAACCAGCTCACCGGCGCCCTGCCCGACGCCCCGCTCGCGGGCCAGTGGTTCGAGTCCCAGTTCCGGATGCTCGTCGAGAACGCCTACCCGGCCATCGAGGGCGACGGGACCGGCGGCCCTGCGGACACCACCGCGCCGTCGGTGCCGACGGGCCTCACGGCGGGCGCGACCACGACCACGTCGGCGAGCGTGAGCTGGACCGCGTCCACCGACGACCGCGGCGTCACGGGATACACCGTGCTCGTCGACGGCGCGGCCGTGGGCACGACCTCCACGACCTCGTTCACCGTCACCGGTCTCGAGGCGGGCACGTCCTACGCCGTGACGGTCCGGGCGCGTGACGCCGCGGGCAACGTCTCCGCCGCGTCCGCGCCGCTCACCGTGACCACGGACGAGGACGACGGCTCGGGCGGTGACGACCAGCCGCCGTCCGCCCCGACCGGGCTGCGGGTCACCGGAACCACGACGTCCACGGTCGCGCTCGCGTGGAACGCGTCCACCGACGACACCGGCGTGACCGGCTACCGCGTGTTCCGCGACGGGACCCAGGTCGCCGAGGTCTCGGCGACGTCGTTCACCGACACCGGCCTCGCCGCGGGCACGGCGCACGTCTACGCGGTGCGCGCGGTCGACGCGGCGGGCAACCTCTCGGCCACGTCCGGCACCGTGACCGGCGAGACGGACGAGGACGGCGGCCAGCCCGCCGGGGCCTGCACCGTCGTCTACTCGGCGAGCTCCTGGAACACGGGCTTCACCGGCTCGATCCGGCTCACGAACGACTCGGCCCAGGCGCTGCAGAGCTGGACCCTGACCTTCGACTTCCCGGACGGTCAGAGCATCACCCAGGGCTGGTCCGCGCAGTACGCGCAGACCGGCTCGACGGTGACCGTGACCCCGGCGGCGTGGAACACCACGCTGGGCGCGGGCGCGAGCGTCGAGATCGGCTTCAACGGCTCCCACTCGGGGACCAACGACGAGCCGACGGCCTTCACGTTGAACGGCGCGTCCTGCACCGTCGGCTGACCTGAGACGACCGGCGGTCGGGGCCCCACGCCTCGACCGCCGGTCCTGTGCGACGTTCGATATCGATATCGACCCGAAGGGTGCACCCATGAGCAGGACCATCTGGAGACGACCTCTCGCGACGACGCTCGCGACCACGGCGCTCGTCGCCGCGACCGTCCTCCCGGTCGCCACGACCGCGACCGCCGCCACCGAGCCGCTCGGCGACGCCGCCGCGAGGCACGGCAAGACCGTCGGCTTCGCGCTCGACCCCGGCCGCCTCTCGGAGAGCGGCTACCGGGCGGTCGCCGACCGCGAGTTCTCGCTCGTCGTCGGGGAGAACGCGATGAAGTGGGACGCGACCGAACCCGCCCGGGGCTCGTTCTCCTGGGGGGCCGCGGACCAGGTCGCGAGCTACGCGGCCGCGCAGGGCGCGGACCTCTACGGCCACACGCTCGTGTGGCACCAACAGCTCCCCGGCTGGGTCCAGGGCCTGACGGGCACGGAGCTGCGCACCGCCATGACGGACCACGTCAGCGCCGTCGCCGGGCACTTCGCCGGCGACGTCGAGGCGTGGGACGTCGTCAACGAGGCGTTCGAGGACGACGGCTCCCGCCGGCAGAGCGTCTTCCAGCAGCGCCTCGGAGACGGCTACATCGAGGACGCCTTCCGCGCCGCACGGGCGGCCGACCCGGACGCGGACCTGTGCCTCAACGACTACAGCACCGACGGGATCAACGCGAAGAGCACGGCGATCTACGACCTCGTCGCCGACTTCAAGGCCCGCGGTGTGCCGATCGACTGCGTCGGGTTCCAGGCGCACCTGATCGTGGGCCAGGTCCCGTCGACCCTGACCCAGAACCTCCGGCGGTTCGCCGACCTCGGCGTGGACGTGCGCATCACCGAGCTCGACATCCGCATGAACACTCCCGCCGACGCGCAGAAGCTGGCGCAGCAGGCGTCGGACTACGCGAAGGTCTTCCAGGCCTGCCTCGACGTCGACCGCTGCACGGGCGTCACGCTGTGGGGCATCACCGACAGGTACTCGTGGATCCCGGGCGTGTTCCCGGGGCAGGGCGCCGCGCTCGTCTGGGACGACGCGTACGCGCCCAAGCCCGCGTACGCGGCGATCGCCGAGGTCCTCGGCGCACGGGACGACGGACCGGGCGGCGACGAGCAGGCGCCGTCGGCCCCGACCGGGCTGCGGGTCACCGGCACCACGACCTCCTCGATCTCGCTCGCGTGGAACCCCTCCACCGACGACGTCGGCGTCGCGGGGTACCGCGTGTTCCGCGACGGGACCCAGGTCGCCGAGGTCGCCGCGACGTCGTTCACCGACACCGGCCTCACCGCGGGCACCGCGCACGTCTACGCGGTGCGCGCGGTCGACGCGGCGGGCAACCTCTCGGCCACGTCCGGCACCGTGACCGGCGAGACCGAGGAGGGTGGCGGCGAGCCCACCGGGACCTGCACCGTCGCCTACACGGCGAGCTCCTGGAACACGGGCTTCACCGGCTCGATCCGGATCACCAACGACTCGACGACCGCGCTGCACGGCTGGACCCTGAGGTTCGCGTTCCCGGACGGGCAGACCGTCCAGCAGGGCTGGTCGGCGCAGTACGCGCAGCAGGGCTCGACCGTCACCGTCACCCCGGCGCCGTGGAACACCACGCTCGGCGCGGGCGCGAGCGTGGACATCGGCTTCAACGGCGCCCACTCCGGGATCAACACCGAGCCGACCTCCTTCACGCTCGACGGTGCCGCCTGCGAGGTCGCCTGAGCGAGGCGGGCGCCGTCCGGGGCGTGCAGGGGCCGCCCCGGGCGGCGCTCGCGCGGGATCAGTCCTCGAGGACGGGGACGGGGGTGCCGTCCGCGGTGCGCCCCACCACGACCACCGGGGGCTCGTCGGTGGGTGCCACCCGCTCGAGGTCGGCGCCCTCGCGGGCCCAGGTCGCCGGGTCGGGGCGCGGCCACGTGAGCGTCGACCCCTCGACGCGCTTGCCGTCCGTCGACGCGAGGACCTCGACGGACACGACCTCGCCCGGCCCGACCACCACGAGCTCGGGCCGCGGCTCGGCGTCACCGCCGGGACCGCCGTCGATCCACTGCGCGACGAGCGGCGGGATCCGCGTCGTCGCCGGCGACCCCGGCGCGACCTCGCCGCCCCCGAGCCGGTCGGTCCGGGGGTCGCCCGGCTCCTCGCCGTCGGCGGGCACCGGCGCCGGCCGGGAGGCGTAGACCTCCCACCACGCCCGGGGGTCCCACGCGCTCGTCGTGACCGCGACGACCGCCAGGGGCGTCCCGTCCCGCAGCGCGACCCCGTCCCAGAGCGCGGCGACCGGCGGGTCGGCGCGACGCCGCTCCTCCGTGCCGCGGTACGCGCCGAGGAGCGCGCTCCAGGTCGGAGCACCCGCGGCGGGGTCGAGGAGCCGGTCCCACAGCGTGTCGAGGTCGGCCGTGGTCACCGCGCCTCCGTCGGTGAACAGCAGACCCGGGTCGTCGCCGTCGGGGACCGCGCTCACCGAGGCCGCCCGGATCGCGCCACCGCGCTGGCCGACGAGCAGGCCCTCGTCGACCGGAACGGTCACGACGACCGGCGCGTCGTCGCCCTCGCCCCGGGGATGCACGACCTCGACGCCGTCCGGCTCCGCACCGCGGGCGAGCGACTCGGCGAGCAGCAGCAGACCGTCGTCGAGCTCGACGGCCGCGCGCGAGGCCCACCGCTGCTCGTCGCTGTCCGCGAGGATCCGGTAGGCGTCGGTCCGCTCGCCCTCGGCGTCGACCGGCGCGAGGAAGGTCGCGACGTGGTCGTCCGAGCGGAGCGCGACGAGGCGGCCGGTGGGCGCGTCGTCGAGGCGGAGCTCGTAACGGCTCTCGAACGCGAGATCGGCCGCGGGGACGTCCCCGGCCCACAGCACCTCGATGGGCTCGTCGGCGGCGGGCGGCTCCTCCTGCCCGCCGACGTCCTCGCGCCGCCAGGCGTCGGCGGCGGCCTCGACGTCCTCGAAGGGCGCGCCGTCCACGGTGAGACCGCCCCGGGTCGGGTAGCCCTCGAGGGTCGACGTGCTCACCGGCTCGTCGACCGGATCGGCGCCACCCCGCGCGACCAGCCAGAGGGTCAGCGCCCCGGCGAGCACGAGCGCCACCGCCCCGCCGACCAGCACGCGCCCCCTGCGGGTCCGCCACCACGGGCTCTCCGACGTCGTCATGTCCCCTCCCTCGTCCGCGCCCGCCACGCTAGCCGTGACGGGGCGCCGCCGGAGGCTCGGGCCATGGGGACCGCTCCCCATGCGCCGCGCGGCCCCGGTGCCCCTGCCGCGCGAGCGGGCGTCGCGTCCCGCACCATGACCGGGTGCGACTGCGTCGGGTGTCCGTGACCTCCCCCGGGTACTCCCGCCGCCCGAAGGGCGACTCCTGGGTGTTCCTCGACGTCGAGGGGACTCCGCTCGCCGACGAGGACGAGGTCGCGCGGTGCACGCGCCTCGCGGTCCCTCCCGCCTGGACCGACGTCTGGATCTGCCGGTACCCGAACGGGCACATCCAGGCGTTCGGGCGCGACGTCGCCGGTCGCGGCCAGTACCTGTACCACGAGCAGTGGCAGGTGCGCCGTGCGCGGCGCAAGCACGACCACGTGCTCGACGTCGGCCGGCGCCTGCCCGCGGCCCGGCGTCGGGTCGCGCGCGAGCTCGCGCAGCCCGGCATGGGTCGCGAGAAGGTGCTCGCCCTGGCGTTCCGGCTTCTCGACCTCGCGTACTTCCGCGCCGGCGGCGAGATCTACGCGAAGCAGAACGCCAGCTACGGCCTGGCGACGATCCGCAAGGAGCACGCGCGGGTGCGGCGCGACGGGAGCGTGCACTTCCGCTACCCCGCGAAGTCGGGCCAGGTCCGCGACGTCGTCGTGGACGACCCGGTGGTCGCCGAGCTCGTCACGACGCTCAAGCGGCGCCGCGGCGGCGTCGAGCTGCTCGCGTGGCGCGAGGACGCGCCCGACGGCCGGGCCGCGTGGCACGACGTCACGAGCGCCGACGTCCAGGCGGGCATCAAGGAACGGCTCGGCGAGGACGCGACGCCCAAGGACTTCCGCACGTGGCACGCCACCGTCCTCGCGGCGCGCGCGCTCGCCGACGCCGGGGCCGCGCCGGCCTCGGAGCGGGCGCGGCGACGGGTCGTCACGGGAATCGTCAAGGACGTCGCGGAGGAGCTGGGGAACACGCCCGCCGTCGCGCGGTCGTCGTACATCGACCCGCGCCTGTTCGACCTGTGGGAGCGCGGCGAGACCATCGGGTCCACGCGGTCGCAGGCGCGAGCCGAGCGCGAGCTCCTGGAGCTGCTCTCGTGAGGGCCGCGGTCACCGGCGTCACGGGCTACGTGGGCGGGCGGCTCGTGCCCGAGCTGCTGCGCGCAGGGTTCGAGGTGCGCGCGCTCGCACGGCACCCCGAGCGGCTCGCGGGGCGCGAGTGGGTGCACGACGTCGAGACGGTGGCCGCCGACGCCGCCGACCTCGGGCAGATCCGGGCCGCGCTCGAGGGCGCCGACGTCGCGTACTACCTCGTGCACTCGCTCGGGACCGGGAGCACGTTCGAGGCGCGCGACCGCCGCACCGCGCTGACGTTCGCGCAGGCGGCGCGCGAGGCGGGGGTCGGGCGGATCGTGTACCTCGGCGGGATGTTCCCCGACGTCCCGGAGGGCACGCTCTCGCGCCACCTCGCCTCGCGCAAGGAGGTCGGCGAGATCCTGCTCGCCTCGGGCGTCCCGACGACGGTCCTCCAGGCGGCGGTGATCCTCGGCTCCGGGTCCGCGTCGTTCGAGATGATGCGCTACCTCACCGAGCGGCTCCCCGCCATGACGACGCCGAGGTGGGTCGACAACCGCATCCAGCCCATCGCGGTCCGGGACGTGCTGCGCTACCTCGTCGGGTCCGCGACGATGCCGCCCGACGTCTCACGCGCGTTCGACGTCGGCGGGCCCGACGTCCTCACGTACCGCGACATGATGCAGCGCTACGCGAAGGTGGCCGGGCTCCCCCGCCGCGCGATCGTCAGCGTCCCGGTGCTCACCCCGAGGCTGTCGAGCCTGTGGGTCGGTCTCGTCACGCCCGTGCCGTCGGGCATCGCACGCCCGCTCGTCGAGTCGCTCCAGCACGAGGTCGTGTGCCGCGAGCACGACATCGCGCGGTACGTGCCCGACCCGCCCGAGGGCCTCGTCGGGTTCGACCGCGCCGTCGCGCTGGCCCTGGAGCGCGTCCACGACGGCGAGGTGACGACGCGCTGGTCGTCCGCCTCGGTACCGGGAGCGCCGTCGGACCCGCTGCCGAGCGACCCCGACTGGGCCGGCGGCTCGCTGTACGTCGACGAGCGGCGGACGGTCGTCGACGCGCCGCGCGACGTGCTCTGGCGCGTCGTCGAGGAGATCGGCGGGCAGGGCGGCTGGTACTCGTGGTCGCTCGCGTGGCGCGTGCGCGGGCTCCTGGACCGCGCGGTCGGCGGGCCGGGGCTGCGCCGCGGTCGGCGCGACGAGCGGCACCTGCGCGTGGACGACGAGCTCGACTGGTGGCGGGTCGAGGCGATCGAACCCGGCCGTCGGCTGCTGCTCCGGGCCGAGATGCGCCTGCCGGGGCTCGCCTGGCTCGA
The DNA here is from genome assembly GCF_052044445.1 of Cellulosimicrobium sp. 22598. NCBI lineage: Bacteria > Bacillati > Actinomycetota > Actinomycetes > Micrococcales > Promicromonosporaceae > Cellulosimicrobium > Cellulosimicrobium sp. 22598. The sequence continues at coordinate 42,775 of NZ_JBQEMZ010000014.1, forward strand.
GCTGCGCGTCGACGAGGCGGCCGCGGAGCTGCCCGACGCGACCGACCCCGCCGCGCCCGGGCCCTCGCCCGAGGACGCGAGCGGTCCGGGCCGGACCTACTTCGCCCAGCGCGCGCTGTTCTACCCGCACGGCCTCGCGGGCCAGCTCTACTGGTGGGCGGTCAAGCCGTTCCACGGCGTCGTGTTCGGCGGGATGCAGCGCAACGTCGCCGCCGCCGCGGAGCGCGCCGCTCGCGCCGGCGAAACGTTTCAGGGTCGCGCGCGTCCTTGACCCCGGCTCCGCCGCGTCCGGACAGTGGCGTCGACCTGCGTCGACGCGGACGCAGCCGGACCGAGAGGCAGCCATGCACCCACGACCCACCGCGGCCCTCGCCGCGGGCGCCCTGCTCGTCGCGAGCCTCGCTGCCGCGTCCCCGGCCTCGGCCGCGCCGGATCCGACCCCGGACCCGGCAGCGGCCGCCGCTGCCGCCACCGCGCCGAACTACGCCGAGGCCCTCCAGAAGTCGCTGTTCTTCTACGACGCCCAGCGCTCGGGCGACCTCCCCGACGACTTCCGCGTGAGCTGGCGCGGCGACTCCGCGCTCGACGACGGCGCCGACGTCGGGCTCGACCTCACGGGCGGCTGGTACGACGCGGGCGACCACGTGAAGTTCGGGCTGCCCATGGCGTTCACCACGACGATGCTCGCCTGGGGAGCGATCGCGAGCCCCGACGGGTACGCGGCGTCGGGGCAGCGCGACGAGCTGCTCGACTCGCTGCGCTGGGTCAACGACTACTTCGTCAAGGCCCACCCCGAGCCGGACGTGCTCTACGCGCAGGTGGGCGACGGCGACGCGGACCACACGTGGTGGGGCCCGGCCGAGGCGATGCAGATGGCCCGCCCCGCGTACAAGGTCGACCCGTCGTGCCCCGGGAGCGACGTCGCGGGCGAGACCGCGGCAGCCATGGCCGCGTCGTCGATCGTCTTCGCGGACTCCGACCCGGCGTACGCGGCCGAGCTCGTCGAGCACGCCGAGCAGCTCTACGACTTCGCCGACACGTACCGCGGGAAGTACTCCGACTGCGTGCCCGCGGGCGCCTTCTACAACTCGTGGTCGGGCTACCAGGACGAGCTCGTGTGGGGCGCGTACTGGCTCTACGAGGCGACGGGCGACGCGTCGTACCTCGCCAAGGCGGAGCAGGAGTACGCCGGGCTCTCGCGGGAGAACCAGACGAGCACGCCCTCGTACCGCTGGACGATCGCGTGGGACGACAAGACCTACGGCACGTACGCGCTGCTCGCGCAGGCGACGGGCAAGCAGCAGTACGTCGACGACGCGAACCGGTGGCTCGACTACTGGACCACCGGGTACCAGGGGGCGCGCGTGCGCTACTCCCCCGGCGGGCAGGCCTTCCTCGACTCCTGGGGCTCGCTGCGCTACGCCGCGAACACCGCGTTCGTCGCGCTGACGTACGGCGACTGGCTGCGGGGCCGCGGCGACGCGACCCGCGCGCAGACGTACCAGGACTTCGGCGAGCGCCAGATCGGCTACGCGCTCGGCGACAACCCGCGCGGCGCGTCGTACGTCGTCGGGTACGGCGAGGACTCGCCGCAGAACCCGCACCACCGCACCGCGCACGGCTCGTGGCTCGACTCGCTCGCCGAGCCTGCGGCGACGCGGCACGTGCTGTACGGCGCGCTCGTCGGCGGCCCGGGCGCGCCGGACGACGCCTACACGGACAGCCGCTCCGACTACGTCGCGAACGAGGTCGCCACGGACTACAACGCAGGCTTCACGTCGGCTCTCGCCTACCTCGTCGCCGAGCACGGGGGCTCCCCGCTCGCGGACTTCCCCCAGCCCGAGACGCCCGACCAGGACGAGTTCTTCGTCGAGTCGCGCCTCAACCAGCCCGGCACCGCGTTCACGGAGATCAAGGCCGTCCTGCGCAACCGGTCGGCGTTCCCGGCGCGCGTGCTGGACGACGTGCGCCTGCGGTACTGGTTCACGCTCGACGACGGCGCCGACCCGGCGACCCTGCGCGCCACGACGAACTACTCCGAGTGCCCCGGCGCGACGGCGAGCGTCGGCCACGCGGGCGGCGACCAGTACTTCGTCGAGATCGACTGCTCGGGCTCGGTCGTCTCCCCCGGCGGCCAGTCCCAGCACCGCCGCGAGGTGCAGTTCCGCGTCACGGCGGACGTCTGGGACGCCGCGGACGACTGGTCCTTCGCGCAGGTCGCGACGGGCGACGCCCTGGCGAAGAACGCGCGCATCACCCTCTACGAGGGCGACGAGCTGCTGTGGGGCGACGAGCCGTCGTCCGGACCGGTCGAGCCGGACACCACGCCGCCGTCGACCCCGGGGGCGCCGACGGTCTCGGCCGTCACCACGGCCGGGGCGACCGTCGCGTGGGCGCCGTCCACGGACGCGGGCAGCGGCGTCTCCGGGTACGACGTCCTGCTCGACGGCGTGCGGGTCGCGACCACGCCGGGCACGACGCTGGCCCTGACGGGACTCGCCCCCGAGACGACCTACCGCGTCGCCCTCGTCGCGACCGACCGGGCCGGGAACGCGTCCGCGCCCGGGCCGGCGGCGACGTTCACGACCCCGGCCGCGTCGACGGGTCCCGCGCCCGGCGCCTGCGCCGTCCGCTGGTCGTCGAGCGACTGGGGCTCCGGCGGGACGGTGACCCTCCGGCTCACGAACACGGGCACGACGGCGCTCGACGGGTGGGCGCTCGCGTTCGCCCTCCCGTCCGGGCAGACCGTGACGAACGGCTGGAGCGCCACCTGGACGCAGTCCGGCGCCGACGTCACCGTGCGGTCCGCCGCCTGGAACGGCGGCCTCGCCCCGGGGGCGTCCGTGGAGGTCGGCGCGAACGTCGCGCACGGCGGGACGAACACGCCGCCTGCACGGTTCACGCTGGTCGGCCGGTCGGGCGAGACGGAGTGCACCGTCGGGTGAGCCCTCGCCCGGGTGCGTCGCTCGCGCCGGGACGCTGCTCCCCGGCGCGAGCGACGGTCACCTGCGGCGGCGGAAGGTCAGCGGGTCCTCGACGAACGGCTCCCAGGCCGCACGCTCGGGCTCGGTGATGCGGCGGGGCGCCCCCGTCGCCGCGTCGACCACGACGATCGTCGTCACCGCCTTCGCGTAGGGGGCGCCGCCCGAGGTGGGCCCGGTGCGCTCGAAGCGCGCGGCGCCGTCGTGCACCTCGTAGCAGACCTCCAGGCTCGCACCGCCGAGGTGCCCGATCCACAGCTCGACCCGCACGGGCGTGCGCGTGAAGCCGAGGGGGCGCAGGTACTCGATCTCCTGCCGCGCCACGAGCGTGTGGCTCGTCGCGGCCGGCCCGGTCTCCAGGACCGCCGTCGGCCAGGCGTCCTCGCCGGCGTCCGGGTGGGTCCAGAACGCCGTGATGCGCGCGTCCTCGAGCAGCCGGAACATTTCGACGTTGTTGACGTGCGCGTACGCGTCGAGGTCGGACCACCGCAGGGAGACGGGGACGTGCAGGCGGGTCATGGAGGGTCCTCTCGTTCGACGGGTGGCGCGACCATTCTCCTCCGACCGCCGACCACGACGTTCCGCGCCGTCGAGCATGACGTCGCTGTCGTTCTCGGCCCGATTTCGAGAGCAACCTCGTGTTCGGCGGGGAGGCGGGGCGTCAGGACGCGGCGACGAGCGCCGCGGCGCGACAGCTCGCCAGCGCGGACAGCTCCTCGCCGACCGGGAGCCGCACCATGCGGTCGGCGACCTGGCCGACGGCCTCGCGCAGGCGGCGTCGGGCACGGGCCGCCCGGCGGCGCCCGCCCACGGACGCGGCGGCGCGCGAGAGCACGGCGACGACGATGCCGACGACGATGCCGCCGAGCGCGAGCAGGGTCGGCCACGGGAGCTCGGGTGCGCCGGGCCCGCCGAGCGTGAGCACGGGCGTCGGCGGCTCGGGCAGGCGCAGGTAGGTGAACCCCCACAGCGCGGCGAGCCACAGCAGCCCCACCACGAGCGCCGCGAGCACGAGCCACTGCAACGCGCCGACGACGCGCCACCACACCGGGCGGCGCGACGCCTCGAGCTCCGTCCCGGCGACCGCCTGGTCGAGCGCGTCGGCGAGGTCGCTCGCGCCCTCGGAGGCCCGACGCCGCACGGCGAGCGCCCAGTCGTCCGGCACCCCCGCGGTGGCCTCGGCCGCGTAGTCGCGCACGGCGGTCTGCGCACCGGCGCGCAGCGCCGCCCCGACCGCGGGGAGCGACGTCCGGGCGAGCTCCGGCCGCAGCTCCGTCTCGCCCGCTCCCAGCTCCTTCGCCGCGCGCGCCCGGGACGAGCCGGGAGCGGGTCCCGTCCGGAGCCCGATGCGGCGCAGGGGGTCAGGCCGGAACCGCCCGACCCAGCGCGTGACGGGCCAGCCGGTCGCCGCGCGCGCGTCCCGGACCGCCGAGCCCCGCACGGCCGCGACGACCGTCGGCACGCCCGCGGCGGCCTCGAGCGCGTCGACGAGCCCGTCGCGCGCCCGTCGCGCGGCGCGCTCCGGCACGGGCTCGCCGCACGCGGCCGCGACCCGACGGGCGACGGCGCGCACGTCGGCCGCGAGCCGGTCGTTCGCCGCCCGCCGCCGGGCCGCGGCGTCCGCGAGCAGACCCCGGAGCTCGTCGAGACCCTGTCCCGTGCGCGCGGAGACCCCGAGGACGCGCGCGTCGCCGAGCCCGTCCTCCACGGCGAGCCGGCGCAGGTCCGCGAGGCACGCGTCGGCGTCGGCGGGCGAGAGCCGGTCGACCTGGTTGAGCACGAGCACGACGACCGAGTCGTGCCCCGCGAGCGGGCGCAGGTAGCGCTCGTGCAGCGCGGCGTCCGCGTACTTCTGCGGGTCCACGACCCACACGAGCAGGTCCGCGCGCTCGACGAGGCGCTCCGCGCGCACGCGGTGCTCGACGACCACCGAGTCGTGGTCGGGCAGGTCGAGCAGCACGAGGCCGCTCGTGACGTCACCCGCGCGTCGGCCGCGCAGGAGGCCGCGCAGCCCGCCGCCCGCGCGCGCGTCGTCCGGGTCGCCCGACGTGAGGGGCGTGCCCATCTCGTGCCGGCGCCGCACCTCGAGCCAGTCGAGGAGGGCCCCCGCGCCCGCCGCACCGGGAGTGCCACCAGGCGCCACGCCGCCCGTCGGGTACCCCGCCCCACCCGACCCCCACACGGCAGCCAGCGGGTGCGACGTCGTCGGGCGCTGGACCCCGACCGCCGCGAGCTCGTCCCCGACGAGCGCGTTGAAGACCGACGACTTGCCCGATCCCGTCGCACCGGCGAGCGCGACGACGGTGTGGTCGGCCGAGAGGCCCGCACGCTCGCGCGCCCGGGCGACGACGGTGCGCGCGTCGGCGAGCAGGTCGGCGTCGAGGCGCCCCTCGCCCGCGCGGACGGCGGTCTCGAGCGCGGTCGTGCGCGCCGCGAGGTCGATCGTCATGCGCGCTCACCGCCCAGGAGCCGTCGCCAGAACCCGGGTCTGCGGCGCGGCTCGTCGTCGGCCTCGGGCACGCTCGCAGGCTCGTCGTCCTCCGCACCGCGCCGGCCCGCGCCCCGCAGGAGCCGCGCGGCGTGCCGCCCGGTGGTCGGTCGGGCCGTGTCCTGGTCCCGCCCGCGCGCACGGCGCTCGACCCGCGCCGCCGCCTCGACCGCGCGCGCGGCCTCGCGCACGGTACGCGCCGTCTCGTCCGCCTCCGCGGTGCCGAGCGCGTCGAGCTGGGCCGTGTAGCGCCGTGCCTCGTCGTCGAGCACGGCACGCACCCGCTCGGCGAGGCGGTCCCGCGCCGTCCGGGTGAGGCGCCGGACCGCGTCGTCGCCGAACACGGCCTCGAGGAGCTTCTGCGCGAGGATCGCCGTCCCGCCCGCGATGCCGACCTCCGCGCCGGTGAGACCGCCCGTCGACGCGAAGACGACGACCATGAGGCTCAGCCCGAGCCCGTTGATCCCGAACGACAGCGCGCGTGCCGCCCCGCGCTTGCCCGCACCCTGCTCGCGCACGAGGTCGAGGACGTCGGACTGCCACCCCCGGATCTCCTCCGCGACCCGCGCCCGCACGCCCGCCGACGAGCGCGAGAGGTCGAGCCCGTCCAGGAGCGCCGTGCCCGCCGGGTCGGCGCGCCACCCGCCGTACGCGCGCTCGGCGGCCGCGTCCGTCGCGTCGAGCACGACGGCCTCCAGCCCGTGCGCGATCGCCTGCTCCACCTGCGGCGCCTGCGCCGGGCGCCCGCGGAAGAACGCCGCGACGGCGTCGCGCACGCGCCCGACGCCCTGCTCCACGGACCGGAACAGCTCGCTCGTCCCGACGAAGTCCTGCCAGCGCGCGAGCACCTCGCCGCGCAGCAGCGCGCCGTCGCTCGTGGCGGCGTCCACGGTGGCCGCGGCCTCGTCGTACGCGCGCCCGACGACGGCCCGCAGGCGCACGTCGGACGTCGCCTGGGCGTCGGCGGCTCCGGCCACGAGCACGGCCCGGCGCACGAGGTCGTCCACGACGCCGTCCCGCGTCGCGGTCGCGACCCGGTCGCGCGCGGCGCCGTCGGCCCCCAGCGCGGACAGCCACGAGGCGACCTCCGCGACGGACCGCTCCGGGAGGAAGCCGTCGACCAGCTCGGACTCCCCCACGACGAACAGCGGCGCGGTGTCCAGCCCGTTCTCGTCCATCATGCGGCGGAGGTCGTCGGCCACCGCCTCGGCTCCCGGGTCGACCCGGTCGAGCACGATCGCGACCTGCGCGCGCCGCTCGGCCGCACGATGCAGGAGGTCCCACGGGACCGCGTCGGCGTAGCGCGCGGCCGTCGTGACGAAGAGCCACAGGTCCGCCGCGGCGAGGAGCTGGGCCGCGAGCTCGCGGTTCGCCGTCTCCACGGAGTCGACGTCGGGCGCGTCCACGAGCGCGAGACCCTGCGGCAGCGCGTCGCTCGCGACGAGCCGGAGCGTGCGCGTCGGGTCGGCCGGGCTCGCGGTCGAGGTTCCCGCGGTCCGGCCGGGCACGGCGGTCGCGTCGCGCGCGACCGGGTCCCGCCCGTGCTCGCTCACGCGCGCGAGGCCGGGGAGCACGCGGTCGGTGGAGAACCAGCGCTCGTCCAGCGGGTGGTGCACGAGGACGGGAGCGCGGGTGGTCGGCCGCAGCACGCCGGGCGCGGACACGTGCTCGCCCAGCAGCGAGTTCACGAGCGTCGACTTCCCCGCGCCGGTGGACCCGCCGACGACGACGAGCAGCGGCGCGGCGTGCGAGCGCAGGCGCGGCAGCAGGTAGTCGTCGAGCTGGTGCACCGCCAGGTCGAGGTCCTCGCGCGCCGCCGCCGAGCCCGGCAGGTCGAGCGGCAGCCGCGCGGCCGCGAGCCGGCCGCGCAGGATCTCCAGGGACTCGACCAGCCCCGCCGTCGCCGCGGCGCCCGCGGCGACGGCCCCGCCGGTCGCCGCGCCGCCCGGCCCCGCGCCGCCCCCTGCGGCCACGTCCGTGCGGACGTCGTCTCCGGGGTCACCGCTGGCCGTCATCCCGCCAGTCTGCCGGAACGCCGCTGGTCAGGCCCGGTGTGACACGGTCGGACCCCACCCTCTCCGCACGCGAGGTCGACCCGCCCGGCATCAGATCGGCCCTCCGAGGGTCGATCTGGGACGCTCGGGTCGATCTCGCGGTCGTGGCTCACTCCCCCAGGCGGCGCCGGAGCCACGCGACCCCCACCTCGGCCTGCGCGCGCTGGAACGCCCGCACGTGCGGGATCCCCGGCGGCGCGGGGTCGAGCGAGGACGCGAGGAAGTACCCCGTGAGCGCCGCGAGGTAGCAGGTCACGGCGTCGGGCTCGACGTCGCGCGGCAGCGGGTGCCGCCGGAGCACCTCCTCCGGCGGCGGGCCGCCCTCGACCTGCACGGCCGGGAGCATGCCGACCGCGTCGCAGAACGCGGCGCCGCGCGCGGCGTACGGCCAGTCGACGGCGACGGCGACGGGCCCGTCCGTGGCGCGCCCACCGCGGGACGCGGTTCCACCGCCGGGCGCGGTGCCACCGCCGTTCGCGGTGCCGAGCGCCGCCCGGTCCACGAGCAGGGTGTTGTCGCCCCGGAGGTCGCCGTGGACGAGGTGGTCGCCCGCGGTGGCCTCGGGCCACGGCTCGGCAAGCGCGGCGAGCCGGTCGAGCCGGGCCGCTACCCACGGGTCGTACGTGCTCAGGCCCGGCGGACGCCGGTCCGCGAGGTCTTCCCACTCGCGCCACTCGACCGTCTCCGCGAAGCGCGGGAGCGGCGCGACCCCGGGGACCTCGACCTCCGCGACGCGGCGTGCGAGGTCGGCCACCGCGGCGAGCTCGTCGTCCCGCCACGGCGTGGCCACGGACCGGCCGGGGACGGCGTCGAACGCCAGGGCGACCCACTCGCCGACGCCGTCGAGGTCGTCGTCGAGGACCCACCGGAGCGCGGGTGCCGGCGTCCCCGCCGGCAGCGCCGCGGCGACGCGCGCCTCGAGCCGGTACAGGTCACGGGTGAACGCGTGCTCGGGCCCGACCGCCTTGACGAACACGTCCCCGCCGCTCGTCCGCAGCGTGGACGCGAGCCCTTGCGAGTAGCCGCCGTCGTGGCTCGTCCACCCCGAGACGACGGCGCCCAGCCGGGCCTCGACGGCGGCGCGCACCGCCCGCGGGAGGTCGGGCCAGGTGGGGCGTACACGCGAGGGAGCGAGGTCGAGGGTCATGCCGGGCGATCCTGCCGAGGTGCCGACGGCGGCGTCAACGGGTTTCCGCGCCCGCAGCGGCGCGGGAGCAAGCGGGCGCGGAACCCGCGAACTCCCGGACACCCGGACACCCGGACACCCGGACACAGACGCACACACGCACAGACGCCGGACGGGAACGAGGCCCGCCCGGCGTCGTGGTCGCTCGAGTCGCGGCGTCAGTCGCGCGTGAGCTTGCGGTACGTCACGCGGTGCGGGCGCGCAGCGTCGGCACCGAGGCGCTCGACCTTGTTCTCCTCGTAGGACGCGAAGTTGCCCTCGAACCAGTACCAGTTCGCCGGGTCCTCCTCCGTGCCCTCGTACGCGAGGATGTGCGTCGCGACCCGGTCGAGGAACCACCGGTCGTGGGACACCACGACGGCGCAGCCCGGGAACTCGAGCAGCGCGTTCTCGAGCGAGCCCAGGGTCTCGACGTCGAGGTCGTTCGTCGGCTCGTCGAGCAGCAGGAGGTTGCCGCCCTGCTTGAGCGTGAGCGCGAGGTTGAGACGGTTGCGCTCACCGCCCGACAGCACGCCCGCGGGCTTCTGCTGGTCCGGGCCCTTGAAACCGAACGACGCGACGTAGGCGCGCGACGGGATCTCGACGTTGCCGACCTTGATGAAGTCGAGACCGTCGGACACGACCTCCCACAGCGTCTTCTTCGGGTCGATGCCGCCGCGCGACTGGTCGACGTAGGAGATCGACACGGTCTCGCCGACCTTGAGGTCGCCGCCGTCCAGCGGCTCGAGCCCGACGATCGTCTTGAACAGCGTCGTCTTGCCGACGCCGTTCGGGCCGATGACCCCGACGATGCCGTTGCGCGGCAGCGTGAAGCTCAAGCCGTCGATGAGCTGGCGCCCGTCGAAGCCCTTCTGGAGGTTCGACGCCTCGAGGACCACGTTGCCCAGGCGCGGGCCCGGCGGGATCTGGATCTCCTCGAAGTCGAGCTTCCTCGTGCGCTCGGCCTCGGCCGCCATCTCCTCGTACCGGGCGAGGCGGGCCTTCGACTTGGTCTGGCGGCCCTTCGCGTTGGACCGGACCCACTCCAGCTCCTCCTTGAGGCGCTTGGCGAGCTTGGCGTCCTTCTTGCCCTGGACCTGGAGGCGCTCGCCCTTCTTCTCGAGGTAGGTCGAGTAGTTGCCCTCGTAGGGGTACAGGCGGCCGCGGTCGACCTCGCAGATCCACTCCGCGACGTGGTCGAGGAAGTACCGGTCGTGCGTGACGGCGAGGATCGCGCCGGGGTACGTCGCGAGGTGCTGCTCGAGCCACAGCACGGACTCGGCGTCCAGGTGGTTCGTGGGCTCGTCGAGCAACAGCAGGTCCGGCTTCTCGAGCAGGAGCTTGCACAGCGCGACGCGGCGACGCTCACCACCGGAGAGCACCGACACGTCGGCGTCCGGCGGCGGGCAGCGCAGCGCGTCCATCGCCTGCTCGAGCTGCGAGTCGAGGTCCCACGCGTCCGCGGCGTCGATGGCCTCCTGCAGCGTGCCCATCTCGGCGAGGAGCGCGTCGAAGTCCGCGTCGGGCTCCGCCATGAGCGCGGAGATCTCGTCGAAGCGCTGCTTCTTGGCGAGGATGTCCGCGACGGCCTCCTGCACGTTGCCGAGGACCGTCTTCTCCTCGTTGAGCGGCGGCTCCTGGAGCAGGATGCCGACGCTGTAGCCCGGGGAGAGGCGCGCCTCGCCGTTCGACGGCGTGTCCAGGCCGGCCATGATCTTGAGGATCGTGGACTTCCCGGCGCCGTTGGGGCCCACGACGCCGATCTTGGCGCCGGGCAGGAAGTTCAGGGAGACGTCGTCGAGGATGACCTTGTCTCCGTGCGCCTTGCGCGCCTTGTACATGGAGTAGATGAACTCAGCCACAGCCTGTCGTTCCACCGTTTCGGTCGGGAGAGGTACGGGATTCGTCGACCACTCAGCCTACGCGGTCGTGCCACCGGGGCGCGCCCGACGGCGCCGCGACCCCCGCGGGCCGCGGCACCGCCCGCAGGCGTCGCTCAGACGGACGCCAGCGCGCCGGTCTCGGCGTCGGCCACCGGCTCGGCGTCGACGTCGACGGGTGCGTCGTCGTCGGACGGCTCGCCGGGCTCGCCCGCGAGCGCCGCGCCGGCGTCCGCGAGGGTCCACGGGTCGTCGAGCGGCGCGCCCTCGAACGCGGCGCCGTCGTGCGGCGCGGCGCCCGGTCGGCCGGACGACCGGTCCGGCCCGTCCGGGCCACCCGCGGTGCCGACTGCCACGGCACCGGCCGCATCGCCCCGGCGCGCGCCGTCGTCCTCGCGCCGGTGGACCGTGCGGGCGAACCGGGCCTCGCCGAGCGTCAGGTCGGGGCCGAGCGCGGTGGCCTCCACGACGAGGCTGGTGCGCGGGCCGTCCGGGCCGTCCCACTCGTCGAGCGAGAGCCGCCCCGTGACGACCACGGGGTCGCCCTTGTGCAGGGACAGCGCGACGTTGCGCGCGACGTGCTTCCACGCCTTGACGGTGAACCACAGCGTGCGGCCGTCGACCCACTCGCCGCGCTCGCGGTCGAGGTAGCGGCGCGTCTGGGCGATGCGGAAGCTCGTGAAGTCGTTGCCGGACTGCGCGCGGAACAGCGTGGGCGTGGTCGCGACGAAGCCGGACAGCGTGACCGTGACGTCACCGGGCATGGTTCCTCCTGAGGTCGGCGGCCGGGCTGGTCCCGGCCACCGCCTCAGGGTGCGGTGGGAGCGGCGGTGCCGTCCGTCGTCGTGCCGTCGCCTGTGGACGGGCCCGCGACCTCCGGGCCTGTGGGTAGCCGTAGCGCCCCCGTGAGCGGCGCCGCGGGCGCCTTGTCCCGGGCGGACTGCGCCAGCTCGCGGACCTGACGGTGGGTGTCGAGGAGCGCCTGGGTCGGCTTGCCCATGGCGTCCTGCACGACCCGCTCGATCGCTCCCCGGCCGGACGCGAGCACCTGCTGCTCGCGCCGTCGCGCGAGCGTGCGCCGCACCTGGAGCGCGACGAGGAACGCGACCACGGCGCCGAGCACGGCGACCGCCGCGACGACCGCGCACACGGTGACGAGCGTCCGCCCGAGGTCGAGCACGCGCAGCGAGCCGAGCACGGCGAGGACGCCCGCGACGACCCCGAGGCCGAGCGCCGTCCAGGCCGCGCGCCGCGTCGGGCGCGACGACGAGGGCCCGCGCGTGTCGAGAGGGATCTTCGCGAGCGCCGACCGCGTCGCCTCCGCGACCTTCCCCGACGGCGCGACGGCGGCGTCGAGAGCCCTCTGCCACCCCGGTCGCAGGGACCGTCCGGCGCGCGCGAGCCAGCGCGAGCGCGAGAGCGCGACGGCGTCGGGCTGCGGGGGCGAGAACTCGGGTCGGCCGTAGCCGTTGCGCACCGCCGCGCCGACCTGCCCGGCGACGGCGGCGAGGCCCGTCGCGTCGGCGAGCGCGTCGACCTCCTCCTCGACGGCCGTGCTCATGGTCCACGGCACGTCGCCCGGGAGCTGCTCCAGCAGGAGCGCGCCCGCCCGGTCGAGCTCGCCGGCGACGCGGCTCGCGGCGACGCTGCGCCGCGCGACCGCCTGCTCCAGCAGCGAGCGCAGCTCGTCCAGGCCCTCGCCCGTGCGGGCGGAGACGGTCGTGACGTAGACGCCGTCGAGCCCGTCCTCCTCGAGCAGCCGCCCCATGTCCTCGACGAGCGAAGCACGGCGCGCCTCGGGGACGGTGTCGATCTGGTTGAGCGCGACGACCATCGACCCCTCGAGCCCCGCCGACTTCTGCAGGTAGCCCGAGTGCAGCGCGTCGTCCGCGTACTTCTGCGGGTCCACGACCCACACGAGCAGGTCGACGAGCGGGAGCACCCGGTCGACGACGTCGCGGTGCGCGGGCTCGATCGAGTCGTGGTCCGGGAGGTCGAGCAGGACGAGGCCGCCGAGCGCCGCCTCGTCCTCGGCGTCGAGCTCGCCGTCGCGCGTGATGCGGCGCTCCGGGTCCACCTCGAGCCAGTCGAGCAGGGCCGTCGCCGCGCCGCTCCACGAGCACGCGGTGACGCGCGCCGTCGTCGGGCGCTTCACGCCGACGTCCGCGAAGTCGAGCCGCGACACGCGGTTGAACAGGCTCGACTTGCCCGACCCGGTGCCGCCCGCGAGCGCGACGACCGTGTGGTCGACGCCGAGCGCGAGGCGCTCGCGCACGCCCCCGATCGCGTCGCGCACCTGGGCCGCGACCGCGGGGTCGAGGCGGTCCCCCGCGAGGTCCACCGCGCGCGCGAGGTCGTCGACCCGGGCACGCAGCTGGGCGTCGTGGGACGTCACATGAGCCTCCTCAGCTCGGCGAGTCGTAGGCGCAGCCCGACGGCGGCGTCCGCGGCGAGCGCGGGGTCGGCGAGCGCGGTGAGGACGGGCTCCGCCTCGCGCTCGACCATGGTCGCGGCCCGGTCGGCGAGGTCCTCGCGCAGCGCCGCGAGCGCGTCGTCGCCCGTGTCGCCGAGCACGGTCCGCACGAGGCGGGCCGCGTCGTCGCTCCCGGCGGCACCCGCGAGCAGCAGTGCGGCGAGACCGGTCTCGCCGAACGCCTTGACCGCCGCCCGGGCGGGCTCGCCCGCCGCCGGGGCGGCGAGCTCGGAGACGACCTGCTCGGCCCGCCGGGACCACTGGAGCACCTGGGTCGTGGCCGAGGCCTCGCGCCGCGCGGCGGCGTCCTCCTCGGTCGGCAGGACGTCGGAGGCTCCTGGCAGCGGCCGGTCCCCGTCGAGCGCGGCGCGCAGCGCCTCGTGGGCCAGGACGCCGTTCGCGGCGAGCGTGCGGTGCGCGGCGTCGCGCGTCTCGTCGAGCAGCGGGGCGAGCACGAGGTCGCGCGCGCGCCCGCGGCGCTTGGACGACCGGACCACGCCGCCGCGCACCTTGACGCGGTCCACGCGCTCCGCGCCCGTCACCTGGGCCCACCGCGCCTCGAGCGACCCGTGCGCGACGGCGCCGTCCAGCGCGGCCTGGCGCGCGGCGTCCCGCACGGGCGGGACCGCCTTCTCCGCCGCCGAGCGCAGGTCCGCCGCGGCCTCCACCTGCTGCTCCACCGCGTCCGAGACGCCCGTGACCCAGGCGGGCAGCGCGCCGAGCGCCCCCTTGAGCGTGCGCACGATCACCGCGCGCGACCGGTCCGGTCCCGCGAGCATCGTGAGCCAGCGCGCCACCGGCGCCACGACGGAGCGGTCGAGCAGTCCCTCGTGCGGGCCGACGTCGGGCACGACGAAGAGCGGGGTCCCGTCCATGCCGTGGTCGCGCAGGCGCTGCAGCAGGTCGCCGCGGATCGTCGTGAGGGTCTCGCGCGGGACGCGGTTGAGCACCATCGCGACGCTCGCGCCACGCTCCTTCGCGCGCGACAGCGCCTGCCACGGCAGCGCGTCGCCGTAGCGCGAGGCGGTCGTGACGAACAGCCACAGGTCCGCCGCCTCGAGCAGCAGGCTCGCCGTGTCGCGGTTCTCGGACAGGAGCGAGTCGAGGTCCGGGGCGTCGAGCAGGCCCGTGCCGCGCGGGACGCCGTCGTGGTCGACGACGCGCGCGACGCGCGTCACCGGGCCCTCGACGATCACGTCCGCGTCGAGCGGGTTGAACGCGAGGACCGGCTCGCGCGTCGTGGGCCGCAGCACGCCCGCCTGCGACACCTCCTCGCCGAGCAGCGAGTTGTACAGCGTCGACTTGCCCGCGCCCGTCGACCCCGCGATGACGACGATCGCCGGGGAGGACAGCTCGCGCAGCCGCGGCAGCAGGTGCTCGTCGAGCTGCGTGAGGAGGCGGCGCCGTGACGCGTCCGACTCCGCCGCGCCGTCGATCGCGAGCGGGAGGCGCACGTCCGCCACGTCGCGGCGCAGGTCGCGCGCGACGTCGTAGACCGTGACACCGAGCTCCTCGGTCGCCTGCGCGGGCCTCCACGAGCCCGGCGACCGGCCGGGCGCGGCGGGGCTCGCGTCGCTCGTGGCGGCGTCTGGGGTTCTCACTGGTTCATAGTGACGGCTGCCGGGGGCCCCGCCAAACGCACGCGCCGCACGACGCGCGACCACCCCACCTGCACGTCCGTCATCACGGCCCCACCTCCCGAGCACGCCCCGCGCCCACTACGATGGGCGCGCGCCTCGATAGCTCAATGGATAGAGCAACGGCCTTCTAATCCGTAGGTTGCAGGTTCGAGTCCTGCTCGGGGCACCACACGTGACCGGGACGAACACGCCTCGGCACAGCCCCCGTTCGTTCTCGCGCCGCAGGGCTCCGTACGCGTCGTCGTCCCCGGAGCGCCCATTCTGAGTCGTCCTCCGAGAACGCGGCGCCCGCTCCCGGGCCGATCTCTCGACCGTACGCCCCGGAGCGGTGGTGGCGAGAGGTGGCGAGGACCCGGACCCACCTCCTACGGTGGACGGGCGGCCGAGGTGCCGCAGGGGGCACCGGTCGGTGAAGAAGCCCGCGGCCGGTGCACCTCTTCGACGGGCCACCGCCCGCCGGAGTGCTCGAAGGCGTCCCTGCTCCTCCACGGCGAGGGGCGGGGGCGCTCGTCCGGGACGCGGTCCGGGCCGACGTCGCGGCAGGGTCACCCGTCCGGTTCGACGACGTAGCCCGCGCGCTCGACGGCGGCGAGGAACGCCGCGAGGTCGGGCGCCTCCCGCAGGAGCGACCCGAGCGTGCCCTCGTGCAGCGTGGCGGTGAACGTCGCCGTCGCGAAGGGGTGCGTGACCGGCGCGGTTCCGGGCAGCGGGGGCGGCACGGAGGCGCTCACGAGCACGCCCGGCTCGCCGCGCACGACGAGCACGACCCGCCCGTCCCGCAGGACGCGGTACCGCGGCACCGTCCCGTCCGTCCTCGCGTCGCCCACGGGTCCACGGTAGGGCCCGGCTGCCCGCGCTCAGCCGAACGACGGCGCCGTCGCGTGGTCGATCTCGACCAGGTAGGCGTGCCGCTCCTCCCCGCGCGGGTAGGGGTTGCCGGTGTAGAGGACGGAGAGCCTGTCGACGACCGCCCAGCCCACGTCGCCGTCGAGCACCTCGACGACGCGTCCGCGCAGGGTCGCCATGACGTAGGGGTTCCCGGTCTCGTCACGGACACCGCGACGCGCGGGTCGCGCGCGAGGTTGCGCGCCTTGCGCGAGCCGGGGCCCGTGAGGAACGCGAGCCGGTCCCCCTCCCAGCCGACCCAGAGCGGCACGACGTGCGGGCCGCCGTCGGGCAGGACGGTCGCGAGGTGCGCGACGTGCGGTCCGGCGACGAGCGTGCGGGCGGCCTCGGGGACATGGGCAGGCCCGGGGACGAAGCCGGCGCTCACACGATCGCCCCGCACGAGAGGTCGACGACGACCCCCGTCGTCGCGCCCGCGGCGTCGGACGCGAGGTACACGGCCGTGCCGGCGACCTCGGAGAGGCGGGGCAGGCGACCGAGCAGCGTGTCCTGCACGAGCACGGGCAGGTCGTCGTCCGACGCGCCGACGGTCTCGGGCGTGAAGTTGGGCCGCAGCCCGACGACGCGCACGCCGTGGCGGCCGACCTCGCCGGCGAGGCTGCGCACGAGCGTCTCGATCGACGCGCACGCGAGGCTGAACCCGCCCATCTCGTGCCGCGACTCGCGCGCCGCCGTCGACGACAGCATGACGATCGCCCCGGACCCCTGGGCGATCATGTGCCGCGCCGCGGCGGTCGCGGTGAGGAAGTGGGTCGTCGTCGCGGACACGACCGGCGCCACGAAGTCCTCGAGGGACATGTCGACGAGCGGGACGTCCTGCAGCGCGTCGTACGCGACGGCGTTGAACGACACGTCGAGACTCCCCGCCTGCTCGACCACCGCGGCCGCGTGCGCGTCGACCGACTCCTTGTCCGTCGCGTCGACGACGGCGGGGTGCGCCTGCCCGCCGGCGGCGCGGACCTCGTCCGCGAGCGCGTCGAGCGTGGCGGCCGTGCGTCCCGCGAGGAAGACGCGCGCGCCCGCGGCGGCGAACGCGCGGCTCACCGCCGACCCCATCGACCCCGCGGCGCCGTAGACCACGGCGTTCTTCCCGGCGAGCTGCATCTCTCGGTCCTTTCCCCGGTGGTGGCGCGCTCGTCCACGGACGGTGGGCGCGGCGAACTCTCGCACACGGACGACGGCGCGCGCGGGCGGAACTCATCGGCCCCCCGGACGTTGGGTCTGGCATGGGGAGTTCTCACCCTCCCGATCCCCGGAAAGGGTAAAGATCAGGCCACCCGTCGTAGATATACTCGGCCGACCGGCGCAGGCCGGTTCCGCCCGGTTCGCCCGGGTCGAGGGGGAGGCCGCGAGGGCCGCCCCACCCGCCACCGACGGCGTCCGACGGCACGCACGAGCGAAGGACAGACATGACCGAGGCAGCACCGCTCCAGCCCCCCGCCCCGACGGAGACGCTCACGCTCAGCGCCCCGGAGCCCGTCAAGCCGGTCGCCGCCACGCAGGCGCCGTCGCTCGCGCCGCGCGTCGACGAGGCCGCGATCCCGGGCCTCGAGTCGAAGGTCTCCACCTACCTCGACCAGCTCCTCGCGACGGACACGCGCTCGCCCGACTTCGCGGCGAAGGCCGACGACATCCGCAAGATGGGCGACAAGGACATCCGTGCCGCGGCCGACGTGTCCAACCGCATGCTCGAGATGCCGGTCAAGGAGCTGCGCGAGGGCGGCGTCTCCGACAGCTCCAAGGTGAGCAAGTCGCTGCTCGAGCTGCGCCGCACGGTCGAGGACCTCGACCCGAGCGAGGCGAGCATGGGCAAGAAGTTCCTGGGCCTCATCCCGTTCGGCGGGAAGCTCCAGGACTACTTCCGCCGCTACGAGAGCTCGCAGAAGCAGCTCAACGCGATCGTCCAGTCGCTCTACAACGGCCAGGACGAGCTCCGCAAGGACAACGCCGCGCTCAACCTCGAGAAGCAGAACCTCTGGGACTCGATGGCGCGCCTCAACCAGTACATCTTCATCGCCGAGCGCCTCGACACCGAGCTCTCGACGAAGATCGCCGAGCTGGAGGCGAGCGACCCCGAGCGCGCCCAGGCCCTGCGCGAGGACGTGCTGTTCTACGTCCGCCAGAAGCACCAGGACCTGCTGACCCAGCTCGCGGTGTCCATCCAGGGCTACCTCGCGATGGACATCATCATGAAGAACAACGTCGAGCTCATCAAGGGCGTCGACCGCGCGACGACCACGACGATCTCCGCCCTGCGCACGGCCGTCATCGTGGCGCAGGCGCTCGCGAACCAGAAGCTCGTGCTGGACCAGATCACCGCGCTCAACACGACGACGTCGAACATGATCGCCTCGACCTCGAAGATGCTGGCCGACCAGTCGGCGAGCATCCAGCAGCAGGCCGCGAGCGCGACGGTCGGCCTCCCCCAGCTCCAGCAGGCGTTCGCCAACATCTACGCGACGCTCGACTCGATCTCGACGTTCAAGACGCAGGCGCTCGACTCGATGGCGCAGACCATCGGCGTGCTGGAGACCGAGACGACGAAGGCGAACGAGTACCTCGACCGCGCACGCCGCTCGGACCAGTCCCAGGTCGGGAACGGCTCGCTCGACATCGGGCGCCTGTGACCCCTGGCGACGCCCGCCCTCCGTCCTCCCGCGGCCTGACCGCCGCTCCCCGCACCACAGATCGGACCCCGAGCTAGATGGGCTGGTTCTCCGACGTGATCGGCCGCCTCGGCGGCCGGTCCCCCGCGCCCGAGCCCGCGCTCGAGCTGCCCGCCCCGCCGACGTCGACCGAGATCCTCGCCTCGGTCGAGCGCGTGGAGCAGCAGATCGAGGGGCGGGTGCCGCCCGCCGTCACGGCGCGCGTGCACCGCATCACCGGGACGGTCGAGGAGATGGTGCCGCGCCTCGACCGCCTCGGCGGCGGGTCGCAGCAGGCGCACACCGTCGTCGCGACGGCCACGAGCTACCTGCCCGAGGCCGTCGGCGCGTACCTGCGCCTGCCGCGCGCCTTCGCCGACCGGCGGGTCGTCGCGCAGGGCAAGACGTCCCTCATGCTGCTGTGCGACCAGCTCGACCTGCTCGGCGTGACGCTCGACAAGATCTCCGACGCGGTCTCGCGCGCCGACGCGGCGGCGCTCGTCGCGCACGGCGCGTTCCTCGCGGAGAAGTTCCGCGACTCGTCGATCGCGCTCGACCCCGGGGCCGGCCAGGGCACGCCCCAGCCGCCGAGCGGCCCGGCGTCGGAGCCCGGACGACTGGAGGCACCATGACCGGCCCGGTGACCCCGAGCCTCGCGGCGGCTCTCGACGCGCTGGACGCGGCGGCGCGCGCCGCGGGCGTGGACGAGGAGGCCGCGCGCGACGAGGGCGCCCGCCTCGCGGCGGCCGTCGCCGAGTCCTCCCCCGGTGCCCCCGCCGCGTGGCTCGCGGCGCTCGGGCACGACCCCGCCGCGACGGGCGCGTTCTTCACGGCCGCGTCGAGCGCGCGGCGCTGGCGCACGTCGCCGACGGACGTCCTCGCCGCGCTCGGGGCGGCCCGCTCGAAGCACGCCGCCGCGTACGGGCAGGCGCTCGCCGACGTCGCACGCGCCGCCGCGCACCTCGGCTCCCCGGGCCCGCACGTGGCCGGGGCCGCCGCGGCCACCGCCGCGGTGCAGCAGTCGGGCGGCGCCCCGCCGCCGGCCCCGGTCGTCACCCCGGCCGCCGGTCGCACGCCGTCGGGCCCGACGCCGCTGCCCGCCGCGGGCGGGCCGCTCGCCACGCGCCCGTCGACCGGCGGGGCGGACCCGTTCGACCTCGGCGACCTGCTCGCCGCGCAGGGCTCGCTCGACGCCCTGCGGCGCCCGGCGCCCGAGGTCCCCTCGGTCGAGTCCATCCTCGACGCGCTCGGCGCGCGCCCGGCCGCAGCACCGTCCGGTGCCACGCCCGCCGCGCCGTCGGGCACGACGCCGGTCGGCGCGCCCACGGGCGGCGCCGACGCCACGGCCACCCGGTCCGAGGCGGCGACGACGGCCGAGGCCGCGGCCGAGGAGGAGCCTCCTCGCTCGATCGAGGAGCTGCTGGCCGAGCTCGACGCGCTCACCGGTCTCGCCCGCGTGAAGGACGAGATCCACCGCCAGACCGAGCTGCTGCGCGTCGAGAAGCTGCGCACCGAGGCCGGCCTCACCCGCCCGACGCTCACGCGCCACCTCGTGTTCCTCGGCAACCCCGGCACGGGCAAGACGACGGTCGCGCGCCTCGTCGCGGGCATCTACCGCGCCCTGGGGCTGCTCGAGAAGGGCCACCTCGTCGAGGTCGACCGCTCCGAGCTCGTCGCCGGGTACCTCGGCCAGACCGCGGTGAAGACCTCCGAGGTCGTCGCCACCGCGCTCGGCGGCGTGCTGTTCGTCGACGAGGCGTACGGCCTCGCGGAGGACCAGTACGGCGCCGAGGCGATCAACACGCTCGTCAAGGACATGGAGGACCACCGCGACGAGCTCGTCGTCATCGTCGCGGGCTACCCCGGGCCGATGGCGGACTTCCTCTCCACGAACCCCGGCCTCGAGTCGCGGTTCTCCACGACCATCACGTTCGAGGACTACGCCGACGCCGAGCTGCGCGACATCTTCGCGGGCATGGCGGCGAAGTCGGACTTCGAGCCGACGCCCGAGGCGCTCGACGTGTTCGCGCGCCTCGCCGCGGCCCAGCCGCGCACCGAGGGCTTCGGCAACGCGCGCTGGGCGCGCAACGTGCTCGACGGCGCGATCGCGCGCCACGCGTGGCGCCTCAAGGACACCGACGCGCCGACGATCGACGAGCTCCGCCTCCTGCTGCCGGTCGACGTCGTCGACGGCGAGGGCGCCCCCGCGCTCCTCGCCACGCTCGACCCGCCCGAGCCCGACGGCGCCCCGGACGACGCCCCGACCGCGGCCGCGCCCGCCGACGACGCGCCGTCCCCCGACGTCGCGTCCCACGACGTCGCGTCCCACGACGCGTCCGAGACCGCCCCCTCCACCGCCGAGGAGAACGCATGACGACCACCCCGGTCCGCCCTGCGGGCCAGCAGATCGTCCCCGCGGGCGGCCCCGCGCCGGGCGCGCCCGGCCCGGCCGGCGCCCCGAGCGGAGCACCGAGCGCCGGCGTGTCCCGCGCCCGGGGCGCGCTGCGCCGCACGCCCGGCAAGCTGCGGCTCGTCATGGCGCTGTGCGTGCTCGCCGCCGTCGCGCTCGGTGCGCTCGGCTTCCAGGCGGGGAGCGTCCAGTCCCGGGCGCTCGAGGCCGCCAGCGAGGACACCGCGCAGCTCGTCGGCGTCCAGGAGGTCCGCAACGCGCTCGTCGCGGCCGACGCGACGGCGACCGGCGCGTTCCTCGTCGGGGGCCTCGAGCCCGCGGACCAGCGCGCCCGGTACGACGACCTCGTCGACCAGGCCGCGACCGGCCTCGCCACGCTCTCCGGGAGCAACGAGGGCGACGCGGAGCTGCTCGGCCAGGTCGCGGCCGACCTCACGGTCTACACCGGCCTCGTCGAGCAGGCGCGCGCGAACAACCGGCAGGGCTTCCCCGTCGGCTCGGCGTACCTCGACCAGGCGTCGACGATCCTGCGCGAGCAGATGCTCCCGGCGCTCGACGAGGTCGTGCTCGACGACGCGGACCGCGTCGCCGCCGACTTCTCGGGCGTCCGCAACGCGCTGTGGGTGCTCGCGGGCGGGCTCGTCGCGCTCGCGGTGCTCGTCGTGAGCCAGGTGTGGCTCGCGCGCCGCACGCACCGCGTGCTCAACGTCGGCCTCGCGGTCGCCACCGCCGTCGTGCTCGTGGTCGGCATCGTGTCGACGGTCCTGCTGGCCCAGGCGAGCTCGCGCGCGCAGGACGTGCGCACGGGGCCGTACGCCGCGACGCTCGCCGCGTCCCAGGCGTACTCGCTCGCCAACGACGCGAAGTCGATGGAGGCGTTCACGCTCATCAAGCGCGGGTCCGGGCAGGCGTACGAGGAGGCGTTCGTCACGGCGACCGACGACGCCACCGCGCGGCTCGACACCGCGGCGTCCGAGGGGATCCTCGACGGGACGACGGCCCAGGCGCTCGACGCGTGGGTGACCCGGCACGCGGACATCCGCGCGCTCGACGACGCGGGACAGTGGGACGACGCCGTCGCGCTCGCCACCGCGACGGACCCCGAGAGCCCCAACGCCGCCTTCGACGCGTTCTCCACGTCCGCGCGCGACGACATCGAGACCAACGCGGCCGCGACGAGCCAGCGGCTCGACGGGGCGGCGACGACCGCGACCGTCGCGGGCTGGCTCCTGCTCGCCGCCGGCCTGGTCGCCGCCCTGCTCGCGTGGCGCGGCGTGACCGCACGACTGGAGGAGTACCGGTGACCACGACGCTCGCCACCCCCGACCGGTCCGCCCGGAGCCGGCGCGCCGCACGGCGCCGCCGCACCGGCGTCGTCGGTGCCGCGCTCGCCGCGGCGCTCGCGCTGACCGCGTGCTCGGGCCCGTCCGGCGCGGACGACCTCCGCCTCACGGCGGCACCCCAGGACGAGGCCACCGAGGAGGCCCCCGCCGCCCCCGCGGCTCCCGCCGAGTGCGCGGACCCGCTCGCGTCCTACGCGCCCGAGGGTGCGCTGCCCGGTCCGGACGCGCTGCCCGGCGGGAGCACGATGGCCGCGATCCGCGACCGGGGGTCGCTGGTCGTGGGCGTCTCCGCCGACACGCTGCTCATGGGCGCACGCAACCCGCTGTCGGGCCAGATCGAGGGCTTCGACATCGACGTGCTCCACGAGATCTCGCGCGCGATCTTCGGCGACCCCGACCGCCTCCAGTTCCGCGTCATCACCTCCGGCCAGCGCCTGGAGGTGCTCGAGAACGGGGAGGTCGACCTCGTCGCCCGCGCGTTCACCATCACCTGCGAGCGGTGGGAGTCCATCGCGTTCTCGGCCGAGTACTACCACGCGGGCCAGAAGGTGCTCGTCTCGCGGGACTCGACGGCCGGCGGGATCGCGGACCTCGAGGGCCAGCGCGTGTGCGCCCCGGAGGGCACGACGACGCTCACGCGCCTCGAGCAGTTCTCGGGCATCGAGCCCGTCCCGGCCACGACCCACACCCAGTGCCTCGTGCTGTTCCAGCAGGGCAAGGTCGACGCGATCACGGGCGACGACACGATCCTCGCGGGCTTCGCGGCCCAGGACCCGTACGCGAAGGTCGTCGGCGAGGCGATCAGCGACGAGCCCTACGGCATCGGCGTCCCGGCGCAGAACGTGGACATGGTCCGGTTCGTCAACGGCGTGCTGGAGCAGATGAAGTCGGACGGGCGCTGGGCCGCGATCTACGGCGAGTGGCTCGGGGGCCTCGGCCCCGCCCCGGCCCCGCCGACCGCGGTGTACGGCCGCACGCCGTGACCCGCACGACCGCACCCGAGGCGCCGGGACGGCTCGGCGAGGCGATCCCCGCCGCCGACCTCCTGGCGTACCTCGCCGCGCTCGAGACGTGGCTCGACGAGCGTCGCACCGAGCTCGACCGGCTCGACGCCGCCGCGCAGGCCGCCGCGACGCCCGACGTCTACACCGCCGACCTCGTGCTCGCGCTGTCGCTCTGGCAGGCGATCCGCACGCGCGCGGACGAGATCCGGCCCGTGTGGGACTCGGGCCGGGCCGACGCCGTCGCGCGCGAGAAGATCTCCCAGCTCGTCTGGGGGCGCCTCGACTCCGGCTCGGGCGCCGCGCTCGTCTCGCTCGTCGAGGCGGTGAAGCTGTGCGACGCGCTCGTCGTCCAGCTCCGCACCCGCCTGTCGTTCGACCCGCACACGGCCGACCAGGTCGCGCGGCTGCGCGGCGTGCGCGCCGAGCTCGTGCGCTGCGAGGACCTGGCGGGCTCCGACGCGGACGCGCGGGGACGCGTCGAGACCCTGCGCGGGCGTCTCGACCACCTCGTCGCCCAGGCCGCGCGCGGGGCCGACGTCGCGGGCCCGCTCGCGGAGCTCGAGACCGAGGTGGCGCGCGCCGAGCGCGACCTCATCGTCGCGTCGGCGCAGCGCCGCGAGCTGCGCCGCGACCGTGCCCGCACCGAGGAGCAGCGCGACGCGCTGGAGGCGCGCGAGCCCGCGCTGCGCGAGCTCGTCGCGCGGTGCCGTCGCGAGATCGCGCACCCGCCGCGGCTCGCCGTCCCCGACGTGTCACGGCTCGGCCCGGTCCCCGACTCCCGCTTCGAGCTCGACGCCTACACGGCGCGACTGGCGACCGTCGCGCGCGCCGTCGAGACCGTCGAGGACGCCTACACCCGCCCGCTGCGCGAGCGCGCCGAGCTGCGCTACAGCCTGGAGCGGCTCGCCGAGAAGGCCGAGGCCAACGGGCGGTCCGCGTCACCCACGGTGCGCTCCGGCCACGCCGAGGCGCGCGCGGCCGTCGAGGCCGTGCCGTGCGACGTGACGCTCGCCCGCTTCCTCGTCGAGCAGTACCAGTTCCTCACCCGCGACCTGCCCACCCCGGAAGGAGCGTCGTCGTGACCACCACCGCGACCGTCCCGTGCTCGGAGCCCGGCTGCCCGGGCACCATCGAGGACGGCTACTGCAACGTCTGCGGCGCACCCGCCGGCGGCTCCGGCGGCACGCCGACGGGGGCCGCGACCGGGACCTCCGGCGCGCCGGCACCGGGCACGGCCGCCGCCGCGTCGCCGTCCGCGATGCTCGGCACCGGGTTCGTCCAGGGCCGTCCCGGGACCGGGCCGTCCGGGGGCGCGGACCCCGACGCCGAGCGCTCGACGCGCACGGGCCGCACGAGCTCGAGCCGCCTCGCGACGGCCGCGCTCGGCTCGGCACGCACCGCCGCGACCGGATCGAAGGCCACGCGCCGCGTCGGCACGTCGTCGACGCGCCTGCGCGGTCGCGGCCTCGGCGCGGGACTGACGACCGTCCCGTCCGTCCCCGCGCGCGACCCGCTGCAGTCCGTGATGGCGGTGCCCGAGGTCGCGGAGCGCAAGCGCTACTGCCCCGCGTGCGGCGAGAAGGTCGGCCGCGGCCGCGACGGGCAGCCCGGTCGGACGTCCGGCTTCTGCCCCCACTGCGGCAACCGCTTCGACTTCACGCCCCAGCTCTCCCCGGGCGACCTGGTCGGCGGGCAGTACGAGGTCGTGGGCTGCCTCGCGCACGGCGGCCTCGGCTGGATCTACCTGGCCCGCGACCAGAACGTGTCGGGCCGGTGGGTCGTGCTCAAGGGCCTGCTCAACTCGGGCGACCCGGACGCCTACGCGGCCGCGATCTCCGAGCGGCAGTTCCTCGCGGAGGTGGAGCACCCGCTCATCGTCGAGATCTACAACTTCGCCATGCACGACGGCGCGGGCTACACCGTCATGGAGTACGTGGGCGGCGAGTCGCTCAAGGAGATCCTCCAGGACCGCCGGGACGCCAACAACGGCGTGATCGACCCGATGCCGGTCGACCAGGCGCTCGCCTACGTGCTCGCGATCCTTCCCGCGTTCGCCTACCTGCACGACCACAACCTGCTGTTCTGCGACTTCAAGCCGGAGAACGTCATCCAGCAGGGCGACGGCGTCAAGCTCATCGACCTCGGCGGCGTGCGGCGCGCCGACGACATGACGTCAGCGATCTTCGGGACGGTCGGGTACCAGGCGCCCGAGGTCGCCGAGGTCGGCCCGTCGATCGCCTCCGACATCTACACGATCGGCCGCACGCTCGCGACGCTCGTCCTCGACTTCCGGGGCAACACGACGACGTACGTCGCGTCGCTCCCGCCGGTCGCCGACACGCCCGTGTTCCAGCAGTACGACTCGTTCTACCGCCTGCTCGCCAAGGCGTGCGCGCTCGACCCCGCGGACCGCTTCGCGACCGCCGACGAGATGCGCACCCAGCTTCTCGGGGTGCTGCGCGAGGTCGTGGCCGCCGACGCCGGCCCGGGCAACCCGGCGCTGCACTCGGCGGCGTCGGTGCTCTTCGAGGCGCCGGTCGCCGACGTGGCGGCCCGGCCGCTCGCCTGGGACGAGCTCCCCACGCTGCGGCGTGATGACCACGACCCGATGGCGAGCTGGCTCGCCGGCGTCAACGTCGTCGACCCGGACGCGCGGCTCGCCGCGCTCGCCGACGCGCCCGAGGACACGGTCGAGGTGCACCTCGCGCGCGCCCGCGCGGCCATCGAGGCGGGCCGCTTCGACGTGCTGCGCGGCACCATCGGCACGATCCTCGCCGACGACCCGTGGGAGTGGCGCGCGGCGTGGCTCGGGGGCCTCGGCGAGCTCGCGCAGGGCGACCCGGTCGCCGCGCGCGCGTCGTTCAACGCGGTCTACGGCCAGGTGCCCGGCGAGCTCGCGCCGAAGCTCGCGCTCGCGGCGGCCTGCGAGCTGAGCGGCGAGCCGGACATCGCGGAGTCGCTCTACGTGATCTGTGCCCGCACCGACGCCAACTACACGGCGCCCGCCGCGTTCGGTCTCATGCGCATCCGCGAGGCGCGCGGCGACCTCGACGGCGCCCTCCACGCGCTCGACCTCGTGGGTCCGACGCGCGGCTCGTACGTCGAGTCCCGCACCCTGCGCGCGCACCTGCTCGCCGAGTCGGGCCGCGGCCTGCCCGCGCTCGCCGACGCGATGGCGAGCGTCGCCGCGGTGTCGATCGCGCCGCGCGAGCGCGCCGAGCTCTCCGTCGGCGTGCTGCGCTCCGCGCTCGAGACCGTCACGCGGTCCGGGCCCGAGCCGACGACGCGGATCGCGGGGGTGCCCGCCGACGAGCCCGCGCTGCGCGACGCGCTCGAGGGTGCGTACCGCGAGCTCGCGTCGCTCACGGACTCGCGCGACGAGCGCATCACGCTCGTCGACCGCGCGAACGAGGTGCGACGGTGGACGGTCCGATGAGCGACGCCCCGACACCCGCGCCCGGCCAGGCCTTCCCCGACCTGGCCGTGCCCGACGACGCCGTCCCGGCGCCGGTGCTCGCGTGCCCCGCGTGCGGCGAGCCGTCGCCCGAGGGCGCGCGGTTCTGCGAGGCGTGCGGCACGCCGCTCGCCCCGCTCCCCCCGGCGGGCGGCTCGGACGACGAGGCGCGCCGCGACGCGGCGGACCTCGACGCGGCGGGCGGAGGACCTGCCGGGCCCGCGACGTCGCAGCACGCGTCCGGGGAGGCGGCGTCCGCCCCGGACGACGGCACCACCGAGCCCGACGCCCGGCCGTGCGTGCGGTGCGGGGGCCGCGTGGCCGAGGACGGGTACTGCACGGAGTGCGGCGAGCCGGCCGCGTCCGAGCGGGACCACTGGGCCGAGCGCCCCGCGACGTGGGTCGCCGGCGTGTGCGACCGCGGCGTGCGGCACTCCCGCAACGAGGACGCGATGGCCCTCGCCGCGAGCCCGTCCGCCGCCGCGGACCGCGCGTTCGCCGCGCTCGTCGTGTGCGACGGCGTCTCCTCCGCGCCCGACTCCGACGTCGCGAGCCTCGCGGCGGCGCGGGCGGCGCGCGACGTGCTCGCCGCGGGCGCCCCGGAGGGCACCTCCCCCGTGGTCGGCGAGCCGACGGCGCGGGTCGCCGCCTGGTCGGCGCTCGTCGCGGACGCCTCGCGGGCCGCGCAGGACGCGATCCTCACGACCGTCGGCGCGATGGCCGACCGCGAGAACCCGCCGTCGTGCACGTTCGTCGCGGCGGTCGTCGACGGCCCGCTCGTCGTCACGGGCTGGGTGGGCGACTCGCGCGCCTACTGGATCCCGGACGACGGCGAGGCGCACCAGCTCAGCGTCGACGACTCCTGGGCGCAGGAGATGATGGCGCAGGGCATCCCCCGCGTCCAGGCGGAGAGCTCCCCGCAGGCCCACGCCATCACGCGCTGGCTCGGCCCCGACGCCCCGGACCCCGTCGCCCGGACGGCTGCCACCTTCCCCGACCGCGACGGCTGGGTGCTGGTGTGCTCGGACGGCCTGTGGAACTACTGCTCCCCCGCCGGCGACCTCGCGGCGCTGCTCCACGCCACCCAGGAACGGGTCGGTCACGACCCGCAGACGGTGGCGGGCGCGCTCGTGGACTGGGCGAACGCCCAGGGCGGCCGGGACAACATCACGGCGACGCTCGCGCGGTTCGACCGGTCGTCGGACGCGGCCTCCCCCGAGCTCGACCCCGACCTCGAGACGACCGTCCCCACGACCTGACGGGCCGCGCGCCGCCGTCCGGCCCGACCCCCGCACGACCCGCCACCACCCACCCCGACCCGATAGCCTGCACGAACACCCGCACCACCGAAGGAGCCCCCATGGCCGAGTTCGCCGCCGAGGTCTACCAGAACGAGTTCCTGTCCGAGGGCGCCACGGACGTCCACGCGATCGTCACCGTGACGTGCACGGGGGCCGGGAGCGCGGGGAGCGTCGGCGGCGCGGGCGGGGTCGCCGAGATCATCATGGTCGACACGTCCGGATCGATGTCGGGCCGGAACATGGAGGCCGCGAAGCACGCCGCCCAGGTCGCCGTGGACCAGATCCTCGACGGCACGTGGTTCGCGATCGTCGGCGGCAGCCATGTCGCCAACCGCGTCTTCCCGTACCCGAACGCGCGCATGGCGATGGTCCAGATGGAGCCGGGCGCGCGCGCCGAGGCGAAGCGCGCGGTCTCGATGCTCACGCCCGGCGGCGGCACGGCGATGAGCACCTGGCTGCGCCTCGCGGACCAGCTCTTCGCGACGGTGCCGCAGGCCACCCAGCGGCACGCGATCCTCCTCACGGACGGCAAGAACGAGTCGGAGCCGCGCGCGAACCTCTCCGCCGCGGTCCGCGACGTCACGGGCCACTTCCAGTGCGACGCGCGCGGCGTCGGCTCGCGCTGGCAGGTCGACGAGCTGCGCGAGATCTCGACGGCGCTGCTCGGCTCGGTCGGCCTCATCGCGGACCCGAACGAGATCGCGGCCGACTTCGAGAGCCTCATGCAGGCGTCCATGGCGCGTGGCGTGGCCTCCGCGGACCTGCGCGTGTGGGCCCCGCAGGGCTCGCAGGTCCTGTTCGTGCGGCAGGTCGCGCCGACCGTCGAGGACCTCACGCACCGCCGCGCCGAGGTGAACCCCCTCACCGGGGCCTACCCGACCGGCTCGTGGGGCGACGAGTCGCGCGACTACCACGTCGCGGTCCGCGTCGCGTCGAAGCCGGTCGGCTCCGAGCAGCTCGCGGCGCGCGTCCAGCTCGCGGTGAACGGCGAGGTCGTCTCCTCCGGTCTGGTCAAGGCCAAGTGGTCCGACGACGAGTCGCTCACCACGCGCATCAATCCCGAGGTCGCGCACTACACGGGCCAGACCGAGCTCGCCGCGGCGATCCAGGAGGGCCTCGCGGCCAAGGCCTCGGGCGACGAGGCGACGGCGACCGTCAAGCTCGGGCGCGCCGTGCAGCTCGCGCAGCAGACAGGCAACGAGGAGGCGACGTCGCGCCTGCGCAAGGTCGTCGACATCGACAACGAGGAGCAGGGCACCGTGCGGCTCAAGCGGAACACCTCGACCCTCGACGAGATGGCCCTCGACACCGCCTCGACGAAGACGACGCGAGTCCGCCGGTGAGCGCCGTCGTCTGCCCCAACGGGCACCCGTCGGAGTCGACCGACTACTGCGACGTGTGCGGCGAGCCGATCGGCGCGGCGTCGGCCCCGTCCACACCCGTGGCGAGCGGGGCGACGCCCGCGGGCGCCGCCCCGGCGGCCGCCCCCGCGACGACGTGCCCGAACTGCGGGTCGCCGGCGCCCGGCGGCGCGCTGTTCTGCGAGAACTGCGGCTACGACTTCACGACCGGCGCGCTGCCCGACCCGGTCGAGCCGCCGTCGGCGCTCTCGCTCGACCCGCCGTCGCGTCCGACGCCCGCGCCCGCGACCTCCGCACCCCCGCAGGCGGGCACGCCCTCGGGGTCCACCCCGCCCCCGCTGCCGACCTCCGCGGCGGGATCCGCGGCGACGCCCCCGTCGTCGTCGACCCCGCCCCCGCTTCCCGCCCCGAGCACCGCCGTCGCCCCCGAGGCGAGCGAGACGGGGACGTCGGGCAGCCACCTCCCGACGCCCCCGGTCCCGGGGCCGGACCAGTGGGTCGTGGAGATCTGGATCGACCCCGACTGGTACCAGGCGCAGCAGCCCGAGGACCCGATGCCCTCCGCGGGACTGCCGGGCCTCGTCGTGCTGCGCGAGCGCAGCGTGCTCGTCGGCCGCCCGTCGGTGTCGCGCGGCATCCACCCGCAGGTCGACTGCGGCGCGGACACGGGCGTCTCCCGCCGGCACTGCCAGCTCAGCACGGACGGCCAGCGGTGGTGGGTCGAGGACCTGCAGTCGTCGAACGGGACCTACGTGAGCCCCGCGGGCGAACCGTTGCCGACCGACCCGATCCCCGCCGGACAGCGACGCGAGCTGTCCGACGGGGACCGGGTCTACCTCGGCGCGTGGACGCGGCTCGTCGTCCGCAAGGCGCTCCCGGGCGAGGTCTGAGCCGGCTCAGCCCTCGGTCGTCCGAGGCTCGGCCTCGGCCGTGATCTGGGTCGCCGCACCGCTGCTGCCCGCGCGGTGCGCGACCTCGATCCGGCGCGGCCGGGCCTCCTCGGCCACGGGGATCGTCAGCGACAGCACCCCGTCCTCGTACGACGCCGAGATCTGGTCGAGCGCCAGACCGCGCCCCACCGTGAGCTGGCGCGCGTAGGTTCCCGAGGGCCGCTCGCGCGCGAGCCACTGGACGTCGGGATCGGTCCGCGGGCTGCGCTCGGCGCGGATCGTCAGCGTGCGGTCCTCGACGGACACGTCGATCGTCCCCGGGTCGACACCGGGAAGGTCCATCGTCAGGACGTAGTGGTCGCCCGCCCGGAACAGGTCGAGCGGCATGCCGCCCGACGCCGACGCCGCGGTCGCGCGCGCGCCGGACGCGAGCTGGCCGACCAGGCGGTCCATCGCGTCGAAGGTGGTCGTGAACGGGTCGATCATCGCAGCCACACCTCTCACCTCCTCGTCGGTCGGTCCCGGACCGTCCGGGACCGGTCGGTGGTCCCGCGAGGTAGGCACCTCGCGGGCGGCTACGTCTCTGTTCTAGCACTCTCCCCCGGAGAGTGCCAAGAGCCGGCGCGCGCCTTCCGGGGGCGGGGCGGAGGGGCGGTTGTCGACTTCCTCCGAGACCGGATCCCGCGACGACAGCATGGTTGGTGGAACCCTCCAACCCGTTGTGCGATCCGTGCACGCGGCGACACCGTCGTCGTCCGCGTCCCCGTCGTCGCGCACCGCGCAGGGCCGGGAGAGTGGACCTGGCCACGACGGGTCGGGCACCGACCCGCCACGACGACGCAGGGAGCACCATGACCGACGCACCGACCACGGCGACCCCCGGGACGCCCGCGCCCGCCACGCAGACCACCGGTCCGGGAGCGGGGCGCCGCGGGCCGCTCGCGCTCGACGCGGGCGACGCCGCGCGCGTCGCGACCTTCGCGGCGCTGATCGCCGCGCTCGGGATGCCGGGGTCGATCGCGCTGTTCGGGAACGCGGTCCCGATCACGCTCCAGACGCTCGGCGTCATGCTCGCCGGCACGATCCTCGGCGCGTGGCGCGGCACGCTCGCGGTCGCGACGTTCCTCGCGCTCGCGGCGGCCGGCCTCCCGGTGCTCGCGGGCGGGCGCGGCGGCCTCGGGGCGTTCGTCGGCCCGTCCGCGGGCTACCTGCTCGGGTTCCTCGCGGGGGCGGCGGTCGTGGGCTGGCTCGTCGACCGGCTGCGCCGGGCGACGTTCGGCGGTGTGCTCGTCGCGTGCCTCGTCGGCGGGGTCGCGGTCGTCTACGCGTGCGGCGTGCCGGTCCAGTCGGCCGTCACGGGGGTACCGCTCGCGACGACGGCGCAGCTCTCCCTCGTGTTCCTCCCGGGCGACGTCCTCAAGGCGCTGGCGGCCGCGGCGATCACCGTCGGCGTCGTGCGCGCCTACCCGGCCGCGCGCCGGTCGGGCCGTTCTGCGGGCCGTCCCATGGCCGCCGGCCGCACCGCCTCCTGACACCTGCGAGAGTGTCCGCGTGCCCGTCGCCCACCAGGTCCTGACGCACGCCGCCGACCCGGCGGTGCGCGACCGTCCCGCCCTGCGCACCCCCGAGCGGTCGCGCACCTACGCCGCGCTCGCCGCGGACGTGCGCGCGGGCGCGACGCACCTCGACGCGACGGGCACGCGCCCCGGCGACGTCGTCGCCGTGTCCCTGCCCGACCCGCTGGACCTGCTCACGGCGGTCCTCGCCGCCGACCACGCCGGCGCGACGCCGCTCGTGTGCGACCCGGCGTGGCCGCGCGCGCACCGCGCGGAGGTCCTGCGCACCCTCGCCCCGCGCACGTTCGTCGAGGTGCCCCTGCCGCGCGGGACCGGCACCCTCCCCGACCTCGTGCCGGGGCTCGCCCCGCAGGGGGGTCCGGGCCCCGGCACGGGCCACGAGCCCGGTCCGGACGACCTCGCGTGGGCGGGGTTCTCCTCGGGCAGCACGGGCCGGCCGCGCGCGGTCGTGCGCACGCGCGCGTCGTGGGAGGGGTCGTTCGACGACGTCACGCGGCTCCTCGGGCTGCGCCCCACCGACACCGTGCTCGTCCCCGGCCCGCTCGCGTCGTCGCTCTACTGCTTCGCCGCCGTGCACACGCTCGCCGTCGGCGCGTGCGCCTTCCTCACGCGCACCCCGGCCGCCACGACCTCCGCGCTCGCGAGCAGCGACGTCGTGCACCTCGTCCCGCAGGTCCTCGACGACGTGCTCGACGCCGTGGCCGCGGGGGCGCCGTCCCGGCTCCGGCACGCGGTCGTCGGCGGGGCGTCCCTCGCCGCCGGGGCGCGGTCGCGCGCGACGGCGCTCGGCATCGACGTGCTCGCCTACTACGGCGCGGTCGAGCTCTCGTTCGTCGCCTACGACCCCGACGGGTCGGGGCTGCGTGCGTTCCCGAGGGTCGACCTCGAGGTCCGGCCGCTGCCGCAGGCGAGCGTCGGCGAGGTCTGGGTCCGCTCGCCCTGGGTGTCTAGCGGCTACCTCGCGCGCGCCACCGGACCGCTGCGGCGCGACGGCGCGTGGAGCACCGTGGGCGACCTCGCCGACCCCCTGCCCGACCCGTCGACGTCGCCGTCCGCGCCCGGCGCCCCGCCCGGCACGCTCGTGCTGCGCGGCCGCGGCGACGGGGCGATCCTCACCGGCGGGTCGACCGTCGTGCCCGAGGACGTCGAGGTCGTGCTGCGCGCGGTGCCGGGGGTCCGGGACGTCGTCGTGCTCGGCACGGCGCACCGGCGCCTCGGGGCGGTCGTGAGCGCCGTCGTCGAGTGCGACGACCGGCCCGGGCTGCGCGCCCACCTGGAGCGCGTCGCGCGCGGGGCGCTCGCGCCCGCCCAGCGGCCGCGGCGCTGGTACGGCACGCGCGCCCTCCCCCGGACCCCGTCGGGCAAGCCTGCGCGCGGGGCCGTGAGCGAGGCCCTGCTGGGGACCGACCCCGCGCGCTCGGGTCTGGAGCCGCTGCGATGACCGCGCCGGGTGCGGGGGCGGACGCGCCCGTGGTCGTGGCCGCGCGCCGCACCTGGGTCGGGACCGCCGGGCACGGGCACCGGTCGTCGTCCGAGGTCGACCTCGCGGCGGGTGCGCTCGGCGCGACGCTCGGCGACGCGCGGGCCCTCGGGGTGGAGGACGACGTCGTCGACGTCCTGCTGGGGTGCTGCACCGGGCCCGGCGGGAACGTCGCGCGGGCCGCGGCGCTCGCCGCGGGACTCGGCGTCGTCGTGCCCGGGCTCACCGTCGACCGGCAGTGCGCCTCCGGTCTCGCGGCGGTGCTGCTCGCCGCGCAGCAGGTCCGGGCGGGCGAGGCGCGCCTCGTCCTGGCCGGCGGGACGGAGAGCGCGTCCCTCGCTCCCACGCGCTCCCACCGCACGGCGTGGGGCGACGTGCCCTACGCGCGCGCCGCGTTCGCGCCGACGCCGTGGGCCGACCCGGGCATGGGGGCCGCCGCCGACGCGCTCGCGCGCCGCCGCGGCGTGACCCGCGAACGCCAGGAGGCGTACGCGGTGCGCAGCCACGCGCGCGCCCTCGCCGCGCACGCGGGCGGGCGGTTCGCGGCCGAGACGGTCCAGGTCGGCGCGCCGGCGCGGTCGCTCGCGCGCGACGAACGGGCGCGACGCCTCGACCCCGCGGTGCTCGCCCGCCTCTCGCCGGCCTTCACGCCCGGCGGCACCGTCACCGCCGCCACCGCGAGCCCGGTGAGCGACGGCGCGGCGGCGGTCGCGGTCGTGCCCGAGCGCGTCCGGCGCGAGCTCGGGGTCCCGGGCCTGCGCGTGCTCGCGTCGGCGACGGTCGGCTGCGACCCCGCGCTGCCGGGGTGGGGCCCGGTCCCGGCGGTGCGCGCCGCGCTCGACCGGGCGGGCGCGCGGCTCGACGACGTCGCGGCGGTCGAGGTCGTCGAGGCGTTCGCCGCGCAGGTCCTCGCGGTGACCGACGCGCTCGGGCTCGACCCGCTCGGCGACCCCGCCGACGACGCGCGGGTCTGCGCCGACGGCGGCGCGCTCGCGCTCGGGCACCCGTGGGGCGCGAGCGGCGCAGTGTCGGTCGTGCGGCTGTTCTCCCGGCTCGTGCGCACGGGCGCTCCGGCCGGGACGCTCGGCCTCGCGACGGCCGCCGTCGGCGGCGGGCTGGGCGTCGCGGCGGTCCTGGAGGTCGTCCGGTGATCGCGAGAGCCCGGGCCGGCCTGGGGCGACCGCGCGCCGTCGGGGACGCTCCGGCCGCGACGGCTGGGACGCCCGGGACGCCCGGGGCGTCCCCCGGGTCCGGGGCCTCCCTCGTGCACGAGTCCTCCGGGTCGGGCTGCACGGTCCGGCTCGAGGACGTCCGCGTGCGCCTCGGCGAGCGCGACGTGCTGCGCGGCGTCGACCTCGAGCTGCGCGAGCGGCGCGTGGGGATCGTCGGGGCCAACGGCTCGGGCAAGAGCACGCTCGCGCGCCTGCTCAACGGGCTCGTCGTGCCGACGTCGGGCCGGGTCCTGGTCGACGGCCTCGACACGCGCCGCGACGGCCCCGCGGTCCGGCGGCGCGTGGGGTTCGTCTTCACGGACCCGGACGCCCAGATCGTCATGCCGACCGTCGCGGAGGACGTCGCGTACTCGCTGCGTCGCCACGCCCCGGCCGAGCGCGACGCGCTCGTGCGTGCCGCGCTCGCCGCGCGCGGCCTGGCGGACCACGCGGACCATCCCGCCCACCTGCTCTCGGGCGGGCAGAAGCAGCTCCTCGCGCTCACGTCGGTGCTCGCCGCGGGGCCGCGGCTCGTCGTCGCCGACGAGCCCACGACGCTCCTCGACCTGCGCAACACACGGCGGTTCGCCGCCGAGCTCGCGGCGCTCCCCCAGCAGGTCGTGCTCGTCTCGCACGACCTGTCGCTCATGGACGCGATGGACCGCGTGCTCGTGGTGGACGGCGGGCGGGTCGTCGCCGACGACGCGCCGGGGCCCGCCGTCGCGCGCTACCTGCGCCTCGTCGACGGGGCGTCGTCGTGACCCCGGGCACCTACCGGCCGGGGTCGTCGGTCCTGCACCGCGCCCCGGCCGGGGCCAAGCTCGTGGGACTGGCGGCGGCGTCGGCCGTCGTGCTGCTGGTGTCCTCGCCGGCGGGGGTCGGCGCGGTGGTCCTCGCCGTCGGCGCGCTCTACGCGGTCGCCGGCGTGGGGTGGCGCGCGGCGTGGGAGCAGGTACGCCCCCTGCGCCTGGTCGTGCCCGTGCTGCTGGCCGTCCAGTGGCTCGCCCTCGGACCGGTGCCGGCGGTGGTGCTCACGACCCGGCTCGTCGCGCTCGTCGCGCTCGCGGGGCTCGTGCTGCTCACGACCCGGACGTCCGCCGTCCTCGCCGCGATCGAGCGGGGGCTGCGGCCGCTGCACCGACTCGGCGTCGACGTCGACCGCGCGGCCCTCGTCCTGTCGCTCGCCGTGCGCTGCGTACCCGTCGTCTCCGCACTGGCTCAGCGCGTGCGCGACGCGTGCCGCGCCCGGGGCCGCGAGCACGACGTCCGCGCCTACGCCGTCCCGCTCGTCGTCGGCGCGCTGCGCCAGGCCGACGCCCTGGGCGACGCGCTGCGCGCCCGCGGCCTCGACGACTGACGGCCCGCCCCACCGCCATGCCGAGAGAGAGCCGTGGTCCCGCGAGGTAGACCCGTGGTCTCACGAGGTAGAGCCGTGGTCAGGACCAGACCTCTACCTCGCCGTACCAGGCCTCTACCTCGCGGAGAGGGGGCTCTCATCGGCCGGCTCGCCCGTGCTGCGGTGGCCGCGGAGGGAGACGACCGCCGCGACGAGGATGCCGACCACGGTCACGACGAGCAGGGCGCGGTAGTCGACGGCGCCCACGAGGGCCGCGCCGACCACGGTCAGCACGAGCTGCGGGACGTTGACCAGCAGCAGGCTCGCCGCGGCGACGCGCCCCTGGAGACCCGGGGGCGTGCGGAGCTGCCGCTCGGTGACGAAGCCGACGATCGACCAGGTGGCGCCGAGCCCGACCGCGCCCATGCCGAGGACGATCGCCACGACGTTCGTCCCCGTCGCGGGCACGATCCCGAGCGCGAGCACCAGCAGCCCGAGGGCGACGAGCCGCTGCGCGCCCCAGCGGGCGACGAGACGGGCGGCCGTGAGCCCCGCGACGATCGCGGTGAGCGCCTGGACCGAGGAGACGGGGCCCAGCAGCTCCGGGGCCAGCCCGAGCCCGTCCTCGATGATCGCGAGGCTGACCGCGTTGAGCAGCCCGACCCCCGCGAACGCGACGAGCATGGCGAGCGTGAGCACGCCGAGCGGGGCCGTCCGCACGAGGTGGCGGAAGCCCGCCGTCATCTCGGCCAGGTACGGCTCGCGCTCGGCGGCCGGGGTCGGGGGCGTCTCGACGATCCGGATCCGGCCGATGACGGTGCCCGAGACGGCGAACGCCACGGAGGCGGCGACCACGAGCGGCCACGCTCCGGCGAGCGCGTACGCGCCCGCGCCGACGACCGGCATGAGGAGGCGGAAAACCTGGTCGATCGTCGTGAGCCGGCCGTTCGCGGGGGCGATCGCCTCGTCCGGCAGCATGTCCCGCACGAGGCCCGCCTGGGCCGCCGCGGTCGCGAAGCCGACGGCCGAGTAGATCACCGTCACCACGAACACGAGCCAGACCTGCTCGGGCCCACGCACGGCGAGGAGGGCGAGGAGGCTCACGGCACCGACAAGGTACGTGACGACGAGCATCCGTCGGCGCGACACGCGGTCCGCGAGCTGCCCGAGGAGCGGCGACGCGAGCGCCGGCAGACCGAGCGCCGCGAACACGAGGCCGGCGGCGCCGTTCGAGCCGGTGAGGTCCTTCACCCAGACGGCGAGGATGATCGCGAGGACCGAGTCGGCGAAGTTCGTGAACCCCCACGCGACCGACAGGAGCCGGAACGGGCGGGACCGCAGCGCGGCACGAGGGTCCGGGGCGTCGTCGCGACCGGCGGCGGGTGCGGTCGCGGTGCGGGACTCCGGCGCCACCTCGGGCGCGTCGGCAGGAGCGGGCCGGGTGGTGGCGGTCGGCTCGGGCGTCGCGCTCATCGAGGGGCCTCCGGCAGGTCGGCGTTGACGATCGAGAAGAGGCGCGCGCGACGTGCCCCCGCGGGACGGAGCGACGGGTCGTCCCAGCGCCCCCGGAAGCGGTCCGTGAGCGCCTCGACCTCGCGAGCGAGCGCGTCGAGCTCCTCGCGCGTCGCGTAGAAGGACGCGCCGGTCATCGTCGAGGCGAGGAGCCACTGCGGGTCGTCGGCGGCGGACCCGGCGAGCCACGCCCGGACACGCGCCGTCTCCTGGTCCAGCATGAGGGTCGCCACCGCGCCCGCGGCGTGCAGGGACTCCGGGACGTCGGGGTCGAACTTCGTCTGGCGGCCGCGCCCGACGGAGCGCCACGGGCGTTCCTTGCCGCGACGCTCCGCGGGCTCGACGTACCCGTACTTGGCGAGCATCCGCAGGTGGAAGGAACAGCTCGCGACGGACTCGCCCGTGACCTCGGCGCACCGTGTCGCGGTGACCTCGCCCTCGTCGTCGAGCAGCGCGAGGATCCGCAGGCGCAGCGGGTGGGCGAGCGCCCGGATGGTCGCCGGGTCGGTCGCGACGACCTGCCCCGGCTCGGGCCTCGGGCCGCGCGGGAGGCGGTCCGACGACGCCGGGCCGGGGCCGGTCGGGACGGCCGGCGGGCTGGGGTGGGGGTCGGCTGGCGTGCTCATGCCCGCCACGCTAGTTCACGAAAGAGTTCTTGCGCAAGAGTTCTTTAGCGAGAGTCGTCCGTCGCTCCGGGAGCCGCACGACGCGCGACCACGAGGTCGTGGACGCGGCTCACCGCGACCACGACCCCCAGAACCGCCACGGCGAGCGACAGGCCTGCCAGGACGTCGGTGAGGAAGTGGTACCCGAGGTAGAGCCGGCTCAGCGCCACGGACCCGATCACGAGCACGGAGGCGACCGCCCAGACCGCCAGGACCCGTGGGTCGTGGTGGCGGTGCCACACCAGGTAGCCGCCCACCAGGACGAGCGTCGCCGCGCCGGTCGTGTGCCCGGACGGGAAGGAGAACGACCGCTCGACCCCGGCGACGACCATCGACACGTCGGGCGGCCTCGGCCGGGCGATCACGGCCTTGAGCACGGTCGAGACCAGCGTCGCGAGCACCATGGCGCCCGCGAGCAGGCCGGGCTCCCACCACGTCCCCGTGCGCCGCGCCCACACCACGCACCCGACCGCGACGAGGACGGGCAGCACGAACGGCCCGGACACTGTCGTGACCACCGTCAGGACGCCCGTCACGACGGGCGTGCGGTGCGCGACCATCCACGCGAGCAGCGGCTCGTCGAGCCGCCACAGGTCGTCCTGCTCGCGAACCGCGTCCAGGAGGAGGGCGAAGCCCGCGACCCCCGCGAGCACCAGGAGCACGCCCGGCCACACGCTCGCGAGGACCGCGCGCGCGGGCACGCCGCGCCGTTCGCCCGCCCCGCCGCCTGGCCGCCCGTCCCCCGCGCTCATCCCCGGAGGCTACGCACGGCGAGCCGACCGCGCAGCGCGGCCGACCGCCGTCGTGCACCGGCACCCGACGCTCGTGGCGAAAAAGGGATGCAGCGCCCCCGACGACCGTGGTCGGATGTACCTACACCGCGGTGACGTCCGTCCGGTCCGTACCGGGCGGTGGAGGGTCCGGCCAGACCCACGAGCCCAGCGTCACGAGAGCAGAACCATGCATCCCTTGATCACGTACGACGTGGCGGCCCTCAGCCGTCGCGAGCAGCTGCAGGAGCAGACCCTGCGCCGGTCGCAGCTGCGCCGCACCACGACCCGCGTCCCGGCGAACACCCGGCAGGCCCGCCTGCCGCGCCGCACCGCATGACGCGCACCGACCGCTCGCCGGACCGGGGACCCTCCCCGACAGGCGGCGGCACCCCTCGTCGAAGGCCCCGACCGTCCGGACCCTGGTGAACCGGACAGCCGGGGCCTTCGTCGTGCGTGCCGCGGCTAGGCTGTCGCCCGTGAGTCCTGTGAACGCGAACGAACGCATCGTCTGGATCGACTGCGAGATGACCGGGCTGGACCTGGGCGCCGACGCCCTCGTCGAGGTCGCCGCCGTCGTGACCGACTCCGAGCTCAACGTGCTCGGCGACGGGGTCGACGTCCTCGTCCGGCCCCCGGCCGAGGCGCTCGAGCAGATGGGCGACTTCGTCCGCCAGATGCACACGACCTCCGGGCTGCTCGACGAGCTCGACGAGGGCCTGACGCTCGCCGAGGCCGAGCAGCGCGTCCTCGACTACGTCCGCACGTGGGTCCCCGAGCCCGGCAAGGCACCGCTGGCCGGCAACTCCGTCGGCACGGACAAGGGGTTCCTGGACCGCGACATGCCCGCTCTCATGGGCCACCTGCACTACCGCATCATCGACGTGTCCTCCGTCAAGGAGCTCGCGCGCCGCTGGTACCCGCGCGCGTACTTCTCCTCGCCGGAGAAGCACGGTGGGCACCGCGCGCTCGCGGACATCCTCGAGAGCATCGACGAGCTGCGCTACTACCGCGCCGCCGTGTTCGTCCAGCAGCCCGGTCCCGACTCCGCGACGGCGCGCAAGGTCGCCGAGCAGGTCGTGGCGACGAGCGTCACGCGCGGCCGGACCCGACCCTCCGACGACGGGGTCGAGACGTCCGTGGCCACCGTCACAGGATCCGCCGACGCCTGACCTCGAAAAGCGGTCCGGGAGCACCTCGCGGACCGGGTACACTTTTCGACGGCCGGTGCTTCACGCCCGGTCATGGTGGGTATAGCTCAGCTGGTAGAGCACCTGGTTGTGGTCCAGGGGGTCGCGGGTTCAAGTCCCGTTACTCACCCCAGACGGCGAGGGCCGGTCTCCGCAGGGAGACCGGCCCTCGCTGCGTCTCCCCGTCCGACCGCGCGTCAGGCGGCGCGGTGCGAGGCGACGGCGAGCACGCCGCCCAGGCCGATCATCATGCCGCCGCCCGTCGCGCGGACCGCGCTCAGGCGCCGGGGCGACGAGGCGAACCACGTCCGCGCCGCACCGGCGGCGAGCGCCCACGCGCTGTCGCAGACGAACGCGACCACCGTGAAGACCAGCCCGAGCACCATCATCTGGGCGGGCACGCGACCGGCGTGGAAGTCCGTGAACTGGGGCAGGACGGCCACGAAGAACACGATGGTCTTCGGGTTCGTCACGCCGACGACGTAGCCCTGCCGCACGACGCGCCACCACCGCTCGCGCACGGGCGCGACGTCGACGTCGACGCTCCCCTCGCGCCGGTGCCGGATCGCCTGGACGCCGAGGTAGGCGAGGTAGGCCGCGCCGACGAGCTTGACGACCGTGAAGACGGCGACGGACGTCGCGACGACCGCGCCGACGCCGAGCGCCACGGCGGTGACGAGCGTCAGCGCGCCGAGCTCGTTGCCGAGGACGCTCAGCACCCCGCCGCGGTGCCCGAGCGTGAGCGACCGGCCGACGACGAACAGCACGCTCGGGCCGGGGATCACGACGAGCACGAGCGAGGCGAGGGAGAAGGCGAGCAGGGAGTCGAGGTGCGGCACAGCGCCACGATAGGACCCGACGTGACGTGCGTCACGGAAGAATCCCCCGCGACCCCCGAGCGGCCCGCGACGACTCACGAGGCCTGGGACGGCGCGAAGCCGACGTACCGGTGCGAGTGCGACGTGTCGGTGGTTCGACGTACGGTCGGTGGACGCGTGGCAATGCGCTCGGCTCGCCGGCCACGGTCGTGGTTGGGTGGGAGGCCGGTTCACCGACTGTCGGGAGGCAGCGCCCCATGATCGAGTTCCGATCGGTCACCAAGACGTACCCGGACGGCACGGCGGCGGTCGCGGACTTCGACCTGGTGATCCCGCCCCACCGCACGACGGTGCTCGTCGGGTCGTCCGGGAGCGGCAAGACGACGCTCCTGCGCATGATCAACCGCATGGTGGAGCCCACGTCGGGCACGATCGAGATCGACGGCGCCTCCGTCCTCGCCCGGGACCCCGTGAAGCTGCGACGCAGCATCGGGTACGTCCTGCAGAACGGCGGCCTGCTCCCCCACTACAAGGTCGTCGACAACGTGACGACGGTCCTGCGCCTCGAGGGCACGCCACGCCGGCAGGCGCGCGACCGTGCGCTCGAGCTGCTCGACACCGTGGGACTCGACCGCGGGCTCGCGGACCGCTACCCGAGCCAGCTCTCGGGGGGCCAGCAGCAGCGCGTCGGGGTGGCGCGCGCGCTCGCCGCGGACCCCAACATCCTGCTCATGGACGAGCCGTTCGGGGCCGTCGACCCGATCGTGCGCGCCGAGCTCCAGGCGGAGACCATCCGGCTGCAGCGCGAGCTGGACAAGACGGTCGTCTTCGTCACGCACGACATCGACGAGGCGTTCCTGCTCGGCGACCAGGTCGTGATCCTCGAGAAGGGGGCGCAGGTGGCCCAGATCGGGTCGCCGAGCGAGATCCTCGAGAACCCGGCGAGCGAGTTCGTCGCGAGCTTCATCGGGGCGGAGCGCGGCACCCGCGCGCTGCACACGAAGCACACGGAGCACGGGACCGTGCTCGTGGACGGGAGAGGACGCACGCAGGGCGTCCTGGTCGACGACCACGTCGAGGGCGGCGCATGACCTGGGTCCTGGACAACCTCGACCTCATCGGCCGCCTCACGGTCGAGCACCTGAGCCAGTGCGTGGTGCCGATCGTGCTCGGGTTCCTCGTCTCGATCCCGCTGGGCTG
This sequence comes from Cellulosimicrobium sp. 22598, assembly GCF_052044445.1. Classification (NCBI taxonomy): domain Bacteria; kingdom Bacillati; phylum Actinomycetota; class Actinomycetes; order Micrococcales; family Promicromonosporaceae; genus Cellulosimicrobium; species Cellulosimicrobium sp. 22598. The sequence goes on from NZ_JBQEMZ010000014.1 coordinate 84,529, forward strand.
GCTCGCCTTCCGGTTCCGCCTCACGCGGGGCCTCGTCCTGACGCTCGTCGGCCTGCTCTACACGATCCCGTCGCTCGCGCTCTTCGCGCTGCTCCCGCCGCTCCTCGGCATCAGCTTCCTCTCCGAACTCAACCTGGTCGTCGCGCTGACGGTCTACGCCGTGGCCATCATGACCCGGTTCGTCGCCGACGCCCTGGCGTCGGTCGACCCGACGGTCCGGCAGGCGGCCCTCGCGGTCGGCTACGGGCCGTGGCGCCGCTTCTGGCAGGTCGACCTCCCGCTCGCGGGCCCGGTCGTGCTCGCCGGGCTCCGCGTCACGGCGGTGTCGACCATCTCGCTCGCGACGGTCGGCATCCTCATCGGGATCGACAACCTCGGCTACCTCTTCACGAACGGCTACCAGCGGCAGATCGTCGCCGAGATCCTCTCGGGCGTCGTCGCGGTCGTCGTCATCGCCCTGCTCGTCGACCTGCTGCTCGTGCTCGCCGGGCGAGCGATCATGCCCTGGTCCCGGAAGGTGCGCGCATGAACCTCTTCTCCGACGCCATCGCCTGGATCTTCTCGCCCGCCCGGCTGACCGGCGCGCTCCCCCTCCCGGAGGCGATCTGGACCCACCTCGCGTTCACGTTCGTCTCCGTGCTCGTCGCCGCGGCGATCGCGATCCCGGCGGGCTGGGCCATCGGCCACACCGGACGCGGGCGGGAGTTCGCGGTCGCGCTCTCGGGCGCGGCCCGTGCTGTGCCGTCCTTCGGGCTCGTCCTGCTCCTCGTGCTCGTCTTCGGGGTGACGCACAAGGTCACCGCGTCCGTCACCGCGTTCGTCCTCCTCGCCATCCCGCCGATCCTCGCCGGCGCCTACGCCGGTGTGGAGGCCGTCGAGCGGCGCGTCGTCGACGGCGCCCGGTCCGTCGGCATGACCGGCTGGCAGGTGCTCTTCCGGGCCGAGGTGCCGCTCGGTCTCCCGCTGCTCATCGGCGGTCTCCGCTCCGCCACCCTCCAGGTGGTCGCGACCGTCACGCTCGCGGGCTACATCGGCAACTGGGGCCTCGGCTTCTACATCGTCCAGGGCATCCAGATCCGCGACTTCTCCCAGATCCTCGGGGCCTCTCTCCTCGTCGTCGTCCTCGCCGTCGTGCTCGACGCGCTGTTCGCGATCCTCCAGCGGGTCGTCGTCCCGCGCGGCGTGACCGCCGGTCGCTCGCCGGACGACGCACCCGCCCGGCGGAGGCGTCGCCCGGCCCCCGCCCCGACCACCGCCTGACGCGCGGGCGAGACCACCGCACCGCACGTCGCCCGACCGACCCCTCCCAGCCCCTCCCGGTCCCCGGGACGGCCCTCAGAAAGGCAGACACATGCGCAGCACCCGACGCACCGCCGCCCTCGTCGCCGCCGCGGCGACCGCCGTCCTCACGCTCACCGCCTGCGGCGACGGGTCCGACCCGCTCGACGCCGACACCGGAGACGCCTCGTCCGACGCCATCGTCATCGGCTCCCAGGCCTACGACTCGAACGAGATCATCGCCGAGATCTACGCCCAGGCTCTCGAGGCCAAGGGCTTCACGGTCGAGCGGAACTTCTCGATCGGCCAGCGCGACGCCTACATGCCCGCGCTCGAGGACGGCGAGATCCAGCTCTTCCCGGAGTACACGGGAAACCTGCTGCAGTTCTTCGACCCGGAGACCACCGCGACGTCCCCCGAGGACGTCTACGCCGCGCTCCAGGAGGCCCTGCCCGACGGGCTCACGGTCCTCGACCAGTCGACCGCGACGGACCAGGACTCCTACAACGTGACCGAGGCCTTCGCCACGGAGCACGACCTCACGAGCCTCGCGGACCTCGCCGGGCTCGACGTGCCGCTCACGCTCGGCGGCCCGGCGGAGCTCGAGCAGCGTCCCTACGGCCCGCAGGGCCTCAAGGACGTGTACGGCGTGGACGTCTCCTTCGTCGCCACGGGCGACACCACCGTGCAGGACCTCGTGGCCGGCACGGTGAACATCGCCAACGTGTTCAGCGCCGACCCGAGCATCCAGACCGAGAACCTCGTCACGCTCGACGACCCCGAGGGCCTGTTCCTCGCGTCCCACGTGGTGCCGCTCGTCGACGCGGACGTCGCCGACGAGATCGCGGACGTCATCAACCCGGTGAGCGCGGCGCTCACCCCGGAGGGCCTGATCGCCCTGAACGTGGAGTCCCGGGTCGACCAGCGCTCCCCCGAGGACATCGCCGCAGACTGGCTGTCCGAGAACGGCCTGGCCTGACCTCGCGTCCGACGTGATCGTGGCCCGCCCCGCCCCGGGACGGGCCACGGTCGCGGGCCGGCCGACCGCCGGTCCGTGACGAAGCGCGCGACGTCGGTGCGGCGGCGTCCCTGTGCAGCGTCAGTGCGCGACGCGCGCGGTGATCGCGTCGGCGAACCGGTCGAGCGACCCCGGCGCGAGGGCGAGGAAGAGCGACGGCTCGGTGAGCTCGAGCTCGATGACGACGACGCCGCCGTCGTTGCCCGTCACGACGTCGACGCGCGCGTACAGGAAGCTCGCCACGTCCCCGCCACCGACGGCGTCGGCGGCCACCGCGAGCGCCCGGCGCGCGACGTCGAGCTGCTCCTCGGTCGCGGTGAACGGGCTCATCTCCTCCTGCTGGTACAGGCCGCGGGTCGGGCGGTGCGGCCCGGTGAGGAGCGCGTTCTTGCGCACGGCGTGGGAGAACTCGCCGTCGACGAAGACGAGGCCCGTCTCGCCCGCGGTGTCGACGCTCGTCACGTACGGCTGCACCATGACCTCGCGCCCCGAGACCAGCAGGTTCTTCGCGTGCTGGATCGCGAGCCCGCGCGAGTGCGCCTCGCCCGCCTGGTAGCGGCCCGTGTCCTTGGCCCCGGCGCTGACGACCGGCTTGATGACGAAGTCGCCCTGCGCGGGCAGGCGCGTGTGGATCGCACGCGAGGAGAGGTTGCGCGCGGGGTCGAGCCACAGCGTCGGGATCACGGGGATGCCCGCGCCCTCCAGCTCGCGCAGGTAGCCCTTGTCGGTGTTCCAGCGCAGCACGGCCTCCGTGTTGAGGATGCGCGGGACGCGCGCCGCCCACGCGACGAACTCGTCGCGCCGGGCCGAGTAGTCCCACGTCGAGCGCACGACGACGGCGTCGAACGCGGCCCAGTCGACGTCCGGGTCGTCCCAGACGGCGGGCTGCGCGGCGACGCCACGGGCGTCGAGCGCGCGCACGAGCGGTGCGTCGTCGGGGTCCAGGTGCGGCAGGACGGAGCACGTCGCGAGGGCGACGCGCGGGGCTGAGGTCTCGGTCGTCACGCCCCGAGCCTAGGGGACGGGACCGCCGCGCGGGCGCCCGCACCTCGTGACGCGCCCACCCCGGGCGGCGCGCGCACGCCGCCGCGTGCGCGCGCCTACAGCCCGTACTCCTCGAGGAAGCGCAGCCAGACCTCGCTCACCGTCGGGTACGACGGGACGGCGTGCCACAGCCGACGCAGCGGGACCTCGCCCACGACGGCGATCGTCGCGGCGTGCAGCATCTCCGCCGCGTCGGGGCCGACGAAGGTGGCGCCGACCACGACCTCGCGCGCGGCGTCGACCACGAGCTGGGCGCTGCCGGCGTAGTCCTCGGCGCGCACGGCGGCGCCGGAGACGTTCGCGAGGTCGTACCGCACGACCCGCACGTCGATCCCCGCCTCCCGGGCGGACGCCTCGGTGTGCCCGACTGCCGCGACCTCGGGGCGCGTGAAGACGACCTGCGGGGACGCGACGCCGTCGGCGGTCGCCGCGAACCGCGACCACGGCTCGGGCGCCGCGCCGACCGCAGGTGCGCGCTCCCCCGCGGTCGGCGCCCCGTCGGCGTCCGGGTCGCCGAAGCGCGCGGCGACGACGTCGCCCACGACCCGGCCCTGGTACTTGCCCTGGTGGGTCGTCGCGACCCGGCCCGTGACGTCGCCCGCGGCGTACAGCCAGCCGTCGGCGTCCTCGGGGCCACTCCGCACCACCCCCTGGACGAGCATCGTGTCGTCGACGTCGAGCGCGCGCCCCGGGGTGAGGCCGACGCTGTCGACGCCGAGGTCCTGCGTCCGGGGGGCGCGACCGGTGGCGACGAGCACGCGCTCCGCCGTCACGGGCGACACGTCCGACGCCTCGCCGGCGTCGTCCCCACCCCGGCGCGACCCGACGGACGAGAGAGTGAGGCGCGCCCCGCCGTCGGGCAGCGCCTCGACCGACTCGGTGGCGACGCCGATGCGCACGTCCACGCCCAGCTCGCGCAGCGACGCCGCGACCGCCTCGCCCGCCCAGGGCTCGGTCCGGCCCAGCAGCCCCCCGCGCGAGAGGACCGTGACGCGCGCGCCGAGGTCGGCGAACGCGACGGCCATCTCCGTCGCGACCACTCCGCCGCCCACGATCGCGAGCGACGCGGGGACGTCCTCGACCGCCGTCGCCTCACGGCTCGTCCAGGGGTTCGCGTCGGCGAGGCCGGGCACGTCCGGGAGCACGGGGACGCTCCCGGTCGCGACGATCACCGCGTGCCGGGCCGCGAGCCGCCGCGTCCGCGGGAGGTCGTCCGGGTCGGCGTCGGGCTCCTCGGCCACGACCTCCACGAGGCGCGGTCCGACGATCCGTCCCAGCCCGCGCACGAGCGCGATCCCCGCGCCCTCGACCCAGGAGACCTGGCCGCCGTCGTCCCAGTCCGCGACCATCGCGTCGCGGCGCGCGAGGACCGCGGGGACGTCGAGCGCGTCGTCCACGCCCACCCCCGGCACGCCCCGCGCCTCGGCGCGCGCCGCGCCGGGCCGCAGGAGCGTCTTGGAGGGGATGCACGCCCAGTAGGAGCACTCGCCCCCCACCAGCTCGGCCTCGACGAGCGCGACGCTCAGGCCCGTGCGCCCGGCGCGGTCGGCGGCGTTCTCCCCGACGGGCCCGCCGCCGATCACGATCACGTCGTAGGTCTCGTCGGGCGCGGTCTCCTGCTGCGGGTCGCTCGTCATGGGCCCATCCTCACGCGGCGTCGCGCTCATCGCCCAGCGGGAGGTCGGCGGGCTCGGCGGCGGGTCAGGCGACGCGCGCCTCGTCGAGCCGGTCGAGGACCTGCCGCACCGTCTCGGCGACGGACCGTCCCGTGGTGTCGAGGTGCAGGCCGCCCGGCGTGGCCCGGGCCGCCGCTGCGAACTCGTCCGGTGTCCACTCCCCGTACGCCTGCTTGTGCCGTGCGGCGTCGCGCGCGGCGAGGGTCGCGGCGTCCGGGGTGAGCACGACGGCGTAGCACGGCCGGGTGCGGACGCGCGCCGTGAACCGCTCGAGGTCGGGCCCGAGCAGGATGTCCTGGACGACCGCGACCACTCCCGCCGCGGCATAGGTGTCCGCCGCCTGCGCCGCGAGCACCTGCCGCAGGTCGAGCTGGGCGCGCGCCGCGGCCGAGAGGGGTGGCGCCATGGACGCCTGCCCGCTCACCACGAACCGGCGGAACATGTCGCCGCGCACGTGCGCGGCGAGGGGGAACGTCCGGGCGAGCGCGTCGGCGACCGTCGACTTGCCCGAGGCCATCGCCCCTGTGACGACGAGGACAGGCGCCGGGATCCCCGCGGGGGCGACCGCGTCGGGTGGGATCGGAGAGGTCATGGCGCGACCGTACGTCGCGGGCCGGGCCGGCGGCGACGGGATTGCGGCGCGACGGGACGTCGGTGCGGCGGGACGGGCGGCGCGCGCGTCGACCGGTCCACCGGACGCGGGACGCCCCCGGTCCGGTCGGACCGGGGGCGTCCTCGCGCGGAGGGCAGGAGCGTCCCGCTAGTGCACGACCGCCTTCTCGGCGCCCGCGCCCGTGAGCGAGCGGACCTCCATCTCGGCGAACTTCTCCGGGTGCGGCTTCTCCTTGCTGAGCAGCGTCCCGACGATCCCGAGCAGGAACGCGAGCGGGATGGAGATGATGCCCGGGTTGCTCAGCGGGAAGATCGCGAAGTCGATGTCGGTGTTCTTGATCATCGACAGGCTCGCGCCCGTCATCGGGTCGACCTTGCCGGACACGACGGGCGAGAACGCGATGAGCACGATGCACGAGACGAGCCCGCCGTACATGCTCCACAGCGCCCCGGACGTGTTGAACCGCTTCCAGAACAGCGAGTAGAGGATGGTCGGCAGGTTCGCGCTCGCCGCGACCGCGAACGCGAGCGCCACGAGGAACGCCACGTTCTGGCCCTGCGCGAAGATGCCGCCGAGGATCGCGAGGATCCCGATGACGACGACGGTGATCCGCGCGACCTTGACCTCGCCGTCGGGCTTCACCTCGCCCCGCTTGATGACGTTGGCGTAGATGTCGTGGGCGAAGCTCGCCGCCGCCGTGATCGTCAGGCCCGCCACGACGGCGAGGATCGTCGCGAACGCGACGGCGGAGATGAACCCGAGCAGGATCTCGCCACCGAGCGCGAACGCGAGCAGCGGTGCCGCCGAGTTCACGCCGCCTGGTGCGGCGCTGATGGTCTCCGGCCCCACGAGCGCCCCGGCGCCGTACCCGAGCACGAGCGTGAACAGGTAGAAGATGCCGATGAGCCAGATCGCCCAGACGACCGAGCGGCGGGCCTCCTTGGCCGACGGCACGGTGTAGAACCGCATGAGCACGTGCGGCAGGCCGGCGGTCCCGAGCACGAGGGCCAGGGCGAGCGAGAGGAAGTCGAGCTTCGTCGTACCGGTCGCGCCGTACTGCTTGCCCGGCTCGATGAGCGCCTCGCCGCCCGGACCGGCCTTGTCGATCGCGCCCTGGAGCAGGTCGGACAGGTTGAAGCCGAACTTCGCGAGGACCCACACCGTCATGACGGCGGCGCCCGCGATGAGCAGCACGGCCTTGATGATCTGGACCCACGTGGTGCCCTTCATGCCGCCGACCAGCACGTAGAGGATCATCAGCGCACCCACGACCGCGACCACGACGCTCTGGCCGGCCGTGGTGTCGATGCCGAGCAGCAGCGCCACGAGCCCGCCCGCGCCGGCCATCTGGGCGAGCAGGTAGAAGAACACGACGGCCAGGGTCGCCAGCGCCGCCGCCATCCGCACGGGCCGCTGCCTGAGCCGGAACGACAGCACGTCGGCCATCGTGAACTTGCCCGTGTTGCGCAGCAGCTCGGCCACGAGCAGGAGCGCGACGAGCCACGCCACGAGGAAGCCGATCGAGTAGAGGAACCCGTCGTACCCGTTGATCGCGATGGCGCCGCAGATCCCGAGGAAGCTCGCCGCGGAGAGGTAGTCGCCCGCGATGGCCGTGCCGTTCTGCGGGCCGGTGAACGACCGCCCGCCCGCGTAGTAGTCGGCCGCGGACTTGTTCTGCCGCGACGCGCGCAGCACGATCACGAGCGTCACCGCGACGAACACGCCGAAGATCGCGATGTTGACGACCGGGTTGCCGACGTCCGTGGCCTCCGCGGCCAGCACCTGCGCGCTCACAGCTCGTCCTCCTCGATCTCGCGGCGCAGCTCGTCGGCCGCGGCGTCGAACCGCCTGTTGGCCCAGCGCGCGTAGATCATGGTGATCGCGAACGTGGACACGAACTGCCCCAGGCCGAAGAGCAGCCCGACGGTGATGTTCCCCCAGACCGTGGTGCTCATGAAGTCGTGCGCGTAGTTCGCGAGCAGGACGTAGGCGAAGTACCACACGAGGAAGAGCGCGGTCATCGGGAAGACGAAGTTCCGGAACCGTCTGCGCAGGTCCTGGAAGTCGGGCGAGCGTTGCACGCGCTGGTAGTCGGTCTCGTCGACGGACCCCGGTCCGGGGTCGGCCGTCACGTCGGTCATGACGCCTCCGTTGGCTCATTCCGTGGACTGACAGAGAGCCCGCACCCCGCAGACGGCCACCTGTCGACGCGACCGCACGCGACACTGCGTGCCCGGGGCGACGCTCCACCCCCGGCACAATGTGCCGTAGATCACTTCTGTCCGCAAGAACCTGACGCGGCCGGTCGGCCGACGGGCACCACGGCGTCAGACGCGCGCGTACTCCAGGTCGGTGATGACGCGGCCCGCCGTCTGGCCCTTGCGCTCGAACCCCGTCAGCACGCGCCCCTCGAAGCGCGGCGCCACCCCGCGCGGGCCATGGACGTTGCGCAGCCCCGGCGCGGCGTCGAGCACGTCGAGCATCTGCTCCGCGTACTCCGCCCAGTCCGTGGCGAGCCGCAGCGTGCCGCCCGGCCGCGCGTCGTCGCCCTCGCCCGGAGCCCGCAGCACCCGCTCGGCGAGCGCCGCGAACGACGGCGCCACGAGGCGCCGCTTGTGGTGGCGGGACTTGTGCCACGGGTCCGGGAAGAAGACCCACAGCTCGTCGACGCTCCCCGCGGGCAGCGTCGTGGCCAGCAGCTCGGCCGCGTTCGCCTGGACCAGCCGCACGTTCGTCAGGCCGCGCTGGGACGCGCGCAGCACGGTCTGGGCGAGGCCCGGGGCGTACACCTCGACGGCGAGGAAGTCCGTGCCCGGGTCGTTCTCGGCCGCGGCCACCACGGCCTCGCCCTGGCCGGAGCCGATCTCCACCACGAGACGCGCGTCGCGCCCGAACGTGCCCGCGACGTCCAGCACGAACTCCGGGTCGACCGAGGTCCGCGCGACGTCTCGCGGCACGTCCACGACGTAGCGGTCCCGGTGGGCGTCCCACGCGCGCTGCTGGCGCGGCGCGAGGCGCCCGCTGCGCCGCACGAACGACACGGGCTGGGTCCGGTAGCGCGGGCGGTCGTCGCCGGCGACCGGGGCCACGGAGGGCGCGCCGGTCACGGGCTCGTCGAGGGTCTCGGGGGTCGGGTCGGGCACCGCACCAGGGTACGGGCGCCCCGCGCGAGGACCTACCGCGCGGGGCGCCCGGGGCCGTCCGTCAGACGTACGCCGCGTACGCCGGCAGGTCGAGGACGCCGTTGCCCGACAGCCCGAGCACGATCACCTCCGGCTCCGTCGCGGCGCGCGCGTGCGCGATCGCGGCCGCCACGGCGTGCGTCGACTCGGGCGCCGGGATGATGCCCTCGCTGCGCGCGAAGAGCGTGCCCGCGACGAACGCGTCGTCCTGCTCGACGGCGACCGCGTCCATGAGCCCGAGGTTCACCGCGTGCGACACCATCGGCGACATGCCGTGGTACCGCAGGCCGCCCGCGTGGATCGCCGGCGGGACGAAGTCCTTGCCGAGCGTGTGCATCTTGAGCAGCGGCGTGAGGCCCGCGACGTCGCCGAAGTCGTACCGGTACTCGCCCTGGGTGAGCGACGGGCACGCGGCCGGCTCGCACGCGACGAGCCGCGTCGTCGTGCCCTCGCGCAGGTTGCGGCCCAGGAACGGGAACGTCAGGCCCGCGAGGTTCGACCCGCCGCCCGCGCAGCCGAACACCACGTCCGGCGCGCCCTCGCCCGCCTCGTCGAGCTGGACGAGCGCCTCCTGGCCGATGACGCTCTGGTGCAGCATGACGTGGTTGAGCACGCTCCCGAGCGCGTAGTGCGCCGCGGGGTCCTTCGCGGCCGTCTCGACGGCCTCGCTGATCGCCATGCCCAGGGAGCCGGTCGTCTCCGGGTCCGCGGCGAGCATCGCCCGCCCCGCCTCGGTGAGGTCCGACGGCGACGGGTGGCAGATCCCGCCGTAGACCTCCATCTGCGCCCGGCGGTACGGCTTGGCGTCGAACGACGCGCGCACCTGCCACACCTCGACGTCGAGCCCGAGCAGTGCGCCCGCGAACGACAGCGACGCGCCCCACTGGCCCGCGCCCGTCTCGGTCGTGAGCTTCGTCGTGCCCTCGAGCGCGTTGTAGTACGCCTGCGCGACGGCGGTGTTCGGCTTGTGCGAGCCGACCGGGCTCACGCCCTCGTACTTGTAGTAGATCCGGGCCGGGGTGCCCAGGGCCCGCTCGAGGCGCCGCGCGCGCACGAGCGGCGACGGCCGCCACAGCGCGTAGATCTCGCGGACCGTCTGCGGGATCTCGACGTAGCGCTCCGTCGTCACCTCCTGCTGGACGAGCGCGAGCGGGAACAGCGGCGCGAGGTCGTCGGGCGTGAGGGGCTCGCGCGTGCCGGGGTGCAGGTGCGGGGGCACGGGCTCGGGCAGGTCCGCGGCGAGGTTGTACCAGTGCGTCGGGACGGTCGAGGGCACCTCCGCTCCGGTCGGCTCGAGGGACCGGACGGGGACGGGAGACTGCTGTGTCGTCATTCTGGGGCTCCAGCTCGGGGGTACTCGGGGGTACTCGGGAGGTACAGGCCGCTGGGCCGACGACGCGTGCACCGGGGTCCGCCGAGGCCGCCCACGTCGTCGGGGCACGGCCGGATGAGGTCACCGGCCGTCAGGCGGCCGGCCACCAAGGGGTCACGGACGGGTGCGTCACGAGGCCGACCCTACCCCGCCGCGCGCGGTCCGGACACCGCCGGACGGGCCCGCGGGCGACGGAGGACCACCGGCACCGACCCCGGGACGATCGGCTCTCGCGCGCGCGGGGTGCCGGGCGGTGGGATGGGGCCAGGACGCCGGACGACGGCAGTGCCGGCGCGGACGGAAGGAGCCGTCATGGTCAGCAACCACGTACCGGGGAGGTTCGAGGGCCGCACCGCGATCGTCACCGGCGCGGGCGCCGGGATCGGGCGCGCCACGGTCGAGCGGCTGCTCGCGGAGGGCGCGCGCGTCGTCGCGACGGACGTCCGGGAGGACCGGCTGGACAAGCTCGTCGCGGACGTCGGGACCGACGCCCTCGTGACGGTCGCGGGCGACGTGAGCGCGCAGACCACCGTGGACGCGGTGGTCGCGGCGGCGGACGGCCGCGTGGACGCGCTCGCCAACGTCGCGGGCATCATGGACGGGTTCCTGCCCACGGCCGAGGTCGACGACTCCACGTGGGACCTCGTCCTGGCCGTCAACGTCACGGCCGTCATGCGGCTCACGCGCGCGGTGCTGCCCCTCATGCTCGCCGCGGGCAAGGGCGCGATCGTCAACGTCGGGTCCGAGGCGGGCTCGCGCGCCTCGGCCTCGGGCACCGCGTACGCCACGTCGAAGCACGCGATCGTCGGCTTCACCCAGAGCACGGCGTTCTTCTACACCCCGCAGGGCGTGCGGGCGAACGTCGTCGCGCCGGGCGCCGTCGCGACGAGCATCGAGGCGCCCTTCCGCTCGCAGTACGCCGGCGAGCGGCTCGGACCGGTCATGGCGACGACCGTCCCGCCCGCCGCGAGCGCCGACGAGCTCGCCGCGGCGATCACGTGGCTGCTGTCGGACGACTCGGCCAACGTCTCCGGTGCGGTCCTGCACAGCGACGGGGGCTGGGCCGCCGTCTGACACGGCGGCTCCCGGGCCGAGAACGGAGACGTGGCCCCCGAGCGGGAGTGCTCGGGGGCCACGTCTCACCTCTCGCCGCCGCGCGTCACCGGGTCGCCCCGGTCACCCGCGCGGTGCACGGGTCAGCCGCACGACAGCGCGTCGAACGCGACGTCGCCCGCGAACGTGCGGTCGCCTCCGCTCGCGGCCACGTGCGCGCTGCCCGCCGCGACCTGCGCCGAGCGGACCGCGAACGCCTGGTACGCCGACGCGCCCGGCTGCACGTCCGTCACGGTGCGCTCGCCGTACGGCGTGCTCAGCGTGACGTCGACCGGCACGGTGTCGGCGTTGGTCGCGCGGACCGCGACGTACGCCGCGCCCGCCATGCACTGGCTGCGCGCCGTCGTCGAGACGACGAGGCCGTCCTGGGCGGGTGCCGTCGTGAACGTCGTGACCGGCGAGACCGCCGTGCCCCCGCCGGCGCTCGTCGCGGTGACGACCCACGCGTGCAGCGCGCCCGCCTCGAGGCCGTCCCAGGTGACGGTCGCGACCTCGCCCGAGGACACGGTCGTGCTCCCGATCTCCTCGGCCGGGGCGTAGAGCGCCACGGCATCCGTCACGAGCGTGGTCGTGCGGGTCGTGAGGTCGACCGGCACCGTGAAGTCGTCCTCGAGCCCGTTGTAGCGCTGGCGGTCGTCGTACTCCGTGGCCCCGAAGTTCTCGAGCCACGGCGAGTACGTGTCGACGACGAGCTCGGAGCGGTCGACGTCGAACTGGAGCAGGCGCAGGTAGCTCGACCCGAGCCGCAGGCCCTGGTCGGGCGCGTAGCCACCGATCTCGGTGAGACCGGCCTCCTCAGCGGTGACCTCGTAGAACTGGTAGTCCGCGAGCAGCTCGACGACGCCGTTGCCGGGCGTGCCGACGTCGCGCTTCACGTTGATCCCCACGCCGTGCTCGTGGCCGGAGAGCACGAGGAAGACGTTCGGGTTCGGCTCGACGACCTTCGAGTACAGCAGGCGCCCGTCCGGGGTGGAGAACGGCGCTCCACGGCCGTCGGGGTTGGTGCTCGGCGCGAGGTAGTCGTGCGCGAGCAGGATCGCGTTGCGGTCGGCGAACTGCTCGAGCACGCCGTCTGCCCAGGCGGCCTCCTCGTCGGTCACGCCGTACGAGAGGTACACGGCGACGAAGTCCAGGCCGCCGGCCGTGAACAGGTCGTAGTGGTTCTGGTTGTCGCCCTCGCGCCACGGGCCGCCGTAGGACGCGTCCTGCCAGCCGGCCGACAGCGCCTCGTACCGCTCGGGCCCGTAGTAGGCGTTGTAGAGCGCGCCGGGTCCGTTGTCGGCGCCCGTGAGGTTGTCGTGGTTGCCCGCCAGGACGCCGTTGGGGATGCCCGCGTCGTCGAGCAGCCGCTGCGCGGACGACGAGAACTCGTACTCGCCGCGGACCTGGGCCGCCATCGCGTCGTCCGCCGGCGTGCGCGTGTAGTTCTCGACGATGTCGCCCGTGTGCGCGACGTACTCGATGCCGCGCTCGTCCGCGTTGTCGACGACCCACTGCACGAGGTCGGTGTAGGACTTCGCCCAGACCGCACGCTCCTCGGCGGTCTCCTGCTCGACGGCCCCCTCGGACAGGTACTGCGTGTCGGTGAAGTGGACCATCGAGAAGTCGTACGCGTCGCGGTCCGCGAACGACGTCGGCTCCTCGGTGCCGACGCCGTCGTCGATGTCGTCGGCGAACGGGTCGGTGCCGGTGACGAGGACGTGGACCGTCCCCTGCGTCGCGTGCCGCGCGGACAGCGTGGCCGTCAGGCTCGTCGGCCCGTCGACGGCGCCGCGCACGGAAGCCAGCGCCTCCCAGGCCGCACCGTCCCAGACGTGGAGCGTCGCGAGGCGCTGCGGGTCGATGACGCCGTCCCACCGGACGGTCTGCCCCGCCACGTCGCCCTCCGCCGGGATCTCGAAGCGCTGGAACGCGACGTCGGCGGCGGGCGCCGCGTCGAGCGTCGCGCCGTCGCCCGGGACGAGCGCGTCGACGTCGGCCGGGCTCTCGCCCTCGACGTGCAGCACGTCGGTGGGCACCGCGGCGGTCTCGCCCTGCGCCGCGACCGCGGGCGAGCGCACATCGGCGCGTGCGAACGTCGCCGTGACGTCACCGCCGCCAGGGGCGTTCACGCGCGCGCCCAGCTCGACGGAGCCCTCGACGCCGGTCGTGCCGGTCGCGGGGGTCAGGTCGGTCGGGACGTCCGGGACGCCGAGGCTCGTGAAGCCGATCTCGTGCGTGCTCGCGTTGCCGAGCACGTCCGTCGCCGTCACGACGAGGGTGTGCGCCCCGGGCTCGAGGCCCGGGCCGACGAGCGCGCCCGCCTCGACGGCCTCGCCGTCGAGCGTGACGGACGGGCCCTCGAGCACGCCCGACGCGTCCGTGAGCTCGACGGCGAGGCTGGTCGCCGTGGCGAGCTCGGCCCCGGCGGCGGGCGTGCTCGACGCGACGGCGGGGCCCGTGTTGTCGGTCGTGACCGTGCGCCGGGCCGTGGCCCCTGCGGCCGTCGAGGAGGTCAGGACGTGCTCGCCGTCGGCGAGGGCGGCGGTGTCGAGGTCCGCGCGCAGGCCGGGCGCCGGGGCGTCGGCGGCGGGGGCGACGTCGAACGTGAGGACGGCCTCCCGCGGCTTGGTCGCGCTCGAGCCGCAGTCGCCGTCACCGAGCGAGTACGACGACGCGACGTCGACCGGGGTCGCGGTGCCGTGGCTCGGCACGAGGCCGATGCCCGAGATCGCGAAGTCGTCCCGGTTGTCGCCGCACGAGGTCGGGTAGGTGCCCGTGACGAACCGGACGGTGTTGCGCCCGGCTCCCAGGTACGCGTTGGGCACGTCGACGCGCACGGTCTCGCTCACGTAGTCGCGGTCGACGAGGTCGATGCGCTGGTCGTTGACGAGCAGGTGGTTGGCGTAGCGGGCCTCGATCGAGTTCGAGCCCACGGTGAAGACGAACTGCGACGAGCCGGCGCCGAGGGTCGCCGTGGTGGCGAGCGGCGCGCCGTCGACCTCGATCCCCGTCGGGGCGTCGCCCCCGGCGGGCGGGGTCGCGAGGACGGTCCGCGTGCCGTTGAGGAGCTCGCCGTCCGCCGGGGTCAGGGCCGGCGCGCCGGGCGCGGAGTTGTTCACGGTCACGCCGCTCGTCGCGGTCTGGCCCGACGCGGTCGTGGCCGTGAGGGTGTGCGCGCCGTTCTCGAGCGTCGTCGTGTCGAGCTCGGCCGCGAGGCCGGTCGTCGCGGCCGGGTCCTGGGCGACCGTGAACGTCAGGTCGGCCGTCAGGACGCGGGACGTGTTCGTCCCGCACGAGCCGTCGCCGAACTGGTAGGTGAAACGGTTGCCGGAGCCGTCGGCGACCTCGCCGAGCAGCTCGAGCGAGACCTCGGTGAGGTCGAAGTCGTCGTAGTTCGAGCCGCACGACGTGGGGACGGCGCCCACGACGAACCGCACCGCGTTCTCCCCCTGGACCAGCAGGTCGTTCGGCACGTCGAGCGCGACGCGCTCGGAGACCATGTCCCGGTCGAGGTCGAGTCGCGTGCCGTTGACGAGCACGTAGCTGCCGTAGCGCTTCTCGATCGAGTTGCTGCCCACGTCGAAGAGGAGGTGCGACGTGGCGGGGGTCGCCGTGGCGCCCGCGAGCGGCCGGCCGTCGACCGCCAGCTCGCGGACCGGGTCACCGGCCTGGACGGGCTGCGCCGTGACGGTCACCGTGCCGTCCAGGTACGTCCCGGGCGTCGGGTGGAGCACCGGGGTCCCGCTCGGCTCCTCGGCCGCCGCGGCGGCGCGCTGCGTGGGCGCGCGGTCGGCGGCCACGGCCGCCGTCACGGGGAGCGCGGCCCCCACGGCGAGGCTCGCTCCGACCACGGCGGCGAGCCCTCGGCGTCTTCTCCGGGTGCGGGGCGTGTGCACGGGCGTGCGCATCGGTGTGTCCTTTCGTCGTCGACAGGCAAGGGCACGACCGTCCGACGTCCGCGGCGAGCGCACCCGTACCGGACCATTCCGGGCACGGGTGAACTCTCGGACGAGACGGGACGAACGCGATCCGAACGCCGGGAGACGGTCCGGTGCCCGGCACGCTGACGGGACGGCGACAGGGACGGAGGACGGAGCGCCCGGCGGCGTGCGCGCGACGACGCCGGTACGGGTGCGGCGGACCCCGGGGACGACGCAGGCCGCCCACCCGGAGGGTGGACGGCCTGGTCAGGAAGGGTGCGCCATCAGGGACTCGAACCCCGAACCCGCTGATTAAGAGTCAGCTGCTCTGCCAATTGAGCTAATGGCGCGCGAGAGAAAACACTAGCAGCCGCGGGCGCGCCGGGAAAATCCGTTCCGCCCGTCCCCGTGTGACGTCGGCGACAGCCTCCGACGGGGCGCGTCGTGGCGACGTCGAGAGGCGCGCCTAGAGGTAGAGGCCCGTCGGGCCGTCCTCCTCGACCTCCTGGGACACGGCGTGCACGTCGCGCTCGCGCAGCAGCACGAGGTCCCGACCCCCGAGCTCGACCTCCGCGCGGTCGTCCGGGTCGAACAGGACGCGGTCGCCCACGGCCACCTGGCGCACGTGCTCACCAGCGGCGACGACGACGGCCCACGCCAGGCGCTTCGGGCCCACGGCCGTCGCGGGGATGACGAGGCCCGCCGAGCTCTGGCGCTCGCTCGCGTCGACCTCCGGGTCGACGAGGAGCCGGTCGTGCAGCATCCGGATCGGCAGGTCACGGGCCGCCGGCCGGGCGGAGGACGAACGGGGCGAGGAGGGGGAGGGCGCGGACGTCGTCTTGCTCACAGCCACAACGCTACCGGTGCCGCGACGCCTCACCTACGCTCGAACCCACACCCTGGCCGGACCGAAGGAGATCCATGTCCACGCGCCTCACCGTCGGCGACACCGCTCCCGACTTCACCCTGCCCGCCGCCGGCGGCAGCACCGTCACGCTCTCCGACCTGCGCGGCAAGCACGTCGTCGTCTACTTCTACCCGGCCGCCGGCACCCCCGGCTGCACGACCGAGGCGTGCGACTTCCGCGACAGCCTCGCCTCGCTCCAGGGCGCGGGGTACTCGGTCGTCGGCGTCTCCCCCGACCCCGTGGACAAGATCGCGGCGTTCGTCGAGGCCGAGCACCTCACGTTCCCGCTCGTCTCCGACGTCGACAAGACGGTCCTCGAGGCGTACGGCGCGTGGGGCGAGAAGAAGCTCTACGGCAAGACCGTCGTGGGCGTCATCCGCTCGACGGTCGTCGTCGACCCCGACGGCACGGTCGAGCTCGCGCAGTACAACGTCAAGGCGACGGGCCACGTGGCCAAGCTGCGCCGCGACCTGGGCATCGACCCGAAGTAGCCGTCGCGGCGCGAGCGCGGCGCCCCCGCACGAGCGCGGCGTCCTCGGACGCGTCGCCCGACCGGGAGCGCAGCGCTCGCGCCGTAGACTGACCACCGCGCGCGAGTGGCGTAACTGGCAGCCGCGCCAGGTTTAGGTCCTGGTGTCCTCGGACGTGCGGGTTCGAGTCCCGCCTCGCGCACCCTGAGCGACACCCCGTTCTTTCACCCACCCACCAACTGGACGCCCGTCCAGTTGGGCGGCTAGCCTGACGTCAGAGCCGGTGTCCGCACCATTGCCCCCTGCCGGTGCGGGCACCGGCTTCTTCCGTCGAGGCGCACCCTGCGCGCGCACGACGGCCTCTGACCGAGACGCGAACGGCCCGGCACCTCCAGGTGCCGGGCCGTTCGCGTACGCGGGGACGGGTCAGGCGTCCTGCGCCGGGGTCCCGTCGTTCGCCGCGGCGATCTGGCGACGCACGTCGTCCATGTCGAGGCCCTTGACGGCGTCCACGACCTGCTTGAGCGCGGGCGCGGGGAGCGCACCCGGCTGGGAGAAGACGAGGATGCCCTCGCGGAAGGCCATGAGCGTCGGGATCGACGTGATGTTCGCGGCCGCCGCGAGGCCGCGCTCGGCCTCGGTGTCGATCTTGCCGTGCACCACGTCCGGGTTCTCCTCCGACGACGCCTCGAACACCGGGGCGAACATCTTGCACGGTCCGCACCAGTCGGCCCAGAAGTCGACGAGGACGATGTCGTTCTCGGTGATCGTCTGCTCGAAGGTGGACTCGGTGAGCGTCTGCGTGGCCATGGATGATCCTCCTGGGACGGTGGGGGTGTCTGCCTCGTAGAGCAACGATCCTCCCCCACGTATTCCCCTCCCTCTCCCGGCACGGGGTGGACCTCGACCCGCCCCGGGCGCGACCAGCCTCTACGCTGCCCCTGTGACGAACGCCACCGCTTCCCCCCGGCTCTCGCGCGCCACCATCGCCGGCTACGCCGCCGGCTCCGTCGGCACCGGGGGCTTCGGCACCCTGCCCGGCCTCGTGCTGCTCGTGTACCTGACCGACGCGCTCGCGGTGCCCGCCGCGGTCGCGGGGCTCATCGTCACCGGCGCGAAGGTCTGGGACGTCGTCATCGACCCGTTCATCGGGTACGGCTCCGACCGCGACCTCGCCCGCACCGGCTCGCGCCGGCGCTTCATGACGATCGGCGCCCTCACGCTGCCCGTCTTCTTCGCGCTGACGTTCGCCGTCCCCGCCGCGGCCGGGCCCACCGCGGCGGCGATCTGGGTGCTCGTCGCCTTCCTCCTCGCCGCGACGGCGTTCTCGCTCTTCCAGGTCCCGTACATCGCCCTGCCGGCCGAGCTCGACCCCACCTACGACGGCCGCACGCGGCTGCTCGCGTGGCGCGTCGCGGCGCTCGCGTTCGCGATCCTGCTGTTCGGCGCGGGCGGCCCCGCGCTGCGCGGGGGTGGCGACTCGACCTCGGGCTACCTCGTCATGGGCGTCGTGTCCGGCCTCGTCATCGGCGCCGGGATGCTCGTCGCCACCCGCGTCGCCCCACGCACGCCGGGCGCCCGGAACGCGGGCTCGCCCGTCGGGACGACGACGTCGCTCGCCCCCGCCGCGTCGACGTCGGCTTCGCGCGCATGGACCCTCGCGGTCCGCGAGGCGTTCGACGCGCTGCGCCGCTCGCGGCCGTTCCGCACGCTGCTCGCGGCGTTCTTCCTCCAGGCGGTCGCCACCGGCCTCATGCTCGCGGGGGCGGCGTACGTCGCCCGGTACGTGCTCCACGACGAGGCCGCGGTGAGCTACCTCTTCGCCGCCCTCATCGCCCCCGCGCTGCTCTGCATGCCCCTGTGGACCCGGCTCGCGCGCCGCGACGGGAAGGAGCGCGGCTTCGTCGTCGCCACGGTGCTCTTCGCCGTCGCCGCGCTCGGGATGGTCCCGCTCCTGTGGGCGCCCGGCGCGTGGGTGTACGTCCCGACGGCCCTCGCCGGGATCGCCTACGCGGGCATGCAGGCGCTGCCGCTCGCGATGCTCCCGGACGTCATCGCCCACGACGCGCGCACGCACGGCGAGGGGCGCGGCGGGGCGTTCAGCGGCGTCTGGACGGCGGGCGAGACCACGGGCATGGCGCTCGGCGCCGCGGTGCTCTCGCTCGTCCTCGGCATCACGGGCTACGTGTCGTCGCGCGCCGGGGAGACCGTGGCGCAGCCGACCGCGGCCGTCGACGGCATCGCCCTGGCGTTCTCGGTCGTCCCCGCGGTCCTCGTGCTGACAAGCCTCGTACCGCTCGTACGGTACGGTCTGCGCAAGGGGGACATCGACGACACAGCACCGGAGCTGCCGCGTGACCACGCCTCCACCGACCGAGCGCACGACTGACCCCTCCTCGGAGCACTCCGGGGGCGCGCCGGGCGACGTCCCGCTGCGCACGGACGGGATCCTCGACCGGCTCGCCGCGCTCCGCGCCGACGACGCCCCCACGCACGGGGGCCGCGTCCTGTCCTACGTCTACGACCCGGGTCTCGCCGAGCTCGACGAGCTCGCCGCCGCGGCCGCCCGCGCGGTCCAGCCCGTCAACGGCCTCGACCCGACCACGTTCACCTCGGTGGCCGTCATGGAGTCCGAGCTCGTCGCCTTCGCCCGGACCATGCTCCGCGGGCCCACCACCGGGCCCGACGCCGTCGTGGGCTCGGTGACCTCGGGCGGGACCGAGAGCTGCCTCCTCGCGGTGAAGATCGCGCGAGACGCCGCCCGCGCGGACCGGCCCGGCGTGCGCCCGCGCGTCGTCGCCCCGGTGAGCGTGCACGCGGCGTTCCGCAAGGCCGCGCAGTACCTCGACGTCGACCTCACGCTCGTGCCGGTCGATCCCGCGACCGGCACGCTCGCCGCCGCCGACCTCGTCGCGGAGCTCGACGGCGGGCCTGACGGCGCCGACGTCGCGCTGGTCGTCGTGTCCGCGCCGTCGTACCCGCACGGCGTCGTCGACCCGGTGGCCGAGGTCGCCGCCGCGGCCGCCGCGCGCGGCGTGCCGGTGCACGTGGACGCGTGCGTCGGTGGGTGGGTCCTGCCCTTCTGGGAGCGCGCGGGCGGCGAGCAGGTGCCCGCGTTCGACTTCTCCGTGCCGGGCGTGACGAGCATCTCCGCGGACGTGCACAAGTACGGCTACGCCCCCAAGGGCACGTCGGTCCTGCTCGTGCGTGGCCGTGACCGGCAGCGCCGCCAGTTCTTCGCGACGACGGGCTGGCCCGGCTACCCGGTGGTCAACCCGACGACGTCCGGCTCGCGCTCGGCGGCCCCGCTCGCCGCGGCGTGGGCCGTGAGCCAAGCCCTCGGGACGCCCGGGTACACGGCCCTCACCGCACGGTGCGTGCGCGCGACCCGGGCGCTGCGCGCGGCGATCGAGGGGATCGACGGGCTGCGCGTCGTCGGCCACCCGACCGGCCCCCTCGTCGCGGTGGCCTGCGACGAGTCCGTCCCGGCCGCGCGGCAGGTCGACCCGCACCTGTGGGCCGACGCCGTCCGGTCGCTCGGCTGGGTCCTCCAGCCCCAGCCGGGGCTCGCGCAGGACGACGGGACCCACCTGCCGCACACGACCCACCTCACGGTCACCCCCGTGACGGAGGCGGGCCTCGAGGGCCTCGTCGCGGCGCTCGTCCGGGGGGCGGACGCCGTGCGCGGCGAGCCGCGCCCCGACGTGAGCGCCGTGCTCGGCGCGCTCGCGGGGGCGTTCGCCCCGGGCGCCGGCGGCGCTGCGCCGGAGCCCACCGCCGACGCCGTCTGGGAGGCGCTGCTCGCGGCCCTCGCCGCGGACGGCGGCGAGCACGGCGGGACGGCCCGCTCCGTCCTGCCCGACCGGCTCGCGCCGCTCATGGCCGTCATGGAGGTGCTGCCCGCTGCGGTGGCGGAACGGGCGCTCGTCGAGATCGTCGCGCGGGTCGCCGAGCCGCCCGCCGGTCCCGCCGTGCCGTGAGCGGACTCGCCCCGGCGCACCGCACGGGGTAGAACAGTCGCGTGACCGACACCGCCGACTTCGTGCCCGACGACTTCTCCCACGAGAACCCGCAGCCCGCGGGCTGGCTCAGCCCGGAGGAGATCGCGGTCGCCCGTGCGCAGCTCCCGCTCGTCTACGTCGACGCCGTCCCGGTGCGGGTCGACGACTCCGGCGACGTCGTCGCGGTCGGGCTCCTGCTGCGCGTCACGCCGGAGGGCATGATGACGCGCGCCCTGGTCTCCGGCCGCGTGATGTTCCACGAGCGCATCCGCGACGCCCTGCTGCGGCACATCGAGAAGGACCTGGGCCCGGTCGCGCTCCCCCAGGTCCCCGCGTCGCCGCAGCCGTTCACGGTCGCCGAGTACTTCCCGACGCCGGGCATCACCTCCTACCACGACCCCCGCCAGCACGCGGTGTCGCTCGCGTACGTGGTGCCGGTGACGGGCGACTGCCGCCCGCAGCAGAACGCGCTCGAGCTCGCGTGGCTCACGCCCGAGCAGGCGTGCAGCGACGAGGTGCAGCTCGAGATGCGCGGCGGCCAGGGGGTGCTGCTGCGCCAGGCGATGGCGTACGTCGGCCGCCTGCCGTGACCGGTGCGCCGCGCGTCCCGGCGACCGGACGAAGGATCGCCGTCGCGCGGGTGCTCCACGCGCTCGTGGCGCTCGCCGCGCTCACGGGCGTCGCCATGGAGCTCGTCATCGCGCTCGTCGACGGGCCCGGCTCGGCCCCGAGCCAGGCCGAGCGGCTCGTGCGCCTCTTCTCCTACTTCACGATCCAGTCGAACCTGCTCGTCGGGATCGTCTCGGTCCTCCTCGCGGTGCGGCCCGAGCGCGACGGCCCGGTGCTCCGCGTCGCGCACCTCGACGCGCTGCTGTGCATCGCCGTCACCGGCCTCGTCTACAACACCGTCCTGCGCGGCCTCGCCGAGCTGAGCGCCGCCGGCCAGGTCTCGAACCTGCTCCTGCACCTGCTCGCGCCCGTGCTCGCCGTCGCGGCGTGGCTCCTCGTCGGTCCGCGCCCCCGGGTCGACGCCGCGACGGTGTGGTGGTCCGTCGTCTACCCCCTCGCGTGGATCGCGTACACGTTCGTCCGGGGCGCTGTCGTGGACTGGTACCCGTACCCGTTCCTCGACGTGGGCGAGCTCGGCCTGGGCCTGGCGCTGGTCAACACGGCGGTCGTCGCGGTCGTCTTCCTCGCGCTGGCGTGGGTCGTGCGCCTCGTCGACGCGCGGCTGCGCCCAGCCCCCTGACGCCTCGTCCACCGGACGACGGCGAGCCCGGGACCAACGACCCCCACGCTCCGTCCGCTCGGCCCTGGGCCGGGCGGGCCCCCGCCCGGACGCTGGAGGGAGGGGACCCGTCCGGTCCGGACGGGCGTTCGACGAAGGGGCGCGCCATGGATGCCGCAGTGGTCTACGAGTCGATGTACGGGAACAGCGAACGGGTCGCGCAGGCCGTCGCCGAGGGGCTGAGCGAGACGGTCCGCGTGACGGTGGTCGACGTGACCGACCCCGCCGCGAGCCCCGAGGCGCTCCGGCACATGGGCCTCGTCGTCGCCGGCGGCCCGACCCACGCGTTCGGCATGACCCGGCCCACGACCCGCGCCGAGGCCGTGCAGCGCGCGAGCGGCGACGTGTCCGACCGCGCGACGGGACTGCGCGAGTGGGTCGAGTCCGTCCCGCGCCAGGACGAAACGCGCCTGGCCGCGACGTTCGACACGCGCGTCACCAAGGTCAAGCCCCTGCCCGGCTCCGCCGCGCGCGGCGCGGCCAAGGTGCTGCGCCGCGCCGGCTTCCGCCTGGTCACTCCCCCGGCGTCGTTCTACGTCGGGGACGTCGAGGGGCCGCTCGACGACGGCGAGCTGGACCGCGCACGGGCGTGGGGCCGCGCGCTGGGCAAGGTGCTCGTGCCCGCGGCGAGCCCGGCCGAGGGCCGCTGAGGCTCCCGCGGTTGGTAGGGATCGGGGTCGGTGCCGCCGCGGATCCGTACCGTCGCGCGTCGGTGCCGTCGCAGGTCGTGCCGTCGCAGGTCGTGCCGGTCTCGCCGCCGGGGTCAGCCCGCGAGCTCGAGCCGCGGCCAGTCGTCGAGGTCCTCGCGCATCCGCCGGTCGTGCGTCGCGACGACCACGGCCGCGGGCGTGACCCGCAGCGCCTGCGTGAGCTCGTCGACGAGGTCGATCGAGAGGTGGTTGGTCGGTTCGTCGAGGATCAGCACGTGCGGCGCGGCCAGGAGCGCGCGGGCGAGGTCGAACCGGCGTCGCTGCCCCGCGGACAGCTCGCGCAGCGGGCGCTCCAGGTCCTCCTCGGTCAGCAGGCCGAGGAACGCGACCGGCACGAGGTGGTCCGGGTCCAGGCGTCCCGCGTCGAGCAGCTCGAGGGCCTCCCGCGCGTACTCGTCGAACCCGGTGCGGTCCTCGGCCTCGGGGGGCAGCGCCGGGCCCTCCTGCGCGACGACGCCCAGCCGTGCGCCGTCGACCACGGACCGTGCCCCGCGGTCGAGGGGCACCAGTCCCGCGAGCGCCGCGAGGAACGTCGACTTGCCGCTGCCGTTCGGCCCGGTGACGAGCAGCCGGCCCGAGGGCGGGAGCGCGACCCGGGTCCCGGGCAGGTCGAGGCGCGCGCCGCCGTCGGGCCCGACGCGCGGGCTGCGCAGCTCGAGGACCGGGTCGCCCGGGTCCCAGCCGGGCGACATCGCGGGCAGCTCGGGGAAGACGAGCTGGAGCGGCGGCACCGGGACCTCGACGGCCTCCGCCTCGAGCTGCTGGAGGCGCCGGTCCGCGGCCTTGACGTGGATGCGGGCCCGCGTCGCGCGACGGTGCTTCTGGCTGCCCTTGGGCGGGCGCCACTCGTCGGACAGCCCCTCGTACGACGCGTCGAGCACGGCGGCGAGCTTCTCCGCGCGCTTCTGCTCCGCACGGAACCGCTGGCGCCAGCGGTGCAGCGCCTGGTTCTTGGCGAACCGGTAGGACAGGTAGCCCGGCTGCCCGTAGAGCACCGGCTTCCCGTCCATGGCCGGGTCGAGGTCGAGGATCTCGGTCGCGACGTCGTCGAGGAGCTGCCGGTCGTGCGTGACCATCACCACGCCGCCGCGCCACGCGACGAGCTCGCCCGTGAGGAAGTCGATGCCGCCCGCGTCGAGGTGGTTGGTGGGCTCGTCGAGGAGCAGCAGGTCCGCACGCTCGGCCAGCCGGCACGCGAGCCGCACGCGGTAGCGCTCGCCGACGGACAGGGTCGCGAGCTCGCGGTCCCGGTCGCGGCACGCGCCGAGCCGCGAGAGCGCGACGTCGACCCGGCGGTCCGCGTCCCACACCGCGAGGTGCTCGGCCCGCGCGAGGATCTCGGTGAGCTCGGCGAGGTCGCCGGCCTCGTGGTCGAAGTCGCGCGCTGCCGCCTCGAGCTCCGCCGCGACCGCCCGCAGCCCGCTCAGCGTCGCGGCGACGAGCGTGCCCACCGTCTGTCCCGGCGCGATCGCGAGCTCCTGCTCGACGAGCGCGAGCGAGCCCGCGCGCCGGACCTCCCCGCGACCGGGTGCGAGGTCCCCCGAGAGCACGTGCAGCAGCGTCGACTTGCCCGTGCCGTTCTCCCCCACCACCCCGAGCCGCGTCCCCGCCGCGACGCGTACCCCGACCCCGTCGAGGACGGGTCGTCCGGGGTAGGCGAAGGCGAGGTCGTCGGCGGCAAGATGCACGGGGACTACCTTATGGTCCGCGAGATCGGCCCCCGCGGCGCGAGATCGACCTCCCGAGGGTCGATCTCGACCGTACGGGCCGATCTCGCGAGCGGGGTACGGTCGAGCCCATGAGCACCGCGCCCTCCGGACCGGACCACGCGAACGTCCCGTCTCCCGCCGCCGGCACCCCCGGGACGACGACGGCGCCCCCGACGGACCGGGCCACGACCGGGGCCGTGGCGCTCGCCGTCGCGCTCGACGTCGTGAGCGTCCTCGCCTTCGCCGCCGGTGGCCGCGCGACCCACTCCGCGAACAGCCCCCTGACCGCCGTCGCCGGCATCGCGTGGCCGTTCCTCGTCGGCCTCGCGGTCGCGTGGATCGTGCTGCGCGCGTGGCGACGCCCGCTCGCGCCCTGGCCCGTCGGTGTCGGCGCGTGGGCGCTGACATGGGCCGTCGGCATGGCCCTGCGGGCCCTGACGGGCGAGGGCCTCGCCGTGCCGTTCCTCGTGGTCTCCGCGCTGTTCCTGCTCGCGACGCTCGTCGGGTGGCGCCTCGTCGCCACGCTCGTCACGCGCCTCCGCGCGGCCCGCGCCCCGAGGTAGAGGCGTGGTCGCCCGAGGGAGAGGCGTGGTCTGGGACCAGGCCTCACCCTCGCCGTACCGGGCCTCTCCCTCGCCGTACCGGGCCTCTCCCTCTCCGGACCGTCCCTCTCCCTCTCCGGACCGGGCCTCTACCTCGCCGAGAGCACGGTCACGATCTCCGGTGCGAGCGCGCGGAACGCCTTGCCCCGGTGGCTGACGGCGTTCTTCTCCGCGGGGCTGAGCTCGGCCGCGGAGCGGGCGGGCGCGCCGGGGTCCGGCTGCTCGTCCGGCAGGAGGATCGGGTCGTACCCGAACCCGTTCTCACCGCGCGGTGCGGTCAGAAGGGTCCCGCGCATCTCGCCGGTGCGCACCACCTCGGTGCCGTCCGGCGTGACGAGCGCCGCCGCGCACACGAAGCCCGCTGCCCGGTGCTCGGCGGGCACGTCGCCGAGCTGGGCGAGCAGGAGCTCGAGGTTCGCGACGTCGTCGCCGTGCCGCCCGGCCCAGCGCGCCGAGAAGATCCCGGGGGCGCCGCCGAGCACGTCGACGGCGAGGCCCGAGTCGTCCGCGACGGCGGGCAGCCCCGTGGCCGCGACGAGCGCGCGCGCCTTGATGAGCGCGTTCTCCGCGAACGTCACGCCGTCCTCGACCGGCTCGGGCGCGCCCACGTCGCCCGCGCCGACGATCGCCTCGGGCGCGAGCTCGAGCCCCGGGTGCGCGTCGAGCTCAGCGGCCAGGATGGCGCGCAGCTCGGCGATCTTGCCCGGGTTGTGCGTCGCGAGGACGAGGCGCGCGCCGTCGGGCACGACGACGCCCGTCGCCGCGGGCGCGCCGCTCACCGCGCGTCCGCCGCGAGCGCCGCGCGCTGGATCGCGGTGAGGTCGGCCGTGCCTGCCACCGCGAGGTCGAGCAGCGCGTCGAGCTCGGCGCGGTCGAACGGCGCGTGCTCCGCCGTGCCCTGCACCTCGACGAACGTCCCGGAGCCCGTGACGACGACGTTCATGTCCGTCTCGGCGCGCACGTCCTCGACGTACGGGAGGTCGAGCATGGGCGTGCCGTCGATGATCCCGACGCTCACCGCCGCGACGGAGTCGGTCAGCACGGGCTTGCCGCCCGTGATGTGGCCGTGCCGCTGGCCCCACGCGACGGCGTCGGCGAGCGCGACGTAGGCGCCGGTGATCGCCGCGGTGCGCGTGCCGCCGTCGGCCTGCAGGACGTCGCAGTCGAGCACGATCGTGTTCTCGCCGAGCGCCGAGACGTCGATGATCGCGCGCAGGGACCGGCCGATGAGACGCGAGATCTCGTGCGTGCGCCCGCCGATCCTGCCCTTGACCGACTCGCGCTGGCTGCGCTCGTTCGTCGCGCGCGGCAGCATCGCGTACTCGGCGGTGACCCAGCCCTCGCCCGACCCCTTGCGCCAGCGCGGCACGCCCTCCGTGAACGACGCCGCGCACAGCACGCGCGTGCGACCGAACTCGACGAGCACGCTCCCCTCGGCCTGGTCGAGCCAGTGGCGGGTGATGGTCACGGGGCGGAGCTGGTCGGGCGTGCGGCCGTCGGCGCGCAGGCGCGCGCCCGTGTCCGAGGACGATGCGGGGATGGTCATGCCGCCACCCTACCGACCACCCGGCACCCGCTGAGTGCGGGTGTCTGTCGTCACGACGCCGTGCGGGCGACAGGTCCCCCGCACTCAGGGACTAGAGGTCGAACACCGCGCCCGTCGTCGCGACGTCGACCGGACCCGCGTACGACTCGCGCGCCTCCGCGCGGGAGCGTTCGGGGTCGTTCCACGCCGGGAGGTGCGTCAGCACCAGGCGGTGCGCGCCGGCCGTCGTCGCGACCTCGCCCGCGCGACGCCCCGTGAGGTGGATGCCGCGCTCGACGCCGTCGTCGCGGCCCTCGTGGAACGCGGCCTCCGACAGCAGCAGGTCGGCGTCCCGCGCGAGCTCGACGACGCCGTCGCACGCGTCGGTGTCGCCCGTGTACGCGAGCACGGCCCGCTCGCCCGGCCGCAGCGACGACGGCCCCGTGACGCGCACGCCGTACGCTTCGACGGGGTGGAACACGCGGTAGGGCTCCAGCGTGAGCGGCCCGACCTGGACGGGCGCGCCCGGGTCCCAGACCCGCACGTCGAGCTCCTCGGCCATCCCGTCGCCCGGCTCGGCGCCGTACGCCGCCTCGATGCGCGCGGCCGTCCCCGACGGACCGAGCACCGTCAACCGGCTCGGCACGCCGGTCCGGGTCGAGCCGCGCTCGGGGTGGTAGCGCAGGTAGACGTACAGCCCGCAGACGTCGACGAAGTGGTCGGGGTGCAGGTGCGACAGCGCGATCGCGTCGAGGTCGAGCGGGTCCACGAACCGCTGGAGCGCACCCAGCGACCCGTTCCCGAGGTCGAGCACGACGTTCCACTCGCGCGCCTCGAAGCCCGCGGCCGCGGCCTCGGCAGCCGGGACCTGGACGAGGTACGACGACGCAGGCGACTCCGGCCCGGCGAACGACCCCGAGCACCCGACCGTGACGAGGCGCATCAGGCCGCCTCCACGCGGAGCACCTCGGGGCCGAGGAAGCGGCGCGCCAGGTGCTCGAACGGCTCCGCGCTGCCCGTCGCGAGGAAGCGGTGCTGCGGCGGCCCTGCGTCGCGCGAGCGCTCGAGGTCGTGCGCGACGAGCGTGCGGTAGACGTCCTTGGCGGTCTCCTCCGCGCTCGACACGAGCGTGACCTCCTCGCCCATGACGTAGGAGATCGCGCCCGTCAGGAGGGGGTAGTGGGTGCACCCCAGCACGAGGGTGTCGACGCCCGCCGCCTTGACCGGGTCGAGGTAGCGGTGCGCGACCTCCAGCACCTCGGGCCCCGACGTCACGCCCTGCTCGACGAGGGGCACGAAGTCCGGGCACGCCTGGGTCGTCAGGTGCAGGCCCGGCGTGACGGCGAACGCGTCCTCGTACGACCGCGACGTGATGGTGGCGCGCGTCCCGATGACCCCGATCCGCCCCGAGCGCGTCGCCGCGACCGCGCGCCGCGCCGCCGGGAGGATCACCTCGACGACCGGCAGGCCGTGACGCTGCGTGTACCGCTCGCGGGCGTCGCGCAGGACCGCCGAGGAGGCCGAGTTGCACGCGATGACGAGCATCTTCACGCCGTCGTCGACGAGCTGGTCCATGATCGCCAGCGCCATCGCCCGGACCGCCGCGAGCGGCTTGGGCCCGTAGGGGCCGTTCGCGGTGTCCCCGATGTAGAGGAGGGACTCGTTCGGGAGCTGGTCCAGGATCGAGCGCGCGACGGTCAGGCCGCCCACGCCCGAGTCGAAGATCCCGATGGGAGCGTCGTTCACCCGCCCGAGCCTACTGGCGCGCCCGCGCGCGGGGCGCACCGAACCGCGGCTGCCGCCTGTGGCAGCGCCCACAGGGCGGTCGCCCGTCCGGCCCGACGCGCGGCACGACCCTCAGGGCCGGCCGCGCCCCGCGCGCAGGTCGGCGAGCATGCCGTCCACGAGCGACTCCTGGAGCAGTCCCGTGAGCAGGAACACGCTCACGAGGAAGCGGCGCGGCGCGCCGCCCACCTCGCCGTCGTCCGGGCCGTCGTCGCCCTCGCGGTCCAGCTCGTCGTACAAGCCCTCGACCTGCTCGTCGGTCCGCAGGCCGAGCCGCTCCGCGAGCACGAGGCGGACGTCCGTCAGTGCCCCCGCCACGTCCTCGGCCTCGTCGCGCGCGACCGTGAACGGGGCCACCTCGGCGGGCTCCGCGTCCACGAGCAGGCGCGCCAGCCGCACCAGCCGCCCGACCTTGCGCGCCGCGAGGTCGTCCTGCGTGAACCGCCGGAACTCGGCAGCCACCTCGACGTCGTCCGACGCGTCCGGGAGCAGACGACGCACCGCCGGGTCGGGCGGGGGCGTCGCGTCCGACCCGTGCCCACGGGGCGCCGGGCCCGTCCAGCCGGGGGGCGACCACCCGTCGTCGGGCCCGGACGGCCCGGGCTCCCCCGGCACCCGACCGGGCACGCCCTCCTGGAGCATCTGCGCGACGTCGCCCGCGAGCTGGGCCAGCACGATCCGTTCCGACGGCTCGAGCTCTGCGACGTACCCGTGCGCCTCCGCGCGGAACGGCCTCACTGCTCGCCGTCCTTCTGGAGCGTCGCCCACAGCCCGTACGAGTGCATCGCCTGCACGTCGACCTCCATGCGCTCGCGGTCGCCCGTCGACACGACGGCACGACCCTCCTGGTGCACCTGGAGCATGAGCTCGTGGGCGCGCTCCGCGGCGTACCCGAAGTAGGACTCGAACACGTACGCGACGTAGCTCATGAGGTTGACCGGGTCGTTCCACACGAGGGTGACCCACGGGCTGTCGGGGAGGACGGACTCGTCGACCCGGGTCGCCTCCTCGGGCACGGTCACGGACGCCCGCGCGCCGACGGCGCGGGTGAAGATCGGCTGGGGGCTCACGCCACCACTGTATTCGTGGGCCTGTCGACACCCGTCGTGCCCGTCGCTGCCCTACCGTATTCCGCATGAGCCTCGCCGATCCGGGCAGCGTCGCCCTCTCCCCGACCGACAGCGCTGCCTCGCCGGGACAGGCCGGCCCGGTCCCGCAGCGCCCGCCGTACCGGCCGGTCGCGTCGACCGCCCTGCTCACCGACCGCTACGAGCTGACGATGCTCCAGGCCGCGCTCGCGGACGGCACCGCCGACCGGCACTGCCTGTTCGAGGTCTTCACGCGCCGCCTGCCCCCCGGGCGGCGCTACGGGGTCCTCGCGGGGACCGGACGCGTCCTCGAGGCGCTCTCGTCGTTCCGCTTCGGGGCCGAGGAGCTCGACTGGCTGCACGCGCAGTCCGTCGTCGACGACCGCACCCTCGAGTTCCTCGCCGGGTATCGGTTCACCGGGACGATCACCGGGTACGCCGAGGGCGAGGTCTTCTTCCCGCACTCCCCCGTGATGACCGTCGAGGGCACGTTCGCCGAGGCGGTCCTGCTCGAGACGCTCGTGCTGTCGATCCTCAACTACGACTCCGCCGTCGCCTCGGCCGCGTCGCGCATGACGAGCGCCGCCGTCGAGCGCCCCTGCCTCGAGATGGGCGCGCGGCGCGCGCACGAGCAGGCCGCCGTCGCCGCGGCGCGTGCCGCCGTCGTCGGCGGGTTCGCCGGGACCTCGAACCTCGAGGCAGGACGCCGCTACGGGCTCGCGACCATCGGCACGGCCGCGCACGCGTTCACGCTCCTGCACGACGACGAGGAGTCCGCCTTCGCCTCGCAGGTCGCCTCCCTCGGCCCCGAGACCACGCTCCTCGTCGACACCTACGACGTGCGCAAGGGGGTCCAGAACGCGGTCCGGGCCGCCGGCGGGCGCCTCGGCGCCGTCCGTCTCGACTCGGGCGACCTCGGTGTCCTCGCCGTCGAGGTGCGGCGCCAGCTCGACTCGCTCGGTGCGCACGACACGAAGATCACCGTCACGTCCGACCTCGACGAGTACGCCATCGCGTCGCTCGCCGCCGCCCCGGTCGACTCCTACGGCGTGGGCACGTCGCTCGTCACCGGCTCCGGCGCGCCGACGTGCGGCATGGTCTACAAGCTCGTCGCGCGCGCCGACTCCACCGGCGTGCTCCAGCCCGTCGCCAAGGCGTCCACGGCCAAGACCAGCACCGGCGGGCGCAAGGTCGCCGCGCGCCGGTTCGACGTCGACGGGCGCGCGGTCGAGGAGGTCGTCGTCACGGGCGCCGACCTCCCGGTCCAGGAGTGGGAGCCCGACGACGGCGACCTGCGCCCGCTCCAGGTCCCGCTCGTCGTCGACGGCGCGGTCGACTCCCGCTGGGTCGGGTCCTACGGCGTCCAGAACGCGGCGCACCGCCACCGCGAGGCCCGCGCCGAGCTGCCCCGCGGCGCACGACGCCTGTCCGCC
Source organism: Cellulosimicrobium sp. 22598 (assembly GCF_052044445.1). Taxonomy (NCBI): domain Bacteria; kingdom Bacillati; phylum Actinomycetota; class Actinomycetes; order Micrococcales; family Promicromonosporaceae; genus Cellulosimicrobium; species Cellulosimicrobium sp. 22598. The sequence continues at coordinate 115,245 of NZ_JBQEMZ010000014.1, forward strand.
GGCGACCCCGCGATCCCGACGGTCGTGCACACGCTCCCCTGAACGCCGTTCGCGGCAGGTCCGTCGAGGCGGAGCCCACGTCGTGCGAGGTAGGCCACGGGAGCGAGAACCGTGGTCGGCCGCAGGAACGTTGTCGCGCGCCGGTTGGTCGTGGCACCGTGCCCGACGGACGCGCGGAAGTCCGGAGTGATCAAGGCCGCCGCTCTCGCCCCTCGGACATGCACCGCAACGCCCGGGATCGCTCGCATCGGACTATGGGCGTCGGCGGCCGCCCTCCCAGCTTCCGGACGCCCGCGAGGCGACCCGGACGACCCGCCCGAGGACCTGGTCTCGTGGGCAGGGTCCGTGATGTCGCGAGTCGATGCCGCCCGGGTTGTCGCTGAGCAGATAGAGCTGATCCGCCGGGACGTCGCCGACAGGTTCGCTCACCCGTTTGATGTACCAACCGCTCGGGGTGGGTCCGCCCGGAAGCAGAGGCGGGAGGTTGCGCCATCCCTGCGTCTGGTCAGGCTCGCGCACGACCACGACGTCGCCGACGACAGCCGGACGCCCACCTCGATACGCCACCACGACGTCACCGGGGTGAAAGGTGGGCGTCATCGAGCTCCCGTCGACGGGGACATAGACCAACCGGGTCCGGACGAACAACAACGCCACGACCGCCGCCGCGACGACACAGGTCGCCGCAGCGAGGATCGCCGCCAGTGCCGTCATGCGAGGACCTCCGTGTAGTCCGCCGCCTGGAGCGCGAACAACCTCGCGTACTCACCGTCGAGCGCCACCAGCTCGTCGTGACAGCCGCGTTCGGCGACGCAGCCACCCTCGAGCACGACGATCTGGTCAGCGTTGCGGGCCGCGCCGAGACGGTGCGAGACCAGGACGGTGGCCGTGCCCTCCCGCAGGGTGTCGAGCAGGTCGCGGACCTCACGTTCGGCCTGAGGGTCGAGGCCGGAGGTCGGCTCGTCCAGGATCAGCAGATCTCTGCTGCGGCGCATCAGCGACCGGGCGAGCGCGAGACGCTGCCATTGCCCGCCGGAGAGGGTGGTACCGGTCTCGGGGACACCGTCGACGACCTCCTCGTCGTTGTAGAAGAGTCGCGACAGCATCGTCTCGTACCCGCGCGGAAGGCCGTCGACCAATCCATCGGCCCCGGCTGCGCTGAGCGCAGCGCCGATCCGGTCGTCATCGCGAAGACCGTCCAGGGAGCCGAGCGCAACGTTCTCCCGCACGGTGAGCTCGTAGGACATGAAGTCCTGGAAGACGACGCTGATCCTGGAGCGCAGGTCGTCGACGTCGAACGCCGTGACATCGGTACCGTCCCAGAGGATGCGGCCGCGGACCGGGTCGTAGAGGCGGCACAAGAGCTTGACGAGCGTGCTCTTGCCCGCGCCGTTGAGTCCGACGATGGCGAGGGAACTGCCAGCGGGAACGGAGAACGAGACACCTCGCAGCACCCACGGTCCGTCGGGGGTATAGCGGAACCAGACGTCCTCGAACCGGATCTCGCCGCTCAGCGGGTTCAGAGCCGCCGGCTCGGCGGGCGCGGTCAGGTCGGGTGGCGTTGCCAGGAGGTCGTCGTAGTGCCGCAACATGAGCAGGGTCTCGTGGGAGCGTGTCACGCTCTGGACGAGCATCCTGGTCGAGCCCTGGACGCCCGCGACGGCCGCGATGAACGCCGACACGTCGCCGATGGTGAACTCCCCGCGAGCCGCCGCGAGCACCATCCACACCAGTCCCCCGCCGGACACCGATGCAGCGAGCAGCGACAGCGGGGCTTCACTGAGGACGTTCTTGCGGTCGAGGCGCTCCTCCTCTGCGTTGATAGCCGAGAGTTCGCCGCGCATCCGGTTCACCAGGAACGATCGGGCGCCGAAGATCCGAACCTCCGCGGCCGCTGCGGTGTTGAGCATCAGTTCCTGGTAGAAAGCCTGGCGCCTCATGCGAGGACTGATCATCCACAACGCCGTGGCCCGCTCGCGGTTGAGCACGAGCGCCACGAACAACGCCGGTATCGACGCGGCGATCGTGAGTGCGGTGACGAGCGGACTGATCGTCACGAGGATTCCGAGCAGGCTGGCCAGCGTCAGGACGGATCGCATCGCACCGAACAGCGAATAGACGATCTCCTGAGGCGCGCTCGTCGCAGCAGTCTCGGCCATACGGATCCGGTCGCGGAATGCCGGGTCCTCGAGGCTCCGCAGCCCAGGCAGTGCGCTGACCGCTCCGTAGAGCCGCTGCGTCACGAGGAGGGAGACCGCACGTCGCACGCGGTCGCCGAGGTAGCCCAGCGCGGAGCCCGTGAGCGCGCCGAGCAGCCCGATGACGACAACCAGGAGGACGATAGTGAGCGGCGAGTCCGCCAGCGACGGGGGCACCCCCGGCGCGTCCGAACCTGACTGAAGGACGTCCAGGAGCCACTTGATCGTCAGGGCGAGCCCAGCGGGTAGTAGTCCCTCGATGAGGGTGATCGTCGCGAAGACGGCGAGGGTCCCAGGGGCCGCACGAGCACAGAGACCGATCGCGCGACAGGCGGCCGCGATCATGCCCTGACGAGGACGTCGTCCAGGTGGGAGACCTCCACGCCGGAACGTCGTGCGAGCCCTGCCGAGTCGGCGAGCACGAATCCGGGGAAGCCGCCCGGTTCGAACGGTCGGGTCACCTCGCGCTCGCGGTGCACGACGACCGTCACGTACGGCTCGAGCACGGATGTGTACTTCTCTAGATCGGCCTTGCCGTCAGGGTCGTGGGTGACGAAGGCGATGACCTGGTCAGGGGTGAAGCCGTCGCGTCGCACCGTCTCGACCAGCGGGCGGAGCTGCTCGGCGCAGACACCGCAGGCGGTGTCGAAGAAGCCGTAGACGGTGCGTTCCCCGAACCGCTCCTGCTCGGTGATGGTCCGCCCGGTGGTCGTGACGGCTGAGAAGGCCGTCACGGGCGTGCCCGCCGGGACCTCGTCGAGGTCAGGGAGATTCAGCACTCCGCGGCTGCGACCGGTGCCCTTGGACTCGACGTCCCGCAACCGACGGGCCAGGGCGACCGTGAGCAGGAGATTGAAGCCGACGAGAGCGGCGAGCAGGATGACGGCGACGGTGAGAACGGTCACTGGTGGTTCCGATCAGGCGCGTGGGTTGAGCAGGTAGGCGATGTCGTCGAATGCCCAGACCAGAGCGGTGACGATGACGGCCACGGCGACCGCGAGCATCACCTGACCGGGAGCGGGAGCCGGCGTCGATCCCGCGTTCAGGACGAGAGCTGAAGCGCCCATGAGAGTCAGGGCGGCGTTCCGGCCGACGTGGCGGGGCTTGAGCATGGTGGTCCCCCGGCCGAAGCACGAGCACGGAACCGGGTCTTTGGCACGCGTGGAGTACAGGGCGACAGCGGTGAACGCACCGAACAGACAGGTCGCGACGACAAGAGCCGGCACCCGGACGCCATGCCCGACGAGCAGCAGGACTCCGACAGTGAGCTCGGCGACGACGTGTGCCCACGACAACGGGCGGGCGGGCAGGGCGCGCAGCGGTCGTGGGGCACGGTCGAGCAGGAGCTCCCAGGTGTTCTCGTTGTCGGTCCCGCGCAGCTTCGCGACACCGGAGACGAGCAGCACACCGCCAAGGGCGAGCGGAAGAAGCAGGGCGAGCGTCTCGAGCATCGTTTCTCCAGCAGTGCGTACTCAGCAAGGGGCTGCGGCCGACACATACTCTGCCGTGCGTCACAGGCGCCCTTCGGTCGCGGCGCTCCGGCTGCAGGCGACCGGGGGTCGCATGAGCCCGGGCGGCCCCGTCAGTCAGACGAAGCCACCCGGGCCCTGGATCAGCAGGAGCAGGGGAACGCGTACGTCGTCTGACCGGTGCAGGAGTCGCGGTACGCGATCCGCTGCGTGCGACGCCCCATGGAGCCGCAGATGGTCGAGAGGCACTGGGTGGTGCGTGTGACGGTGCACGCGGCCTGGGCGGTGGCGGACGGAGCGACCTTCTGGAGGATCCGGTCGGCGATACGAACGACGATGTTCATGCACTTCTCCTTCGAGTTTGTAAAGCACCCTACTAAATCATGCATGTCACACACTATCGACAGTTGGCCATCGCGGCAACGTCCGGTTTCCGCCCTCGACTCTGGTCTAGCGCCTAGTCAGTCCGAGGGGTGTCGCATCGGAGCGACCGCTTCTGACCTGGCATCCCGCACAGGACCGAGTGGCCACCCACGCACCCGCCTATGGTCCGCTTCTTCTTGGCGGGTCCAGAGGACGTCAGATGCACCGACCTGGACAGGCCGCGGCCACGAGGCGGTCGCCCGGCCCAACCGAGTTGTTCAGCAGTGTGCCTCGGACCTGACCTGCGCAGGCATGAGGCCGACCGCAGATCGCGGGCCCGTTCCGCAAGCCTGGAAGCGGCCCGCGGGCCGCATGTCCCATCAGATCGATGGGCGGCGGACGGCGCCGCTACCGCTTGCCGACGAACCAGCCACGGACGGTCGCGACACGGGCGTCGAGCTGTTCGACCGTCGCGAGCGGGACCTCGGGTCCGCCGCAGCGGCGGCGCAGCTCGGTGTGCACCGATCCGTGCGGCTGCCCGCTCCGGCGGGACCACGCGGAGACGAGCTGCTGGAGCTCCTTGCGGAGCTCCGCGGCCCGACGGTGGTCCATCTCGGACCGCTCCCGCTCCGCCGACTGGCTGGACTTCGAGCGGGCGCTCATCTGGTCCGCCTGGCGCTGACGCAGCAGGGTGGTGACCTGGTCGGCGTCGAGGAGGCCCGGCAGGCCGAGGAAGTCGAGCTCCTCGTCCGACCCGACGTCCGCGCCCGTGCCGAACTCGCCGCCGTCGAACAGCACGCGGTCGAACGAGGCCTGCGCCTCGAGCGCCTCGAACGAGCCCTGGACGAGCTCGCCCGACGCCTTGTCCTCGCGGTTCGCCTCCGCCAGGAGCGCGTCCTCGGGGTTGAACCCCTCGCCCTGCTCCTCCGCGGTGAGCGGCCGGTCGAGCGCGTGGTCGCGCTCGATCTCGAGCCCGTTCGCGAGCTCCAGCAGGTGCGGGACGCTCGGGAGGAAGACCGACGCCGTCTCGCCCCGCTTGCGCGCCCGCACGAACCGTCCGACGGCCTGCGCGAAGAACAGCGGGGTCGCCGTCGAGGTCGCGTACACGCCGACGGCGAGGCGCGGGACGTCCACGCCCTCCGACACCATGCGCACGGCGACCATCCACCGGCCGTCGCCGTCGGAGAACTCCTCGATCCGGCTGCTCGCCCCGTCGTCGTCGGAGAGGACGACCGTCGGGGACTTCCCCGTGATGCGGGCGAGGTGACCCGCGTAGGCGCGCGCGTCGGTCTGGTCGGTGGCGATGACCAGTCCCCCGGCGTCGGGGATCGCGCGACGCACCTCCGTCAGCCGCTTGTCGGCCGCCGCGAGGACCGACGGGATCCACTCGCCGTTCGGGTCGAGCGCCGTGCGCCACGCCTGGCCGGTCATGTCCTTGGTGAGCGCCTCGCCGAGGCGCGCGCTCACCTCGTCGCCGGCCTTCGTCCGCCAGCGCATGTTGCCCGAGTACGACAGGAAGAGCACGGGTCGCACGACGTGGTCGCGCAGCGCGTCGCCGTAGCCGTACGTGTAGTCCGCGCGCGAGCGGCGGATGCCGTCGGGGCCGCGCTCGTACTCGACGAAGGGGATCGCCGCGGTGTCGGAGCGGAAGGGCGTGCCCGTGAGCGCGAGACGACGCGTCGCGTCCTCGAACGCCTCGCGCACCGCGTCGCCCCACGACAGCGCGTCGCCGCCGTGGTGCACCTCGTCGAGGATGACGAGCGTCCGGTCGGCGGTCGTCCGTGCCGCGTGCAGCGCGGGCTTGGCGGCGATCTGCGCGTAGGTCAGCGCGACGCCGTCGTAGTGGGCGCCGTGCCGCCCCTGGCTGTTGCGGAAGTTCGGGTCGATCCGGATGCCGACGCGCGCCGCGGCGTCCGCCCACTGGTGCTTCAGGTGCTCGGTCGGCGCGACGACCGTCACCCGGCGCACGATCCCCTGCTCGAGCAGCTCGGTCGCGACGCGCAGGGCGAACGTGGTCTTGCCCGCGCCGGGGGTCGCGACGGCGAGGAAGTCCCGCGGCGCACGCGTGCGGTACAGCTCGAGGGCCTCGGCCTGCCACGCACGCAGCTTCGACGCCGAGCCCCACGGGGCGCGACGCGGGAACGCGGGCGAGAGGTGCGACGCCGCCGCGGACGAGGGGCTCTGCGGCGCGGGCGGGGTGGTCCTGCTACGGGTGTCGGAGGCGGAGTGACCGGTGGACGTCGTGTGGTGCTCCCCGCTCACTTGCCGGAGTCACCCTCGCCGTCCTGCGGGTCTCGCAGTCCCTCGTAGATCTCCTTGCACGTGGGGCACACGGGGAACTTGTTCGGGTCGCGGCCGGGAACCCAGACCTTGCCGCACAGCGCGATCACCGGCTTGCCGGAGAGCGCGGACTCCATGATCTTCTCCTTGCGCACGTAGTGCGCGAAGCGCTCGTGGTCGCCCGGCTCGGTCTGCTCGCGCGTCTCCTCGCGCTCGAGCACCCCGGTCGACGTGCCGGTCGTCGGCTCGGTCGCAGGGTTCCGGAACGGGTCCTCAGGACCTCCGGGGGGAGTGCTCGCGCGGAGTTCGATCATGGAGGGAAGTCTACGTCGGGGCGCCGACACCCGGGTGGCACCACGTCATCGGTCGGCACGCACGGAACCCGGGCACGGAAGACGAGAGAGCCCGCCGGCGCGGCGGTCCAGGGGCGTGGACTGCGCGCCGGCGGGCGGCGGTGCCTCGTGGGCCCACGGCCCACGAGAGTTCATCGGCGGAGGGGTCTACAGGCCCTGCCAGTCCGGCTTGGACGCGTACGTCTGGCGGTAGTAGTCCCCGAGCTGCAGGCGCGAGGCC